>NZ_JBMDJQ010000011.1:0-152355 GCF_057809275.1 Pseudomonas sp. FG36
CGTTAAGTCACTGATACCTGAAACCAGCGCGTCTACCAATTCCGCCACCTGGGCAAAGCTTTGCATCGTCTGGTGAAGGCGACTTTCGTCTGCTTTCACACAGTAGTAACAGATCCTTGGTCATCTGTTACTTGAAAATTTTTGGTGCCCAGGAGAAGACTCGAACTTCCACGACCGTTAAGTCACTGATACCTGAAACCAGCGCGTCTACCAATTCCGCCACCTGGGCACACATTCGAGATTAAAAGATGCTTTACAGCGTCGTTCATCTCTACTACAACTTCGGGGTTGTCCGTCGTTGTGGTGCGCACTATACGGACGCTCCTGATGGCTGTAAAGCCCCTGATCGAAAAAAAATTCAAAAAATTCAACCCGTTGATTCCACGCGCCTATTTCCGTTCGGCGGATACCGCGCCGGGGCTGTCCAAGGCTGACATTTCCGGTTTCAATACGCCTATGCCAGAATTCATATCTATATACCCCAAGGTGAACCCCTTCTGATGGCCGATTGGCAATCCCTCGATCCCGAGGCCGCTCGCGAAGCGGAAAAATACGACAACCCTATCCCCAGCCGTGAGCTGATCCTGCAGCGCCTCGCCGACCGTGGCGAGCCGGCTGCCCGCGAACAGCTGGCCGAAGAGTTCGGTCTTTACGAAGAAGACCAGATCGAAGCCCTGCGCCGCCGCCTGCGTGCCATGGAGCGCGACGGTCAGCTTATCTATACCCGGCGCGGCACCTATGCCCCGGTGGACAAGCTCGACCTTATCTGTGGCCGCGTGTCCGGCCACCGCGACGGTTTCGGCTTCCTGATTCCCGACGATGGTAGCGAAGACCTGTTCCTCAGCCCGTCGCAGATGCGCCTGGTGTTCGACGGCGACCGCGGCCTGGCCCGGGTTTCCGGGGTGGACCGCCGTGGCCGCCGCGAAGGTGTGCTGGTGGAAGTCATCTCCCGCGCCCACGAAAGCGTGGTCGGCCGTTACTTCGAAGAGGGCGGCATCGGCTATGTGACCCCCGACAACCCAAAGATCCAGCAGGAAGTGCTGGTCACCGCCGGGCGCAACGGCGGCGCCAAGATCGGCCAGTTCGTGTCGATCAAGATCACCCACTGGCCAACCCCGCGCTTCCAGCCGCAGGGTGATGTGGTCGAGGTGATCGGCAACTACATGGCGCCGGGCATGGAGATCGACATCGCCCTGCGCAGCTATGACATCCCGCATGTCTGGCCGCAGGACGTGATCAAGGAAGCGCGCAAGTTCCGCTCCGAAGTCGAGGAGAAAGATAAAGAGAAGCGCATCGACCTGCGCCATCTGCCTTTCGTCACCATCGACGGCGAAGACGCCCGCGACTTCGACGATGCGGTGTATTGCGAACCGTTGGGCAAGCTGCGCATGTTCTCCGGCGGCTGGCGCCTGTACGTGGCGATCGCCGACGTTTCCAGCTACGTGCGCCTGGGCTCGGCCCTGGATACCGAAGCGCAGCAACGGGGTAACTCGGTGTACTTCCCCGAGCGCGTCGTGCCGATGCTGCCCGAAGAGCTGTCCAACGGCCTGTGCTCGCTGAACCCGCACGTCGATCGCCTGGCCATGGTCTGCGAAATGACCATCAACAAGGCCGGCCAGATGGTCGACTACCAGTTCTACGAGGGTGTCATCCACTCCCACGCGCGCCTGACCTACAACAAGGTCAGCAGCATGCTCGAGCATTCCCGCACCCGCGAAGGCAAGGCCCTGCGCGAGGAATACAGCGCGGTGCTGCCGGACCTGAAGAGCCTGTACGCCCTGTACAAGGTGCTCCTGGCGGCCCGTCACACCCGCGGCGCGATTGACTTCGAAACCCAGGAAACCCGGATCATCTTCGGCGATGACCGCAAGATCGACGAAATTCGTCCGACCGTGCGCAACGACGCCCACAAGCTGATCGAAGAGTGCATGCTGGCGGCCAACGTCGCGACGGCCGAGTTCCTGCAGAAGCACAACGTGCCTGCGCTGTACCGCGTGCACGACGGCCCGCCGCCCGAGCGCCTGGAGAAGTTGCGCGCATTCCTCGGTGAGCTGGGCCTGAGCCTGCACAAGGGCAAGGACCCTTCGCCGAAGGACTACCAGGCACTGCTGGCGAGCATCGCCGGGCGCCCGGACTTCCACCTGATCCAGACCGTCATGCTGCGCTCGCTGAGCCAGGCGGTGTACAGCGTCGAGAACAACGGCCACTTCGGCCTGAACTACGAGGCCTACACCCACTTCACCTCGCCGATCCGTCGTTACCCGGACCTGCTGGTGCACCGCGCCATCCGCAGCGTGATCCGCTCCAAGGTCGACACCCCGCACGTCAAGCGTGCCGGTGCCATGAGTATTCCCAAGGCGCGCATCTACCCGTACGACGAGAACAGCCTCGAGCAGATGGGCGAGCAGTGCTCGATGACCGAGCGCCGCGCCGACGAAGCTACCCGCGACGTGGTCAACTGGCTCAAGTGCGAGTACATGCGTGATCGCGTCGGCGAGACCTTCCCGGGTGTGATCACCGCGGTGACCGGCTTTGGCCTGTTCATCGAGCTGACCGACATCTATGTCGAAGGCCTGGTGCATGTTAGCGCCCTGCCGGGTGACTACTACCACTTCGATCCTGTGCATCACCGCCTGTCCGGTGAGCGCAGCGGCCGCAGCTTCCGCCTGGGCGACACGGTCGAGGTGAAGGTCATGCGTGTCGACCTCGAACAGCGCAAGATCGACTTCGAAATGTCGGAGAAGACCGTCACCGCACCGGTCGGCCGCAAGCCACGCGCTGCCGCGCAACCGGTGGCCGAGCAGGCGCCTGCCGTCGAAGCGAAGATTTCGCCCAAGCCGCGCAGCCGCAAGAGCGAGGCCTCCGAGGCGTACTTCCCGAAAGACGCGGTGCAGCGCAATGCCGAGGTGCGCAAGAGCCGTGAAATGAAGAAGGCGCTGATGGGCGAGGCGCGTGCCAGCGGCCATGCCGGCGGCAAGTCGGAAAAAGGTGGCAAGTCATCCGGCAAGCCGACCAAGCATCGCAAGGGGCCGCCCAAGTCCGGCGCGCCACGCAAGGGCAAGAACAAGTCATGAGTCAGCTGGAAAAGATCTACGGCGTGCATGCCGTGCAGGCACTGCTGCAACACCACCCCAAGCGGGTAAAGCAGATCTGGCTGTCCGAAGGGCGCAGTGAGCCACGCATCCAGGCCTTGTTGGAACTGGCTGCGCAGAACCGCGTCCAGGTCGGCCAGGCCGAGCGCCGTGAACTCGACGCCTGGGTCGAAGGTGTGCACCAGGGGGTGGTCGCCGAGGTGAGCCCGAGCCAGGTTTGGGGCGAGGCGATGCTCGACGAGCTGCTCGAGCGCACCGAGACGCCGCCGTTGATCCTGGTGCTCGATGGCGTTACCGATCCGCACAACCTCGGCGCCTGCCTGCGCACCGCCGATGCGGCCGGGGCGACCGCCGTGGTGATCCCCAAGGACAAGTCGGCGACCCTGACCGGCGTGGTGCGCAAGGTGGCCTGCGGCGCCGCCGAGGTGATGCCGCTGGTGGCCGTGACCAACCTGGCGCGTACCCTGGAGAAACTCCAGCAGCGTGGACTGTGGGTGGTCGGTACCGCTGGCGAGGCCGAGCAGGAAATCTACCAGCAGGACCTGACCGGTCCGCTGGTGATGATCATGGGGGCCGAAGGCAAGGGCATGCGCCGCCTGACCCGTGAGCACTGTGATTTCCTGGTGAAGTTGCCGATGGGCGGCAGCGTCAGCAGCCTTAACGTTTCGGTGGCCACCGGGGTGTGCCTGTTCGAGGCCGTGAGGCAGCGTCAGGTCAAGCGCTGATCTGACCGTGTGTGGGAGCGGCGTATCGCCGCTCCCACGTTGTTTCTCAGGCTGCGGCCTGTTGGGCGAATATGTTTCCGGCTGTTCAAATATTCGCCAACCTCCTTGCTTGTCCTTCCCGGCTTCTCTACAATTGCGCCCCTTGCCGAGCTGGCAGGCGCGCATGTGCCTTCTCTCTAGGGCAAGACATACAGTGTCATTCACTCCTTGTCTGACCAGGTTGCTGGCAGACTACTAACCCGTAAGGAGCATTCATGCGTCATTACGAAATCATCTTCCTGGTTCACCCGGACCAGAGCGAGCAAGTCGGCGGCATGGTTGAGCGTTACACCAAGCTGATCGAAGAAGATGGTGGCAAGATCCACCGCCTGGAAGACTGGGGCCGTCGTCAACTGGCCTACGCAATCAACAATGTTCACAAGGCTCACTACGTGATGCTGAACGTTGAGTGCTCCGGCAAGGCCCTGGCCGAGCTGGAAGACAACTTCCGCTACAACGATGCCGTGATCCGTAACCTGGTCATCCGTCGCGACGAAGCCGTCACCGGCCCGTCCGAGATGCTCAAGGCAGAAGAGAACCGCAGCGAGCGCCGTGAGCGTCGCGAACGTCCTGAGCATGCTGATGGCGCCGAAGGCGACGACAGCAATGACAGCGACAACAGCGATAACGCTGACGAGTAATCCACGGACCTTTTGAGGAGCCTATTACATGGCACGTTTCTTCCGTCGTCGTAAATTCTGCCGCTTCACTGCTGAAGACGTGAAAGAGATCGACTTCAAAGATCTCAACACCCTGAAAGCTTACGTATCCGAAACCGGCAAGATCGTTCCAAGCCGCATCACCGGTACCAAAGCTCGTTATCAGCGTCAGCTGGCCACCGCTATCAAGCGCGCCCGCTTCCTGGCCCTGCTGCCCTACACCGACAGCCACGGCCGCTGAGACCGGGTCGTCGACTAAGTAGCAAGGGATAAGCATGCGAGCGTTGGCAAGTTTCATCATGCGCGGTCGTGTGCAGGCCACCCTCGTGGTGGTCATCAGCGCGGTACTGCCGCTGCTGTTCTGGTTGAGTGCCGCCGCCGGGAGCCTTGTGCTCCTGCGGCGCGGGTTCAAGGACGCTTCATCGGTCATCGCCTGGGGCCTTTTGCCAGCGTTGATCATGGGCTTCTTCGGCGAACCAAGCACCTTGCTGGTGCTTTTGGGAACGCTGGGTCTGGCCGCCTCGTTGCGCGCCGGGCACTCCTGGACCCGGGTACTGCTGTCCAGTGTCGCATTAGGCTTGCTGTACAGCCTGATCCTGGATGCGGTGATGCGCGAAACCTTCGAGGTGCTGGCCAAGGCGCTTGAAAAAGCCCTGCCGCAGTTCGAGGGCCAACCAGTACTACCTGGTGAGCTGATCGGCCCTTTGCTGGTCGCTTCCAGTGCGGTAATGCTGCAGCTGTTCAGCCTGCTGGCCTTGATGCTGGCGCGCTATTGGCAGGCTGCGTTGTACAACCCCGGTGGTTTCGGGCGCGAGTTTCGCGAACTGAGGCTGCCGCTGGTACCCATGCTGGTGCTGGTGTCATTGATGGTGTTGGGCCCGTTCATCGGGTCGCAGTTCATCGTCCTGGCCAGTGCGTCCAGCCTGGTGCTGCTGCTCGCTGGCATCGCCCTGATTCACGGGCTGGTGGCACAAGGGCGACTGGCCGGTTTCTGGCTGGTGGGGATGTACGTGACGTTGCCGCTGCTCATGCAGCTGATGTATCCGTTGCTCGTGGTTCTGGCCATTGTCGACAGCCTGATTGATTTTCGCGGTCGCAAGTCCCCTTCACAGGGTGACGACTCCGCGAACGGTGAAGGTTAAAAGTTAAGAGGTTTTACCAAATGGAACTGATCCTGCTGGAAAAAGTCGCCAACCTGGGCAACCTGGGCGACAAAGTAAACGTTAAGGCTGGTTACGGCCGTAACTTCCTGCTGCCATTCGGCAAGGCCACCGTTGCCAACGCCGCCAACCTGGCCGCGTTCGAAGAACGCCGCGCCGAGCTGGAAAAAGCCGCTGCAGAGAAAAAAGCTTCGGCTGAAAGCCGCGCTGCCCAACTGGCCGAGCTGGAAGTGACCATCACTGCCACCGCTGGCGACGAAGGCAAGCTGTTCGGTTCGATCGGCACCCACGACATCGCTGATGCCCTGACCGCCTCTGGCGTTGAAGTGGCCAAGGCTGAAGTTCGTCTGCCGAACGGCACCATCCGTCAGGTTGGCGAATACGACGTAGCCGTGCACCTGCACAGCGACGTTGAAGCCACCGTACGTGTGGTTGTCGTAGCTGCCTAAGCTGCGTAATCGGCTGGTCCCTCGCGGGCCAGGCGGTTAACATCGGGCACGGTCCTGTTTTGCGCAGGCCGTGCCCTTTGTCTTTTTCATCTTCCAGAATTCTTTCGTGGCCATGAACGAGATCACCACCCCCGAACAACTCGACCTGCAAACCGCTGCCCTGAAGGTGCCGCCGCATTCCATCGAGGCCGAACAGGCCGTGCTCGGTGGCCTGATGCTGGACAACAACGCTTGGGAACGGGTGCTGGATCAGGTGTCGGACGGCGATTTCTACCGGCATGATCACCGCCTGATCTTCCGCGCCATCCACAAGCTGGTGGATGCCAACCAGCCGTTCGACGTGGTCACCCTGCACGAGCAGCTGGACAAGGAGGGTGTGTCCACCCAGGTCGGTGGCCTGGCGTATCTGGCCGAGCTGGCCAAGAACACCCCGTCGGTGGCCAACATCAAGGCCTACGCCGCGATCATCCGTGAGCGGGCCACGCTGCGACAGCTGATCAGCATCAGTACCGATATCGCCGACAACGCCTTCAACCCGCAGGGGCGTAACGCCGAGGAGATCCTCGACGACGCCGAACGGCAGATCTTCCAGATCGCCGAGGCGCGGCCGAAGACCGGCGGGCCGGTGGGGGTCAACGAGCTGTTGACCATGGCCATCGACCGCATCGACACACTGTTCAACTCCGACAGCGATATCACGGGCGTGTCCACTGGTTTCACTGACCTGGATGAAAAAACCAGCGGCTTGCAGGCGGCCGACCTGATCATCGTCGCGGGCCGTCCGTCGATGGGCAAGACCACCTTCGCCATGAACCTGGTGGAAAACGCCGTGTTGCGCAGCGACAAGGTGGTGCTGGTGTTCTCCCTGGAGATGCCCGGTGAATCGCTGATCATGCGTATGCTGTCGTCGCTCGGGCGCATCGACCAGACCAAGGTGCGTTCCGGCCAGCTGGACGACGACGACTGGCCGCGGCTGACCTCGGCGGTCAACCTGCTCAACGACCGCAAGCTGTTCATCGACGATACCGCCGGCATCAGCCCATCGGAAATGCGTGCGCGCACCCGCCGCCTGGCCCGCGAGCACGGCGAGATCGCCATGATCATGGTCGACTACCTGCAGTTGATGCAGATCCCGGGCTCTGCCGGTGACAACCGGACCAACGAGATTTCCGAGATCTCCCGCTCGCTCAAGGCGCTGGCCAAGGAATTCAACTGCCCGGTAATCGCCCTGTCACAGCTCAACCGCTCCCTCGAGCAGCGCCCCAACAAGCGCCCGGTCAACTCCGACCTTCGTGAATCGGGTGCGATCGAGCAGGACGCCGACGTGATCATGTTCGTCTACCGTGACGAGGTGTATCACCCCGAGACCGAGCACAAGGGCGTGGCCGAGATCATCATCGGCAAGCAGCGTAACGGCCCCATCGGCTTTATTCGCCTGGCGTTCATCGGCAAGTACACCCGCTTCGAGAACCTCGCGCCGGGCATGTACAACTTCGACGACGACGAGTAATCACCGAGCCTATCCCCGGCAGCAGCGCTCCTGTGGGAGCCGGCTTGCCGGCGATAGGGCCAGTGGAAGCTACAGATGAATCCGACCACCACCGTCGGATTTGGTCAAAATTTGTGCTATATTCCGCGCCCGCGATTTTCCTGCACATTAGAACCGGTCACTGACATGCAAGCAGCCAAACCACTCTACGACTATCCCAAGTACTGGGCCGAATGCTTCGGGCCAGCGCCGTTCCTGCCGATGAGCAGGGAGGAGATGGATCAGCTCGGCTGGGATTCCTGCGACATCATCATCGTGACCGGTGACGCCTACGTCGACCACGCCTCGTTCGGCATGGCCATCATCGGCCGCCTGCTCGAGGCCCAGGGCTTCCGAGTTGGCATCATCGCCCAGCCGAACTGGCAGTCGAAGGACGACTTCATGAAGCTCGGCGAGCCGAACCTGTTCTTCGGGGTCGCGGCGGGCAACATGGACTCGATGATCAACCGCTACACCGCGGACAAGAAAATCCGTTCCGACGACGCCTACACGCCTGGCGGCATGGCCGGCAAGCGTCCGGACCGCGCCAGCCTGGTGTACAGCCAGCGCTGCAAGGAGGCCTACAAGCACGTGCCGATCGTGCTCGGCGGCATCGAGGCCTCGCTGCGCCGCATCGCCCATTACGACTACTGGCAGGACAAGGTCCGCCACTCGATCCTGGTCGACGCCAGCGCCGACATCCTGCTGTACGGCAACGCCGAACGCGCTATCGTCGAGGTTGCCCAGCGCCTGTCCCAGGGTGAAAGCATCGAGCACATCACCGATGTGCGCGGCACCGCGTTCATTCGTCGCGACACCCCGCAGGGCTGGTTCGAGATCGACTCCACCCGTATCGACCGCCCGGGCCGCGTCGACAAGATCATCAACCCGTACGTGAACACCCAGGACACCCAGGCCTGTGCCATCGAGCAGGCCAAGGGCGACCAGGAAGACCCGAACGAAGCCAAGGTCTTGCAGATCCTCGACAGCCCGAGCGTCACCCGCGAGAAGTCGGTGATCCGCCTGCCGTCGTTCGAGAAGGTGCGCAACGACCCGGTGCTCTATGCCCACGCCAACCGCGTGCTGCACCTGGAGACCAACCCGGGCAACGCCCGCGCCCTGGTGCAGAAGCACGGCGAGGTGGATGTGTGGTTCAACCCGCCACCCATTCCCATGACCACCGAAGAGATGGACTACGTGTTCGGCATGCCCTATGCGCGCATCCCGCACCCGGCGTATGGCAAGGAGCGCATCCCGGCCTACGAGATGATTCGCTTCTCGGTGAACATCATGCGTGGCTGCTTCGGTGGCTGCACCTTCTGCTCGATCACCGAGCACGAAGGCCGGATCATCCAGAACCGCTCGCACGAATCGATCCTGCACGAGATCGAAGAAATGCGCGACAAGGTACCGGGCTTCACTGGCGTGGTCTCCGACCTCGGCGGGCCGACTGCCAACATGTACCGCATCGCCTGCAAGAGCCATGACATCGAGAAGCACTGCCGCAAGCCGTCGTGCGTGTTCCCGGGCATCTGCGAGAACCTCAACACCGACCACAGCTCGCTGATCGAGCTGTATCGCAAGGCCCGTGCCCTGCCGGGGGTGAAGAAGATCCTGATCGCCTCGGGCCTGCGCTACGACCTGGCGGTGGAGTCGCCGGAGTACGTGCGTGAGCTGGTCACCCACCACGTCGGCGGTTACCTGAAGATTGCCCCGGAGCACACCGAGCGTGGCCCGCTGGACAAGATGATGAAGCCGGGCATCGGCACCTACGACCGCTTCAAGCGCATGTTCGAGAAGTTTTCGAAGGAAGCGGGCAAGGAGCAGTACCTGATTCCGTACTTCATCGCTGCCCACCCGGGCACCACCGACGAAGACATGATGAACCTGGCCCTGTGGCTCAAGGGCAACGGCTTCCGTGCCGACCAGGTGCAGGCGTTCTATCCGTCGCCGATGGCTTCGGCCACGGCCATGTACCATTCGGGCAAGAACCCGCTGCGCAAGGTCACCTACAAGAGCGAAGGGGTGGAGATCGTCAAGAGCGAGGAGCAGCGCCGCTTGCACAAGGCGTTCCTGCGTTATCACGATCCGAAGGGCTGGCCGATGCTGCGCGAAGCGCTGCAGCGCATGGGCCGCGCCGACCTGATCGGGCCGGGCAAGCACCAGCTGATCCCGCTGCACCAGCCGGCGACCGACACTTACCAGAGTGCGCGGCGCAAGAACTCGACCCCGGCCGGCAGCCACAAGGTGGGCAAGGACCAGAAGATCCTCACCCAGCACACCGGCCTGCCGCCGCGCGCCAGCGATGGCAGCAAGCCGTGGGACAAGCGCGAGAAGGCCAAGGCCGAAGCGTTCGCCCGCAACCAGCAGGCGGCCAAGGAGCGCAAGGAAGCGGCCAAGGGTGGTGGCGGCAAGGGTAAGAAGCCGCGCCAGCCGGTGCTTCCGCGCTGATCATCAAAGGGGCTGCAAAGCAGCCCCTTCCTGATCAATCAGGCTGCTTGTCGACCCACTTCGGCACCACGGGTGCAACGAAGCTGTCCATCCCGTCCAGCAACTCATCCGGCTGCTCCCCGAGCAACAGCATCGCCCGGTGCTGCTTCCGCACGAAGCCTTCCTCGACAATATGGTCGAGGAACCCGCCCAGCTTCGCGTAGAAACCATTCACATCCAGCAGCCCCAGCGGCTTGGCGTGATAGCCCAGCTGCCCCCAGGTCCATACCTCGAACAGCTCCTCCAGCGTGCCCAGGCCACCCGGCAGGGCGATGAAGGCGTCGCTGAGTTCGGCCATGCGCGCCTTGCGCGCATGCATGCCGTCCACCACTTCCAGGCGGGTCAGGCCCTTGTGGCCGATTTCGGCGTTCATCAGGCTTTGCGGGATGATGCCGACGACTTCACCTCCGGCAGCCATGGCGGCATCGGCCACGGTGCCCATCAGGCCGACCGCGCCGCCGCCATAGACCAGCGTCAGGCCACGGCGGGCGATGGCCTGGCCGAGGGCGACGGCGGCTTCACGGTAGGCAGGGTTGGCACCGATGCTGGCGCCACAGAAGACACAAACGGAACGTACAGGCATTGCTTATCTCCCTTTACATGCGCGCACAGGGTAAGGCGCATGCCTGTCGGTTCCAAGGGGATCATTCGGGACGGGCGAACTCGCATACCGCTGAACCGGCGGCGCCGCAGGCGTAGGCTGCCAGCAGGCTGCGCATCATGTTGCTCAATGTCATGACATTTGCTCCTAATTGAGAGGTTGTCTCATCGTCCATTAAGAGGGCATGATGTGCACTTTGATTGGTTGTATACAATCCATTGAACAAATCTACTGGCTGGCGACTTGACACCCCTTGACCCATATCAGGTACGGGCGTTCGGTTTTCAGGCAGTCTCGCAATTGATAAAACCCTGCCAAGGAGATTCATGATGTTTGCGAAAGCTGTAGCGGTATCCCTGCTGACCCTCGCCAGCGCCTCCGTCTTTGCTGTCGACTGCAAGGTGACTGTCGACTCGACTGACCAGATGTCGTTCAACACCAAGGAATTCACCATCGACAAGAGCTGCAAGACCGTCGAGATCGAACTGACCCACGGTGGCAGCCTGCCGAAGAACGTCATGGGCCACAATCTGGTCATCAGCAAGACCGCTGACATGCAGGCCATCGCGACCGAAGGCATGTCGCAAGGCCTGGACAAGGACTACATCAAGGCCGACAACGCCGCGATCATCGGCCACACCAAGATGATCGGCGCCGGTGAAAAAGACACCATCAAGCTCGACACCGCCAAGCTGGAAGCCGGCGGCGACTACAGCTTCTTCTGCACCTTCCCGGGCCACATCTCGATGATGAAGGGCAAGGTCGTCGTCAAGTAATCAAAACCTGACGCAACACCCTGTGGGAGCGGCCTTGCCCCGCGATGGTGATGGTGAATCCACCACGTCATCGCAGGGCAAGGCCGCTCCCACAGTTGTTTCCACGCCTGATCAAGGGGCGAACGGCAGCTCGCGCTTGTGCTGGGTCTTGCGGTAGGTGGCGACGATGATGTCGAACGCCTCCTGGCTCACCGGCTCACCGTGCAGGAAAGCGTCGATCTGCTGGTAGGTCACGCCGTGGGACGCTTCGTCCGGCTTGCCCGGTTCGAGGTCTTCCAGGTCCGCGGTCGGTACTTTCTCCACCAGCGATTCCGGTGCGCCAAAGCTGCGCGCAATAGCCCGCACCTGGTTTTTCACCAGCCCGCTCAGCGGCGCCAGGTCGCAGGCACCATCACCAAACTTGGTGAAGAAGCCCATTACCGCTTCGGCCGCATGGTCCGTGCCGATCACCAGGCCGGCACGGGCACCCGCGACAGTGTATTGGGCGACCATGCGCGTGCGCGCCTTGACGTTGCCGACGACGAAGTCGACCAGGGTCGGCGAGCCGTTTTTCAGTTCCTCGACCTCCGCCGCCAAGGCCTTTACGGCTGGGGCGATGTCGATGGTGTGCACCTCGTCGGCCTTGATCACGTCCAGGCAGGCCTGGGCGTCGTGCTCGTCGTGCTGCACGTGGTACGGCAGGCGCACGGCGATAAAGGTATAGGCCTTGTCGCCGGTTTCGGCGCGCAGTTCGTTGATGGCGCGCTGGGCGAGCAGGGCGGCGGTCAGCGAGTCGACACCGCCACTGATGCCCAGCACCAAGGTCTTGAGCCGGGCATTGGCCAGGCAGTCCTTGATGAACGCCACGCGCCGGGCCACTTCCTGCTCAAGGGCGGCGGCATCGGCGAACGGCGGCTGCACCTTGAGCGCCTGGGCAATCTCTTGCTGAACGGCTTGCATGGGTTACTCCTTGCTGGGGACTTTGAATACGTGGCGCATGTAGGCGACGAAGTTTTCGTCACGGCACTGGGTCTTGGCGGCTTCGTCGGAGATCTTCGCCACCGGCGAGCCGTTGCAGTCGGTCATTTTAAGCACGATGTTCATGGGCGCCACGCCGGGGATGTCACAGGTCAGGTTGGTGCCGATGCCAAAGCTGACATTGATGCGCCCACGCAGGGCCCGGAAGATTTCCAGCGAGCGGGTCAGGTTCAGGCCATCGGAGAACACCAGGGTCTTGGTCATCGGGTCGATACCGAGCTTCTGGTAATGGGCGATGGCCTTTTCCGCCCAGGCCACCGGCTCGCCCGAGTCATGGCGCAGGCCGTCGAACAGCTTGGCGAAGTACAGGTCGAAATCCTTCAGGAAGGCATCCATGGTGATGCAATCGGTCAGGGCGATGCCGAGCAGTCCCCGGTACTCGCGCACCCAGCAGTCCAGGGCGGCGATCTGGCTGTCGATCAGCCGTGGGCCGAGCTGCTGGTGGGCCATGATCCATTCATGGGCCATGGTGCCCAAGGGCTTGATATCCAGTTTCCATGCCAGGTCGACGTTGCTGGTGCCGACGAAGCGGCCCGGGAACTCATCGCGCAGCACCCGTACCACCTCTTCCTGCACGCGGCTGGAGAAGCGCCGGCGGGTGCCGAAGTCGGCTACCTGCAGTTCGGCCAGTTCGTCGTCGCTGGCGTGGGCGCGCAGCCAGTCGAACTTGCGATATAGCTGGTCGCGGGCTTCGGCCAGGCGCATGCGCGGGTGCAGGTGGCGGTTGCGCACTTCGCTGATGATGGCCAGCAGCGGCACTTCGAACAGGATCACATGCAGCCATGGGCCTTTCAGGCGCAGGAACAATTGGTCGTTCTCGATGCCGATGCGCACATAGCGCAGGTTGAAGCGGAACAGGCGCAGGAAACGCAGGAAGTCCGGCTTGAGGAAGCTGATGCGCTCGAGGAAGGCCAGTTGGCCGTCATCCAGGGTCAGCTCGCTGAGCAGCTCGAGCTGGTTGCGGATCTCGTCCAGGTAGGGGCGCAGGTCCTCGCCGTTGCGGCAGCGAAACTCCCATTCGACATCGGCGTCCGGGTAGTTGTGCAGGACGCCCTGCATCATCGTGAGCTTGTAGAAGTCGGTGTCGAGCAGGTTGTGCACGATGCGCTCGGCGAATGCGCTCTCGCTCATCAGGGGGAAGCTCCAAGGCGGGCAATGGCGACCATTGTGCCAGATCGCGGGGCAAGCCCGCTCCCACGCCGCCCGCGATATTGGCCTCTGCAGGTAATTTTCCGTGTGCCAGCTAGCCTTCAAACAGTGCTCCCTGTAGCAGTCGCGCACCAGTGGTGTGCAGTTCGGTGACGTCCGCTGTTACAGCGCGGTTGCACGTTAACACTTGCGAGGGTTGCAATGATGGCGGGCGCTGGTTGCTCCTTGTCTAGGCGTGTGGGTGTCACTTGCCGTGCGGCAGACGGTTGCACGCTCAATAAAGAAAAGGCCGCCGGTCGCCTCTGTTCACCCCTTGTCGTGTGTTTTCCCGGAAGACAAAACCACTGGCACGGCCCTTGCTCGGAGCACAGGGCTGAGAAGTTGTAGTGCCAACCAAAAAAAATATTCTAGGAGCACCACCTCATGTCGCAGACGTTTTACAAGAAAGGTTTCCTGGCACTGGCTGTAGCCACCGCACTGGGTGTTTCTTCGTATGTTCAGGCCGACATCAAGATCGGCGTCGCGGGCCCGATGACCGGAGCCAACGCAGCGTTTGGCGAGCAGTACATGAAAGGTGCGCAGGCCGCGGCCGACGTGATCAACAAGGCTGGCGGCGTCAACGGCGAGAAGATCGTCCTGGTCAAGGGCGATGACGCCTGCGAGCCGAAGCAGGCAGTATCCGTGGCCAACCGCCTGGTCGACCAGGACAAGGTGGCGGGCGTGGTCGGTCACTTCTGCTCCTCCAATACCATCCCCGCTTCCGAGGTTTACGACGAGGCCGGCGTGATCGCCATCACTCCCGGCTCCACCAACCCGCAGGTGACCGAGCGCGGCCTGTCCGCGATGTTCCGCATGTGCGGCCGTGACGACCAGCAGGGCATCGTCGCCGGCAACTACATTGTCGACGTGCTCAAGGGCAAGAAGGTGGTGGTGCTGCACGACAAGGACACCTATGGCCAGGGTCTGGCTGACGCCACCAAGGCCCAGCTGATCAAGCGCGGCGTCACCCCGGTGCTGTACGAGGGGCTGACCCGCGGCGAGAAAGACTTCAGCGCCGTGGTCACCAAGATCCGCGCCGCAGGTGCCGATGTCGTCTACTTCGGCGGCCTGCACCCGGAGGCCGGCCCGCTGGTGCGCCAACTGCGCGAGCAGGGCCTGAAGGACGTGGCATTCATGTCCGACGACGGCATCGTCACCGACGAACTGGTGGCCACCGCCGGCGGCGCCCAGTACACCAACGGCGTATACATGACCTTCGGCGCCGACCCGCGCCTGCTGCCCGACAGCAAGGCGGTGGTCGAGGAGTTCCGCAAGAACGGCACCGAGCCTGAAGGCTACACCCTGTATGCCTACGCCTCGGTCCAGGCCCTGGCCGCCGCGTTCAACGGCGCCAAGTCGAACAAGGGCGAGGACGCCGCCAAGTGGCTCAAGGCCAACCCGGTCAAGACCGTCATGGGCGAGAAGAAGTGGGACCAGAAGGGCGACCTCACCGTCTCCGACTACGTGGTCTACCAGTGGGATGCCAACGGCAAGTACCACCAGCTGGAAAAACAAAAATAACAATGGCATCCGGCCCGGGCGCGTGATGCCCCGGGCCATAGCCCCGCGGTACCTGTCTTTGTCAGTAGATGTGCACAGTTCTGCGCTGCGAGGGCCGCTGCATCCGGGCCCTGCGTGGTCGGCGCTCGTGCAATCTCAATCAGGTGAGATTGCGTTATGGATGGTATTTTCCTGCAGCAACTGGTCAATGGCCTGACCCTCGGGTCGGTCTACGGCCTGATCGCCATCGGCTACACAATGGTCTATGGCATCATCGGCATGATCAACTTCGCGCACGGCGAGGTGTACATGATCTCCGCGTACCTCGCGGCGATCAGCCTGGCATTGCTGGCCTACTTCGGTATCGAGTCGTTTCCGCTGCTGATGCTGGGCACCCTGTTGTTCACCATCGTCGTCACCGGCGTCTATGGCTTCACCATCGAACGCATCGCCTACAAACCCCTGCGCAACTCCACCCGCCTGGCGCCCTTGATCAGCGCCATTGGCATTTCGCTGATCTTGCAGAACTACGCGCAGATCAGCCAGGGCGCCCGCCAGCAAGGCGTGCCGACCCTGCTCGAAGGCGCCATGCGCGTCGAAGTGGGCAGCGGCTTCGTGCAGCTCACCTACACCAAGATCTTCATCCTGGTGGCCGCTTTCGTCGGCATGGGCCTGCTCACCTACGTGATCAAGTACACCAAGCTCGGGCGCATGTGCCGGGCCACGCAACAAGACCGCAAGATGGCCTCGATTCTGGGCATCAATACCGACCGGGTGATTTCCTACGTGTTCGTCATCGGTGCGGTGATGGCTGCGCTGGCGGGCGTGCTGATCACCATGAACTACGGCACCTTCGACTTCTATGCCGGCTTCATCATCGGCATCAAGGCCTTCACCGCCGCGGTGCTCGGCGGCATCGGCTCGCTGCCGGGGGCCATGCTCGGCGGGATCATCCTGGGGATTTCCGAGTCGTTGTTCTCCGGCCTGATCAACTCCGACTACAAGGACGTGTTCAGCTTCTCGCTGCTGGTGATGATCCTCATCTTCCGTCCCCAAGGCCTGCTGGGTCGCCCGCTCGTGGCTAAGGTGTGAAACATGTCCGTTGCCAATACTGCCTCTGCTTCGCAAACCAAGGGTTTCGACCTTAAACGCAGCCTGCTGGAGACCATCGTCGCCGGCTTGCTGGCCCTTATCGTCTTCGGCCCCGTCGTCGGCGTGGTGCTCGATGGCTACACGTTCAACGCCGAACCCGCCCGCGTCGCCTGGCTGGTCGGCGGCGTGATGATCGGGCGTTTCATCCTCAGCCTGTTCCTGCAGACGCCGACCGGCCAACGCATGCTCCAGGGCTTCGACAGCGGTGGCTCGGGCGTGCACGTGCTGGCGCCGAACTACAAGTCGCGCCTGCGCTACATCATCCCGGCGCTGATCGTCATCGCCATCGTGTTCCCGATCTTCGCCAACAAGTACCTGCTGACCGTGGTCATCCTCGGCCTGATCTACGTGCTGCTGGGGCTGGGCCTGAACATCGTGGTCGGTCTGGCCGGCCTGCTCGACCTGGGCTATGTGGCGTTCTACGCCATCGGTGCCTACGGCCTGGCGCTGGGCTATCAATACCTGGGCCTGGGCTTCTGGAGCGTGCTGCCACTGGCGGCCATTGCCGCGGCGCTGGCGGGGTGCATCCTCGGCTTCCCGGTGTTGCGCATGCATGGCGACTACCTGGCCATCGTCACCCTCGGCTTCGGTGAGATCATCCGCCTGGTGTTGAACAACTGGCTGTCGTTCACCGGCGGCCCCAACGGCATGCCGGCGCCGTCGCCGACCTTCCTGGGCCTGGAGTTCGGCCGTCGGGCCAAGGACGGCGGGGTGCCGATCCACGAGTTCTTCGGCTTTGAATACAACGCCAACCTCAAGTTCGTGTTCATCTACGCGGTGCTGTTCCTGGTGGTGCTGGCGGTGCTGTACATCAAGCACCGACTGACCCGCATGCCGGTGGGCCGCGCCTGGGAAGCCTTGCGCGAGGACGAGATCGCCTGCCGCTCGATGGGCCTGAACCACGTACTGGTCAAGCTTTCCGCGTTCACCCTCGGCGCGTCCACCGCAGGCCTTGCCGGGGTGTTCTTCGCCACCTACCAGGGCTTCGTCAACCCATCGTCGTTCACCTTCTTCGAGTCCGCGCTGATCCTGGCCATCGTCGTGCTCGGCGGCATGGGCTCGACCGTGGGCGTGGTGATCGCGGCGTTCGTGCTGACCGTGGCGCCCGAGCTGCTGCGCAGCTTCTCCGAGTACCGGGTGCTGCTGTTCGGCGTGCTGATGGTGCTGATGATGATCTGGCGACCGCGAGGGCTGATCCGCATCAGCCGTACCGGCGTGGTCCCGCGTAAAGGAGTGGCGCCATGAGCGACGAAGTCATTCTGTCTGTAGACAACCTGATGATGCAGTTCGGTGGGATCAAGGCGCTCAGCGATGTCAGCCTGCAGGTCAAACGCAATCAGATCTTCGCCCTGATCGGCCCCAATGGCGCCGGCAAGACCACGGTGTTCAACTGCCTCACGGGCTTCTACAAGGCCACCGGCGGGCGGATCGAGCTGAACGTGCGCGGCAGCCACACCAACGTCATCCAGCTGCTCGGCGAGCGCTTCCGGGCGGCGGACTTCGTTTCGCCGGCACGCTTCGCCAACCGCCTGTACTACAAGATGTTCGGTGGCACCCACCTGGTCAACCGCGCCGGGCTGGCGCGCACCTTCCAGAACATCCGCCTGTTCAAGGAAATGTCGGTGGTGGAGAACCTGCTGGTGGCCCAGCACATGTGGGTCAACCGCAACCTGCTGGCCGGGGTGCTCAATACCCCGGGCTACCGCAAGGCCGAGAGCGATGCCCTCGACCATGCTTTCTATTGGCTGGAGGTGGTCGACCTGGTGGACTGCGCCAACCGCCTGGCCGGCGAGCTGTCCTACGGCCAGCAGCGTCGCCTGGAGATTGCCCGGGCGATGTGCACGCGGCCGAAGATCATCTGCCTGGACGAACCGGCCGCCGGCCTCAACCCCCAGGAAACCGAAGCGCTGAGCCGCATGATCCGTGTGCTGCGCGACGAGCATGACATCACCGTGGTGCTGATCGAACACGACATGGGCATGGTCATGAGCATCTCCGACCATATCGTCGTGCTCGACCACGGCAACGTGATTGCCGAAGGATCACCGCAGGATATCCGCCACAACCCGACGGTGATTGCCGCCTACCTGGGTGCCGACGAAGAGGAACTGACATGAGCGCGCCCATTCTCGAGCTGAAGGACCTGGATGTGTTCTATGGGCCGATCCAGGCCCTGAAGAAGGTCTCGATGCACATCAACGAAGGCGAGACGGTCAGCCTGATCGGCGCCAACGGCGCGGGCAAGTCGACACTACTGATGTCGATCTTCGGCCAGCCGCGCGCGGCATCCGGGCAGATCGTCTATCGCGGCACCGACATCACCCGCAAGTCGTCGCACTACATCGCGTCCAATGGCATCGCCCAGTCCCCGGAAGGGCGTCGCGTGTTCCCCGACATGACCGTCGAGGAAAACCTGATGATGGGCACCATCCCGATCGGCGACAAGCATGCAGATCAGGACATGCAGCGCATGTACGAGCTGTTCCCGCGGCTCAAGGAACGGCGCAACCAGCGGGCCATGACCATGTCCGGGGGCGAGCAGCAGATGCTGGCGATTGCCCGCGCGCTGATGAGCCGGCCCAAGCTGTTGCTGCTCGATGAGCCGTCGCTGGGCCTGGCGCCGATCGTGGTCAAGCAGATCTTCTCGACCCTGCGCGAGCTGGCGCAGACCGGGATGACCATCTTCCTGGTCGAGCAGAATGCCAACCATGCGTTGAAGCTGTCCGACAGGGCCTATGTGATGGTCAACGGGCAGATCCGCATGACCGGGACGGGGCAGGAGCTGTTGGTCAACGAGGAGGTGCGTAACGCCTACCTGGGCGGGCACTGAAGTAAATCGCGGGGCAAGTCGGTGCGGCAACCGACTTGCCCCGCGATGCGTTTTATGCCTTCCGGCACATGTGGACAACTTGTCGCATATCTTTCCGGCAGCACACCACAATCCCCACGCAAGCCATTGTTTCCACAGCTGGAAAACTTTCCACGGATTATGTGGAACCGCCTGTGGAAAACATGGTGGCACCTTGCTCAAGCCCTTGTGTACCAACGCCTCCAAGGATCTGTTCGTTTTTTGATCAGGTCTTGCTTGTGCATGATTTATCGAGGGTTTTTAGCAGCAGCGCGGTTCATCCACAGTTGTCCGGATTCTGTGGATAAGTCTGTGAAAAAACTTTGGACAGACCGCCGCAGACGGCAGGTTGAAAGCGTTGCGCCATCACGGGCAGATGTCCACAGCAGGCAAAGGTTCCCTGGAGCCGACGAGTTGCCCCCAATCTGTGGGGAAAGCCTTGTGGATAAGATGCGCATAGCCTGACGAAAGCCCACAATCACGGGGCTTTTCAGCGTCTGTACGTTTTTTGACCAGTGGCTGAAACGGTTGTCGACAACGCTTGCGCCGGGCATGCTGCAAGGCCTGCCGAGCACACCCAAGGAGAAGAGCATGACATCCACCGTATTCATCACTGGCGCGACCTCCGGTTTCGGTGAAGCCACCGCCCGCCGTTTCGCCGATGCCGGCTGGAAGCTGGTGCTCACCGGTCGCCGCAAGGAGCGCCTGGATGCGCTGTGCCAAGAACTCTCGGCCAAGACCGAGGTGCACGGGCTGGTGGTCGATGTGCGTGATCGCCAGGCCATGGAGGCCGCCATCGCCAGCCTGCCGCCGAGCTTCGACAAGCTCCAGGGCCTGGTCAACAATGCCGGCCTGGCACTGGGTGTGGATGCGGCGCAGAACTGCAGCCTGGACGACTGGGAAACCATGGTCGACACCAACATCAAAGGCCTGATGTACACCACCCGCCTGTTGCTGCCGCGCCTGATCGCCCACGGGCGCGGCGCGTCGATCCTCAATGTCGGTTCGGTGGCGGGCAACTACCCGTACCCTGGCGCGAATGTGTATGGCGGCACCAAGGCCTTCGTCGGCCAGTTCTCGCTCAGCCTGCGCTGCGACCTGCGCGGCACTGGCGTGCGGGTCAGCAACATCGAGCCGGGGCTGTGCGAAAGCGAGTTCTCGCTGGTGCGTTTCGGCGGCGACCAGGCCAAGTACGACGCCACCTACGCTGGCGCCGAGCCGATCCAGCCGCAGGACATCGCCGAGACCATCTTCTGGATCCTCAACCAGCCGGCGCATATCAATATCAACAGCCTTGAGCTGATGCCGGTGAGCCAGGACTGGGCAGGGTTCTCGATCGACCGGTCGGCTAAAGGTTGATTCGCTGATGATCGCGGGGTAAGTCGCATCGGCGCACCGCCCCGCGATAGCGTCAGATCAGGCGCTGCAGACCTTCGAGGCAGGTCGCCAAATGATAGGGCGTGGTCGACGGCATGTCATGGCGGCTCACCGCCCCCTCGCCATCGCGGCACTCATGCCAGCCGCCTTCATGCAGGAAGCGTGACTCCAGCGCCGTGAGCTGCTCCAGCAGCCGCGCCTCGCTTCCCGGCCGCAGGGCCAGTGCCCGCAGGTACTCCGCCTGGGCCCAGATACGCTGTGTCGCGTCGATCACCTTGCCGTCCACATCCAGCGTCGCCAGCACCGCAGCATCCTTCACGCCGCACTGTTCGGCGAAGTCGAAGGCCCGCTCGATGGAGGCATGCAGCGCAGTACCGCGCAGCAACTCGGAAGTGTCGAGCAGGTAGAACCATTCGAACTGGTGGCCCGGCTCGAACCAGTTATCCACAGCCCCGCGCGGCTTCTCCAGCATCAGGCCATGGGCCGGTTCGACGAACTGCGCCTGCAGCGCTTCGCACAGCTGCAGCAGCGAATCGCGAACGTCGTCGTCCTCACGTACGGCCAGTACCTGCAGGAAGGCCTCGGCCAGGTGCATCTGCGGGTTCTGCAGCGGGCCGCTGCCCAGGTCTGACCAATCCTCACCCAGGCTGGCCTCGTACAGGCCATCGTCGCGGGCGAACTGCTCGTGGATCACCTCGAGGGCGCCATTGAGCGTGGCTTCCACCAGCCCTTCGCCGACCTTGCCCAGGTAATGGGCGCAGGCGAAGACAATGAAGGCATGGGTGTAGAGGTCCTTGCGCCGGTCCAGCGGCTTGCCCTGGGCGTCGATGCTGTAGAACCAGCCGCCATGTTCGGCGTCATGGAAGTGCTTCTGCAACGAACGGAACAATGCCGCGGCGCGTTCGGCCGCGCCAGGTTGTTCGATGCGGCTGCTGAACAGGTACAGCTGGCGGGCGCAGGCCATGGCCCGGTAGCGTTGCACCGGCAGGGGCCGGTGCTGGGTGTCCAGGGCTTCGTACGGCAGGGCCATGTCGGCGTTCCAGCCCGGGCCTTGCCACAGCGGCACGATGCGCTCGGCGAAGTGCTGTTGGAAACGGGTCAGTGCGGGGCGGGGGTCGGACATGGTGGCGCTCGTGGACGGTCGGGCAGGGCGCCATGGTAGCAGAAGTGACAAGGGGTTCGTGGGGCACCGCCGCTGCCACGATCCGGCTTGGGCGAAAATCTCAGCCTGGATTGCCCAGACCCTGCCAGTGCCGAGCGCCAACAAAAATGAAGCGCAACTGCTGGGTGATCTTTTCCTGTGCCGTCAGCGCCTGTGCATGGCCCGGTTCGGGGCTGTCGATCAGCTCGGGCA
Organism: Pseudomonas sp. FG36; assembly: GCF_057809275.1. Taxonomy (NCBI): domain Bacteria; kingdom Pseudomonadati; phylum Pseudomonadota; class Gammaproteobacteria; order Pseudomonadales; family Pseudomonadaceae; genus Pseudomonas; species Pseudomonas sp. FG36. The sequence goes on from NZ_JBMDJQ010000011.1 coordinate 21,956, forward strand.
GGGTGGCGAACACGGTCTTGACCACCAGGTCGGCCATCACCGCCAGGGCGGCGCCGTCCAGGTGCCGCCAGCGCGGCATCCGCGCAAGGTCGGTGGCCAGGTCGCTGCTGATGTCCTGGCGCAGGCGGGCGATGGCCTGGCGCACCGGTTGCGAGCCGCCGTACTGCTCGCGGGCGAGGAACAGGAACTGCGCGCGGTGGGCGGCGACCACGTCGAGGAAGATGCGCACCGAGGCATCGGTGATACCACCCAGTTCGAATTCGTTATGGCGTACCAGGCGGATGGTCTGGCGGAAGGTGGTGTCCACCTCGGCGACCAGGGCCAGGCCCAGGGCGTCCATGTCGGGGAAGTGGCGGTAGAAGCCGGTGGGCACGATGCCGGCGGCCTTGGCCACCTCGCGCAGGCTGATGCTGCCGAAACCCCGGCCGCTCTCCATGAGCAGGCAGGCGGCATCCAGCAGGGCCTGGCGGGTTTGTAGCTTCTGTTCGGCGCGCGGCAGCATGGGGCAGGCTTCTATGACGGTACGGCTGGGCATTCTGGATAGAAAAACGAAGCCCGGTCAATGGACCGGGCTTGGAGGGGAGCAGCTACCGCACGGAGGGTTGTTGTTTTCAGCCATGGCGATCAGCTCACACGGCTGAGTTCGACCAGGCGATCCGAGCCACCCTCGGCTACACGGTTGTTGCGTTCGTTGAGGCGATCGGAACCACCTTCGGCGACGCGGTCGTTGCGTTCGATCAGGCGATCAGAGCCACCTTCGGCGACACGGTCGTTGCGTTCGATCAGGCGATCCGAACCACCCTCGGCGACACGGTCATTGCGTTCGATCAGGCGATCAGAGCCACCTTCGGCAACACGGTTGTTACGTTCAAGCAGGCGTTCGGCACCGCCTTCGGCCACACGGCCTGCACGTTCCTGCAGGCGCTCGGCGCCACCTTCTGCCAGGGTGTTCAGTGGTTGGCTGACGGTGATGGCGCTGGAGCGCGACTCGGCGCTCAGGTGCTGGTCTTCGGCTGGCAGGGCGAAGGCGTTGGCAGCAAGTACGGACAGGGTCAGGCTCAGCAGCAGATGGCGTTTCATGATTCGGTGCTCCTCTGGGGGGCTGGAAAGTGGGTACGGAGCCAATGCTACGCCCGGTAACTCCAGAGAAAAGTTCATCAGGATAATGGTAACAATCGACGGCATTGATACTGTGTGTGGAGCCCTCTGGCTCAATGTTTTCGGCGATGCGCCGAGCATTGAGGCACGTCGACTCCCCGGTAACACTGCCACGCTCCGTAGACCAAAAGCTGGGGAAATCGTCAGGAAAATCTTGGTTATCATGCTGCACGGATTAAACCCGGCGGGTTTTCATCAGTCCGACATAATGAGTGCCATCGTCGCGCCGCCTTCCATGCAGTCAGGAGAATCACGCAATGACGCGCCCTGCCAGAATCATCGTCTGGACCTTCGCCACCCTGGCCACCCTGTTGGCAATCCTGGTGGTGGTGATCGCCACCTTCGACTGGAACCGCGTCAAGCCGTTGCTCAACGAGAAAGTCTCCGAAGCCCTGCACCGGCCTTTCGCGATCAACGGCAACCTCGCGGTGCACTGGCGCACCGAACCCGAGGAGGGCGGCTGGCGTGCCTTCGTGCCCTGGCCACACTTCACCGCCGAAGACCTCACCCTGGGCAACCCCGAATGGCTCAAGGAGCCGCGCATGGTGGGCCTGGAGCGGGTGGATTTTCGCCTGGCGCCGTTGCCGCTGATCGTCCAGCGCATCAGCATCCCGCGCATCGACCTGGTCAAGCCCAGTGCCAGCCTCACCCGCCTGGCCGATGGCCGGGCCAACTGGGTGTTCGACTTCGGGCCCAAGGATGAGCACGAGGAGCCGTCGAAGTGGGTGCTGGACATCGGCGCGATCGGCTTCGACCAGGGCAATGTCAGCTTCGACGACCAGACCCTGAAAACCAGCATGAAGGTTCAGGTCGACCCGCTGGGCAAGCCGATCCCGTTCAGCGACATCGTCGGCAAGGCCCGCGCCGAGAAAGCCGGCAATGCCCAGGACTATGCCTTCGGCTTCAAGGCCCAGGGGCGCTACAAAGGCCAGGCGGTGGCCGGCACCGGCAAGATCGGCGGCCTGCTGGCGCTGCAGGATGCCAGCCAGCCATTCCCGCTGCAGGCCGACGTGCGCATCGGCGATACCCACGTCGCCCTTGCCGGCACCCTGACCGACCCCCGCAACCTGGGCGCCCTCGACCTGCGCCTGAAGCTCTCCGGCAGCAGCCTGGGCAACCTCTACCCGTTGACCGGCGTGACCCTGCCCGACACGCCACCCTACGCCACCGACGGCCACCTGAGCGCCAACCTGCATGCCGCCGAGGGCGCGCATTTCCGCTATGAAGGCTTCAACGGCAAGATCGGCGACAGTGATATCCATGGCGACCTGGCCTTCGTCGCCAGCCAGCCCCGGCCGAAACTGTCCGGCAACCTGGTCTCCAACCAATTGCTGTTCAAGGACCTGGCACCGCTGATCGGCGCCGATTCGAACGCCGAGCAGAAGGCCCGGGGCGGCGCCAGCAAGCAGCCGGCCAACAAGGTGTTGCCGGTAGAGGAGTTCCGCACCGAGCGCTGGCGGGCGATGGATGCCGACGTGACCTTCGCCGGCAAGCGCATCGTGCATAGCGAGAAACTGCCGTTCAATGACCTGTCTGCCCATGTGATTCTCGAGGACGGCCTGCTGCGCCTGGAACCGCTGCGCTTCGGCGTGGCCGGGGGCAACCTCGATTCCAACATCCGCCTGGACGGGCGCAGCACGCCGATGCAGGGGCGCGCCCAGCTAACCGCCCGGGGCTTCAAGCTCAAGCAGTTGTTCCCCAGCTTTGCGCCCATGCAGACCAGCTTCGGCGAGCTCAATGGCGACGCCGATATCAGTGGCCGGGGCAACTCGGTGGCGGCGCTGCTCGGCACTTCCAACGGCGACTTGCGCCTGTTGATCAACGATGGCGCCATCAGCCGCAGCCTGATGGAGATCGCCGGGCTCAACGTAGGCAACTACGTGATCGGAAAGTTGTTCGGTGACGAAGAGGTGAAGATCAACTGTGCCGCAGCCGATGTCGGCATCAAGGAGGGCCTGGCGACCACCCGCCTGTTCGTCTTCGATACCGAGAACGCGATCATCCACATCGACGGCACGGCCAATTTCGCCAGCGAGCAACTGGACCTGAAGATCACCCCGGAATCGAAAGGGTTACGGCTGTTCTCGCTGCGCTCGCCGTTGTATGTGCGTGGGCCTTTCGCCAAACCGAGTGCCGGTGTGCAGGCAGTGCCGCTGGCGCTGCGTGGCGCGGGGATGGTGGCGTTGGGTGTGGTGGCGGGGCCGGCGGCGGGGCTGCTGGCGCTGATCGCGCCGAGCAGCGGAGATGTGCCCAACCAGTGCACGCCGTTGTTGCAGCAGATGCGCGCCGGCAAGGCGCCGGCGGCGGTGAAGGCCAAGAAGTAGGGCCGCTTTGCGGCCCGATCGCCGGCAAGCCGGCTCCCACAGTTATCACCGATCGCCTGTGGGAGCCGGCTTGCCGGCGATTGGGGCGCGCAGCGCCCCCAACATTACAAGCCCTGCAACAGATCCGACATATCGTCGGCGTGCTCTTCTTCCTGGGCCAGGATGTCCTCGAAGATGCGCCGCGTGGTCGGGTCCTTGTCGCCGATGTACTGGATGATCTCGCGGTAGCTGTCGATGGCGATCCGTTCGGCCACCAGGTCCTCCAGCACCATCTCCTTCAATGAACTGCCCGCCACGTACTGGGCATGGGAATTCTTGGTCAGGTTGTCGGGGTTGAAGTCCGGCTCGCCGCCCAGTTGCACGATGCGCTCGGCCAGCTTGTCGGCATGCTCGGCTTCCTGGGTGGCGTGCTCGAGGAACTCCGCGGCGGCGACGCTGGCCTTGATACCGCTGGCCATGAAGTAGTGACGCTTGTAGCGCAGCACGCAGACCAGCTCGGTGGCCAGCGACTCGTTGAGCAGGCGCAGGATCTTCTCGCGATCGGCGTGGTAACCCTCGGTCACCGCGCCTTGCTCGACATGCTGGCGGGCACGTTCGCGCAGGGTTTTCACATCGGTCAGTTCAACGCTCATGTTCATCTCCGAAAGGATCAGGGTAGTCATGGGGTGTCATGCGCCGTGGACGGCGTCGCTGTCTTCCTGGCGTTGCTTGCAGGTCTTGAAGCCCTTGGCGTCGACATGCCCGGTGGCGTCGAAGCGCACGTAATAGGGCTGTTGCTGGCCATCACGGTTGAGGATGTAGTCGTTGCAGGTGCCGCCGTGGGGCAGGTCGCTGACATTCGATGGGCTGCCGCCGATGGCGATGACCTTCTGCATGGTCATGCCGTGCTCCACCTGCTTGACCAGCGGTTCGTCGCGGTAGGTGACGTAGTCCACCGGGTTTTCCGGGCGGCTGCCGCAGGCGGCGAGGGTGGCGCTTGCCAGAAGGATGGCCAGGGTCTGCTTGTACATGGTCCCGCTCCTTGCTCAGGGTCTGTTCTGCTTGGAACCGCGCGGCGCGCCGGGAGTTCGATTGCGAATGACACAGGGCGCGCTGTAGTGTGGGCCGGTCGTCCATGGAAGAGGGCAGGGTGATGAGTCAGGAACTGGCCACGCGTTATCCACTGGTGCTGGTGCCGGGCATGCTCGGTTTCGTGCGGGCGCTGCTGTATCCCTACTGGTTCGGCATTGTCCCGGCGTTGCGCCGGGGCGGCGCGCAGGTGTATCCGGTGCAGGTGTCGCCGCTGCATTCCAGCGAGGTGCGCGGCGAGCAGCTATTGATCATCATCGAGGACATCTGCCGGCGCACGGGGGCCGAGAAGGTCAACCTGATCGGCCACAGCCAGGGCGCGCTCAGTGCCCGCTATGCGGCGGCGAAGCGGCCAGGCCGGGTGGCCTCGGTGACCTCGGTGGCCGGCCCCAACCATGGCTCGGAGCTGGCCGACCACCTTGAACGCACGGCGCCGGGCGACTCCGCCAAGGGGCGCATCCTCAAGGCCGTGCTGCATGGTTTCGCCGTGCTGCTGGGTTGGCTGGAGACTGGCTGGCGCCGGGATCCGCTGCCGATCGACGTGCATGCCTCGCACCAGTCGCTGACCAGCGCCGGAGTGGCGCTGTTCAACCAGGCTTATCCACAGGGGCTGCCCGAGGTCTGGGGCGGCGAGGGGCCGGCCGAGGTGAACGGTGTGCGTTACTACTCCTGGTCAGGCACCTTGCAGCCGGGCCGCACCGACCAGGGGTTGAACCGCTTCGACGGCAGCAATCGCTTCTGCCGTCTGTTCGCCCGTAGCTTCGTGCGCGAGAAGGGCCACTGCGACGGCATGGTCGGGCGCTTCAGCTCGCACCTGGGCCAGGTGATCGGCGACGACTATCCGCTCGATCACCTGGACATCGTCAACCAGTCCCTCGGCGCCGTGGGCAAGGGCGCCGAGCCGGTGCGGCTGTTCACCGAACATGCCGCGCGGCTCAAGGCCGCGGGGTTGTGACCGTGCGCCGTACTGGCGTTGTCCAGCGCTCGGCCAGCAGCACGCCGACCAGTGTCAGCAAGCCGCCGACCAGGTGATAACTGGCCAGTTGCTCGTCCAGCACCACGGCGGCGATCACCGCCGTGACCACCGGCAGCAGGTTGAAGAACAGTGTTGTGCGGCTCGGGCCAAGGCGATGCACGGCCTGCATCCAAACCCGCGGCGCGACCATCGAGGCCAGCAGGCCGGCATACAGCACCAGGCCGAAGTTGTGGCCGTTCAGCCCGGTCTTCGGTGACAGCACGAACAGCGGCAGCAGCACCAGGATCGCCACCAGCACCTGCAGGTAGAGCAACTGCAGCGGCGGCAGGCGCAGTTGCCATTTCTTCAGCAGGAAGCTGTACAGCGCATAGGCGAGGGTGGCCACCAGCATCATCAGGTCGCCACTGTTCAGGCCCTGGTGCAGCAGCGTGCCAGGCTGTCCGGCCGAGACAACTTCGAGCACGCCGAAGAACGACACGATCGCGCCCAGCAGCGCGCCGTAGCTCAGGCGCTGGCCCAGCCAGGCGATGGACAGGGCCAGTGACATCAGCGGCATCAGCGAGAGGATGATGCCCATGTTGGTGGCGCTGGTGATGCTGGCGGCGAAGTACGCCAGGCTCTGGTAGATGGCCATGCCCAGCACGCCCAGCACGAACACCTTGCCCAGGTGCGGGCGGATCGCCGCGCGGTTGCGCCAGACCTGGGGCAGCAGGAAGGGCGTGAACAGCAGGCCGGCCAGCAGCCAGCGGTAGAAACCGATCTCGGCCGGGAAGATGGCCCCCGCGGACATCTTGGTGACCACGGTGTTGCCGGCCCAGATGAGGATGGCGATGAGGGGGAAGAGGTAGTTCATTGGGACTCTCAGGTAACGGGTGTCCCCTGCAGGAGCGGGCTCGCTCCTGCAGGGAGGGTATGACGGCGGGTATTATCGCTTGTCTGCTTGCATGCCTATACTTCCATCCAGACAACCTACCCCGCGAAGCAGACAGCATGGCCCGCAAGTACCTCGACATTCCGCGCTTCGACCAGCTCCCGGCCCCGGTGTACTTTCGCTACGACGAATTCGGTGCCGACACCCACAGCGCCCCGCACCGTCATCCCTGGGGCCAGCTCAACTACGCGTCCCATGGCCTGATGCACCTGGACGTCGAAGGCCAGCGCTTCATCTCGCCGCCGCACTACGCCGTGTGGGTGCCGCCGGACACCGAACATGGCTGCTACAACCCCCAGGCCATCGTCTACCGCTCGGTCTACCTTGACCGCAGCCTGTGTGCCGGGCTGCCGGCGCAACCCTGCAGCCTGGTGATCAGCGATATCCTCAAGGCGATCCTCGGCGACTTTGCCCGCCGCGACCTGCGCATCGCCCGGGACGAGCGTGACCAGCGCCTCGCACAGGTGCTGCTCGACCAGTTGCACCTGGCGCAGACCCAGACCTGCTACCTGCCCTTCGCCCGCAGCGACAGCCTGCGCCAGGTGCTTGAAGAATTGCATGGCGAACCCGGCGACAACCGCCCGCTGGCCCACTGGGCCGCACAGGTGCATGTCAGCGAGCGCACCCTGGCGCGGCAGTTCCTGCGTGAACTGGGGATGAGCTTCGGCGAATGGCGCCTGCGCCTGCGCTTTCTACGCGCCATCGAGGCGCTCGAGGCAGGCACCGCGATCCAGGCCATCGCCTTCGACCTCGGCTACAGCAGCGCCTCGGCCTTCATCGCCATGTTCCAGCGCCAGGCCCGGTGCACGCCGGAGCAGTACCGACGGCGGGCGCGGACTGAGATGTAAAATTTCTTGTCTACACTCAGCAGCGACGAGCGCGCATCCGGCGCGCAGGCAAGGAGACCACTCCATGAAGCTGCTGCACGTACCCCTGCTGGTGTTGGGCATGATGATCGCGGGGCAAGGATTTGCCGCCACCGCGCAACAGGAAAAGATGAAGACCTGCAACGCCGACGCCACCGCCAAGGCGCTCAAGGGCGACGAACGCAAGGCATTCATGAGCACCTGCCTCAAGGCCAAGCCTGCCGCCACCCAGCAGGAGAAGATGAAAACCTGCAACGCCGACGCCACCACCAAGGCGCTCAAGGGCGACGAGCGCAAGACCTTCATGAGCGACTGCCTGAAGAAGAAATGACCTGCGCCTATGCCTCTGCCGTGAAGGCTGGCAGACTGCGGGACTTTCCGCTGTCTGCCGTCGAGGCTGTATGACCTTCACCCCCCGCCAGGTCACCCTGGCCAGCTGGATCATCGTCATGGCCGGCCTGTTGCTGGCGCTGCCCCTGAAGCTGCTGCCGAGCCTGCTCGCCGGCTTGCTGGTGTTCGAGTTGGTCAACATGCTCACCCCCAGGTTGCAGCCGCTGATCGCCGGGCAGCGCGCGCGCTGGCTGGCGGTGGCGCTGCTCGGCACCCTGGTGGTGAGCACGCTCACCCTGCTGATTGCCGGCGCTTTCAGTTTCCTGCTGCATGAGGCCGAGAACCCCGGCGCCTCGCTGGACAAGTTCATGGGCCTGGTCGAGCGTGCCCGTGGCCAGTTGCCGCCGTTCATCGAAGCCTACCTGCCGGCCAGCGCCGCCGAGTTCAAGGTGGCCATCGGCGAATGGATCAAGAGCCACCTGAGCGACCTGCAACTGGTTGGCAAGGGCATGGCGCACATGTTCGTGACCCTGTTGATCGGCATGATCCTCGGCGCCATCGTCGCCCTGCAGCGCATCCCCGACATTTCCCGGCGCAAGCCCCTGGCCGCAGCCTTGTTCGAGCGCCTGAGCCTGCTGGTGCAGGCGTTTCGCAACATCGTCTTCGCGCAGATCAAGATCTCGCTGCTCAACACCTTCTTTACCGGCATCTTCCTCGCCGTGGTGTTGCCGCTGTTCGGCGTGCACCTGCCGCTGACCAAGACCCTGATCGTGCTGACCTTCCTGCTCGGGCTGCTGCCGGTGATCGGCAACCTGATGTCCAACACCCTGATCACCATCGTTGGCCTGTCGCTGTCGATCTGGGTGGCGATGGCGGCGCTGGGCTATCTGATCGTGATCCACAAGGTCGAGTATTTCCTCAACGCGCGGATCGTCGGCGGGCAGATCAGTGCCAAGGCCTGGGAGCTGTTGCTGGCGATGCTGGTGTTCGAGGCGGCGTTCGGCCTGCCGGGGGTGGTGGCGGGGCCGATTTATTACGCGTACCTGAAGAGTGAGTTGAAGCGGGCTGAGCTGGTCTGAGGATCACCGGGGCCGCAAAGCGGCCCCAAATCGATCAGATCACGCCGTAACGCTTGCGCGCCTCGATCGCCAGGCCGCTACCAATGCTGCCGAAGATATTGCCTTCCACATGCCGCGCATTGGGCAGCATTGCCGCCACGCTGTTGCGCAGCGCCGGAATGCCGCTGGAGCCGCCGGTGAAGAACACCGTGTCCACCTGGCTCTCGCTCACGCCGGCCTTGGCCAGCAGTTCGCTCACACTACCGCGCACGCGCTCGAGCAAACCGTCAATTGCATCTTCGAACAGTGCCCGGGTCAGCTCGGCCGACAGCTGCGGTTCGATCCGGCCAAAGTCGATGCTCCGGCTGTCGCGTTCGGTCAGCTCGATCTTGCTCGCCTCCACCTCCATCGCCAGCCAGTGCCCGGCGCGCTGCTCGATCAGCTTGAACAGGCGGTCGATACCGAGGGTGTCCTCGATGTCATAGCGCATGCTGCCCAGGGCCAGCTGCGACTTCTGCGCATACAAAGCATTGATGGTGTGCCAGGTGGCCAGGTTGAGGTGGTAGCTGGTGGGCATCAGCGCGCCGCTCTTCATCCGGCTGCCGTAGCCGAACAGTGGCATCACGCCCTGCAGGCTCAGCTGCTTGTCGAAGTCGGTACCGCCGATGTGCACGCCGCCGGTGGCGAGGATGTCGTCCTGGCGCTCGGCCACCAGGTGGCGCTCCGGCGACAGGCGGATCAGGGTAAAGTCCGAGGTACCACCGCCGATATCGACAATCAGTACCAGCTCTTCACGGCTGATGCCCGACTCGTAGTCGAAGGCCGCGGCGATCGGTTCGTACTGGAACGACACGTCCTTGAAGCCGATCTTGCGCGCAACTTCCGCCAAGGTATCCTCGGCTTCCTGGTCGGCGGCCGGGTCCTCGTCGACGAAGAATACCGGGCGGCCCAGCACCACCTGGTCGAATTCACGGCCGGCATCGGCTTCGGCGCGCTTTTTCAGTTCGCCGATGAACATGCCCAGCAGGTCCTTGAACGGCAGGGCGCTGCCCAGCACGCTGGTGTCGTGCTTGATCAGCTTGGAGCCCAGCAGGCTCTTGAGCGAGCGCATCAGGCGGCCTTCGTAGCCCTCCAGGTACTCGTGCAGGGCCAGGCGGCCATACACTGGGCGACGTTCCTCGATGTTGAAGAAGACCACCGACGGCAGGGTGATCTTGCCGTCTTCCAGGGCGATCAGCGATTCGGCGCCAGGGCGGTGCCAGCCGACCGTGGAGTTGGAGGTGCCGAAGTCGATGCCGAGGGCACGGGCCGGGGATACGTCAGACATGGAGAAAGCTTCCGGAGGCAAAACGGCCGCGCAGTTTATGCCGTTCTGCAGCTAAATCAAGACCGGTCGTCTGCGATAGCGCAACCCCGGATGAACCTTGAAAGGCTATGCTTGACCCCAATCTTCAGTAGCAATACGTACATTCACATCGGTGATCCATAGATGGACTTCAAAGACTATTACAAGATACTCGGCGTCGAGGCGAGCGCGGACGAGAAGGCGATCAAGGCCGCGTACCGCAAGCTCGCGCGCAAGTATCACCCCGACGTCAGCAAGGAGCGTGACGCCGAGGACAAGTTCAAGGAGGCCAACGAGGCCTACGAAGTGCTTGGCGACAAGGACAAGCGCGCCGAGTACGACGAGATCCGCAAGTACGGCGGCCAGCATGGCCGCCCGTTCCAGGCACCGCCTGGCTGGCAGTCCCGTGGCGGCAATGGCGGCGGCGGTGGCTTCGAGGGCGGCGATTTTTCCGATTTCTTCAGCTCGATCTTCGGCGCCCGGGGTGGCAACCCCTTCGGTGGCGGCGGTGGCCGGCAACAACGCAGTGCCGGCAGGCGAGGGCAGGACGTGGAACTGGAACTGGCGGTGTTCCTCGAGGAAACCCTGAACAAGGAATCCAAGCAGATCAGCTTCCAGGTGCCGCAGACCAACGCTGCCGGCCAGCGCACCGGGTTCACCACCAAGACCCTGAACGTGAAGATCCCTGCCGGGGTGACCGACGGCGAGCGCATCCGCCTCAAGGGCCAGGGCGCGCCGGGCGTGGGCGGTGGCGCCAATGGCGACCTGTTCCTGACCATCCGCATGGCACCGCACCCGCTGTTCGATGTCGAAGGTCATGACCTGATCATCACCGTGCCGTTGGCACCGTGGGAGGCGGCGCTCGGCGCCAAGGTGGCCGTGCCGACCCTGACCGGCAAGATCAACCTGACCATCCGCCCCGACAGCCAGAGCGGCCAGCGCCTGCGGGTCAAGGGCATGGGCCTGCTGAACAAGCAGGGCGAGCGCGGCGACCTGTACGCCCAGCTCAAGGTAGTAATGCCCGCCCAATCCGATGACGCAACGCGCGCACTGTGGACCCAGCTCTCCGAGAAAGCCGCGTTCAATCCGAGGACTCAATGGAGTAAGTGATCATGAGCAGCACCCTGATCGTTCAACTGGACATGCGTACCCTTTGCCAGGAAGCCGACCTCACGGCCGATTGCGTGATCGAGATCGTCGAGCACGGCATTGTTGAACCTTCGGGGCGAACGCCGGAGGAGTGGGTGTTCGACGACCGCGCGCCGGTCACCCTCAAACGCGCGGTGAAGCTGCATGATCAGCTGGAGCTCGAGTGGGAAGGGGTGGCGCTGGCGCTGGAATTGCTGGAGGAAGTGCAGCAGTTGCGCAGCGAGAACCATATGCTGCGCCAACGGTTGGGCCGGTTTACCCAGATGTGAACGTTGTGGGGCCGCACGGCGGCCCCTCGGGTTTCACGGCTGTGCCCCTGGATTGAGCATCAATTGCATGAAGGTCAGGTCCAGCCACCGGCCGAACTTCACGCCCACCTGCGGCATCTGCCCGGTCACCACGAACCCCAGCCGCTCATGCAGGCGCACCGATGCGGCATTGCCGCTTTCGATGGCGGCGACCATCACATGCTTGCCACAGTCCCTGGCCCGCTCGACCAGTGCTGCCATCAGCACCGGGCCCAGACCTTTGCCGCGCTGGTCGCCCCGGATGTACACCGAATGTTCGACCGTATGGCGAAAGCCCTCGAATGGCCGCCAGTCGCCGAACGAGGCGTAACCGAGCACGCCGCTGTCATCCACCGCCACCAGGATTGGATAGCCCTGCTGCGCGCGGGCCTCGAACCAGGCCAGGCGATTGGCCAGGTCCACCGGGGTTTCGTTCCAGATCGCCGTGGTGTTGGCCACGGCGTCGTTGTAGATGTCGAGGATGCCCGGCACGTCGTCGATCAGGGCGTCGCGGATCTGGTAACTCATGGCAGCGTCTCGCAAGGGAAGTGGTTGCAGATTAAATGGTAACCAGGCCGCGCACACCTTCGGCCTGCATGTTTTCGCCGCGGCCGCGCTGGACGATCTCGCCGCGGGCCATGACCAGGTACTGGTCGGCCAACTCTTCGGCGAAGTCGTAGAACTGCTCCACCAGCAGGATGGCCATGTCGCCCCGGTCGGCGAGTTTGCGGATCACCGCGCCGATCTCCTTGATGACTGACGGCTGGATGCCTTCGGTGGGTTCGTCGAGGATCAGCAGGCGCGGTCGGCTGGCCAGGGCGCGGCCGATGGCCAACTGTTGCTGCTGGCCGCCCGAGAGGTCGCCCCCTCGGCGTTGTTTCATCTGCTCGAGCACCGGGAACAGTTCGTAGATGAATGCCGGCACATCCCGTGCCTCGCGGGCGGGGAAGCGCGACAGGCCCATCAGCAGGTTTTCCTCCACGGTCAGGCGCGGGAAGATCTCGCGGCCCTGGGGTACGTAGGCGATGCCGGCCTGCACTCGTTGCTGGGGCTTGAGCGTGGTGATCGGCTTGCCTTCCCATTCCACGCGGCCTTCGCGGGCCGGCAGCAGGCCCATCAGGCAGCGCAGCAGAGTGGTCTTGCCCACGCCGTTGCGGCCGAGCAGGCAGGTGACCTCGCCGACCTTGGCCTCGAAGGACAGGCCGCGCAGGATGTGGCTGCCGCCATAGTACTGGTGCAGGGTGTCGATTTTCAGCATGTCTTGCCCTTGTGTGATTTGTACGTGGGAGCGGGCTTCATAGGCCTATCTACCGAGGTACACCTCGACCACCCGCTCATCCTCCTGCACCTGCGCCAGCGACCCTTCCGCCAGCACGCTGCCTTGGTGCAGCACCGTCACATGGTCGGCAATGCTGCCGACGAAGCCCATGTCATGCTCCACCACCATCAGCGAATGCCTGCCCGCCAGCGAGCGGAACAGCTCGGCGGTGAACTCGGTCTCGGCATCGGTCATCCCCGCCACCGGCTCGTCGAGCAGCAGCAGCTTCGGCTCCTGCACCAGCAGCATGCCGATCTCCAGGAACTGCTTCTGCCCGTGGGACAACAACCCCGCCTGACGCTGGGCCAGGGGCAGAAGTCGCAAGGTGGTCAGCACCTCCTCGATGCGCTGGCGCTGCTCGCCGTTCAAGCGTGCCAGCAGGCTGGCCCACACCGACTTGTCGGCCTTGAGCGCCAGCTCCAGGTTCTCGAACACCGTCAACGCCTCGAACACCGTGGGCTTCTGGAACTTGCGGCCGATGCCGGCCTGGGCGATCTGGCATTCGCTCATGCGGGTCAGGTCGAGGGTGTCGCCGAAAAACGCGGTACCCGAATCGGGGCGGGTCTTGCCGGTGATCACGTCCATCATCGTGGTCTTGCCGGCGCCGTTGGGGCCAATGATGCAGCGCAGCTCGCCGACGCCGATGTACAGGTTCAAGTCGTTGAGCGCCTTGAAGCCATCGAAGCTGACGCTGATGCCTTCCAGGCTCAGCACCGTGCCGTGGCGGGTGTCGAGCCCGGCCTCGCGACGCCGGCCCAGGCCGATGGCCTCGCGACCGCTGCCGACCTGGTCGAAGATCGGTTCGAGCATGAATTCCGGATGCGCCGGGGGCACGCTTCTCATGGCTGGCTCCTTTTCTTCACAAGGCCGACCACGCCCTTGGGCAGGTACAGGGTGACGAGGATGAACAGCGCGCCGAGGAAGAACAGCCAGAACTCGGGAAACGCCACGGTGAACCAGCTCTTCATGCCATTGACCAGGCCGGCGCCGAGCAGTGGCCCGATCAGCGTGCCGCGCCCGCCCAGGGCCACCCACACGGCGGCCTCGATGGAGTTGGTCGGCGACATCTCGCTGGGGTTGATGATGCCCACCTGCGGCACGTACAGCGCCCCGGCCAGGCCGCACAGCACGGCGCTGAGCACCCACACCAGCAGTTTGAAGCCGCGTGGGTCGTAGCCGCAGAACATCAGGCGGTTCTCGGCGTCGCGCACGGCGGTGAGTAGGCGCCCGAACTTGCTCTGGGTCAGGCGCCAGCACAGGAACAGGCTGCCCAGCAGCAGGCTCACCGTGAGCAGGAACAGCACGGCCCGGGTGCCCTGGGCGGTGATGTCGAAACCGAGGATGGTGCGGAAATTGGTGAAGCCGTTGTTGCCGCCAAAGCCCGTTTCGTTGCGGAAGAACAGCAGCATCCCGGCAAAGGTCAGGGCTTGGGTCATGATCGAGAAGTACACGCCCTTGATCCGCGAGCGGAAGGCGAAGAAACCGAACACCAGCGCCAGCAGCCCCGGCGCCAGCACTACCAGGCACAGCGCCCAGGCGAAGTGCTGGGTGCCGGCCCAGTACCAGGGCAGCTCGCTCCACGACAGGAAGGTCATGAAGCCCGGCAGGCCATCACCGGCCGCCTGGCGCATCAGGTACATGCCCATGGCATAGCCGCCCAGGGCGAAGAACAGGCCGTGGCCCAGCGACAGCAACCCGGCGTAGCCCCACACCAGGTCCAGGGCCAGGGCGACGATGGCGTAGCAAAGAATTTTGCCGACCAGGGTCAGGGTATAGGCCGAGACCTGTAGCCTGTGCCCGTCGGGCAGCAGCGACAGCAGCGGCAGGGCCAGCAGCACCAGGACGACAACGGCGCCGATGGCCAGCGACACCCGGGTGCCGGCCTTGCGCGTGGCAGTGACAATCAATGGCTGGTTCATCAGTCGATTACCCGTCCCTTGAGGGCGAACAGGCCTTGCGGGCGCTTCTGGATGAACAGAATGATCAGCGCAAGGATAAGGATCTTGCCCAGCACCGCACCGATCTGCGGTTCCAGCAGTTTGTTGGCGATGCCCAGCCCGAAGGCCGCCCACAGGCTGCCGGCCAGCTGCCCGACGCCGCCGAGCACCACCACCAGGAACGAGTCGATGATGTAGCTCTGGCCCAGGTCCGGGCCGACGTTGCCGACCTGGCTCAAGGCCACGCCACCGAGCCCGGCAATGCCCGAGCCGAGGCCGAAGGCGAGCATGTCGACGCGCCCGGTGGACACCCCGCAGCAGGCCGCCATGTTGCGGTTCTGGGTGACCGCGCGCACGTTCAGGCCCAGCCGCGTGCGGTTGAGCAGCAGCCAGGTGAGCAGCACCACGGCGAGGGCGAAGCCGATGATCACCAGGCGGTTGTACGGCAGCACCAGGTTGGGCAGCACCTGGATGCCACCGGACAGCCAGGCCGGGTTGCTTACCTCGACGTTCTGCGCGCCGAAGATCAGCCGCACGGCCTGGATCAGGATCAGGCTGATGCCCCAGGTGGCCAGCAGGGTTTCCAGCGGGCGGCCATACAAGTGGCGGATCACCGTGCGCTCCAAGGCCATGCCGACCCCGGCGCTGACGGCGAAGGCCACCGGCAGGGCGATCAACGGGTAGAACTCGATGGCACCGGGGGCATAGCGCTGCAGCAGCACCTGGACCATGTAGGTGCTGTAGGCGCCGAGCATCAGCATCTCGCCGTGGGCCATGTTGATCACCCCGAGCAGGCCGAAGGTGATCGCCAGTCCCAGTGCCGCCAGCAGCAGGATCGAGCCCAGCGACAGGCCGCTGAAGGCCTGGCCGAGCAGTTCGCCCACCAGCAGTTTGCGTTGCACCTGGGCCAGGCTGGTTTCGGCGGCGGTGCGCACGGCGGCGTCGGTTTCGGCGTCAGGTTGTAGTAGCGCTTCAAGCCGGGTGCGGGCCAGCGGGTCGCCGGTTTCGCCGAGCAGGCGTACGGCGGCCAGACGCACTGCCGGGTCGCTGGCGCCCAGTTGCAGGTTGGCCAGGGCCAGGCCGAGGGCGGCGTGCACGGCGGCGTCGGGTTCGGCGGCAAAGCGTCGGTCGAGGAAGGCCATCTGTGCCGGCTGGGCGCTTTTCTGCAACTGCTGGGCGGCGGCCAGGCGGGTTGCGCTGTTGTCGCTGAGCAGCTGGTGGCTGGCCAGGGCGTTGTCGATCAGGCCGCGCAGGCGGTTGTTCAGGCGTAGTTTGCGCGTGTCGTTTTCGGCGATGTGGCCCTGGCGCAGGTTGTCCAGCAGCGGCAGGCGTGCGGCGTCGGGTTGCGCGGCCCAGGTTTCGAGCAGGCGCGCCTGTTCGGCGGGCTTGGCGCTGAGGAAGAATTCCCCTTCGCTGGCTTGGGTGGCCAGGGGCAGTAGCAGTAGAAAGGTGAGCAGGAGTCTGAGCATGCGGGCCATCCTGTAAATCGGCGGTGGATTCATCGCGGATGAATCCGCTCCTACACGGACCTGTAGGAGCGGATTTATCCGCGATAGGGCTGCGCAGCAGCCCCAGTGCACTCAGTTACCCTTCACCGCATAATCCGGCCGCTTGTCATTCCCCGGAATGAACGGGCTCCAAGGCTGCGCCCGCAGCGGCTCTTCTGTCTGCCACACCACACTGAACTGCCCGTCATCCTGAATCTCGCCGATCATCACCGGCTTGTGCAGGTGGTGGTTGCTCTTGTCCATGGTCAGGGTGAAGCCCGACGGTGCCTTGAAGCTCTGCCCGGCTAATGCTTCACGCACTTTGTCGACGTCTGTGGACTTGGCTTTCTCGGCGGCCTGCGCCCACATGTGAATGCCCACGTAGGTGGCCTCCATCGGGTCGTTGGTCACCGCCTTGTCTGCCCCTGGCAGGCCCTTGGCCTTGGCGTAGGCCTTCCAGTCGGCGACGAACTTCTGGTTCACTGGGTTATCCACCGACTCGAAGTAGTTCCACGCCGCCAGGTGCCCCACCAGCGGCTTGGTATCGATGCCGCGCAGTTCTTCCTCACCCACCGAGAACGCCACCACCGGCACGTCGGTGGCCTTCAGGCCCTGGTTGGCCAGCTCCTTGTAGAACGGCACGTTGGAGTCGCCGTTGACCGTGGAGATCACTGCCGTCTTGCCGCCTGCCGAGAACTTCTTGATGTTGGCGACGATGGTCTGGTAATCGCTGTGGCCGAACGGCGTGTAGACCTCTTCGATGTCCTTGTCAGCCACGCCCTTGCTGTGCAGGAAGGCGCGCAGGATCTTGTTGGTGGTGCGCGGGTAGACGTAGTCGGTGCCCAGCAGGAAGAAGCGCTTGGCGCCGCCACCGTCCTCGCTCATCAGGTACTCGACGGCCGGGATGGCTTGCTGGTTGGGTGCCGCACCGGTGTAGAACACGTTCGGCGACATCTCTTCACCCTCGTACTGCACCGGGTAGAACAGCAGGCCGTTGAGCTCCTCGAACACCGGCAGCACCGACTTGCGTGACACCGAGGTCCAGCAGCCGAACACCACCGCTACCTTGTCCTGGGTCAGCAGCTGGCGGCTCTTCTCGGCGAACAGCGGCCAGTTGGACGCCGGGTCCACCACCACCGCCTCGAGCTGCTTGCCGTTGACCCCGCCCTTGGCGTTGATCTCGTCGATGGTCATCAGCGCCATGTCCTTGAGCGAGGTCTCGGAAATGGCCATGGTGCCCGACAGCGAATGCAGAATGCCGACCTTGATGGTCTCGGCGGCCTGGATGCTCCAGCTCAGGCCCATTGCGGCAATCGATGCGCTGAGGGTGAAGGCCTTGATCAGACTGCGTCGCTTCATGTGCTCACTCCGATGTGATGGTGGGTGTTGGCCATATCGGAGATTGCAAGGGCTGTGCCGAGCGATGGAATGTGCGTGATAGAGCGGTTGTGCGACGAATCGGGGCGCGGGGTGGGGCCAGGATGGTGCTTGCTGCACGGGCCTGCACAGGATTGGGGCCGGGGGCAGTGAACACTTTTGACACATAAGCGGTACTTGAGTACCGTGCCGCACCGCAGTAGTTTCTGCGGTTCGGGATTGGCGTCCCGGATACAGAGAGCGGGCACTTTTAGCAGTGTCCTGCATGGCTGCACCCGTTATGGGCGGAGCCGTGTGTGGGAGCCTTCGGGCTCACCGGCTCTCTCTGTCCGGCACGCCAACCCGCACGGCTCCGTCCACCCATATTGGCGTGTGGGTGCGGAGCGTCATTACGGAGAGCCGCAAGGAGATGCACCATGCTCAAGAAGATCGTTCCAGATCCACCGTTCGCATTTATCGAGATCGCCACCTTTCATCGAGAGGTGCAGCCATGAACCAGGAATCGCTGGTCAACCTCACCCTTCGCAAATCACGTCCGGTCACCGCCAGTTCCCACTTTGGCACCTGCAATCACGCCCACGCGCCGATGCTCTCGGTGCAGGCCGGGGTCGATAGCGAGGATGCGCTGGTGTGCGCCGTGGCGGCGTTGAAGGCAGCCTATGAGACCAATGCCGCGGCATTGGAGAAGGCCGGGGAGCCGTTGCGCAGTTTGCTGACAGCAACGGAAAACTCGCTGGAGAAAGGCCTGGCACTGGCCGAGGCGGTGCTCGAAGGGTTGGAGCAGGGCTGAACCGCTGAGGCCGCTGTGCGACCCTTCGTGGCATAAGCCGGCGAAGGGTCGCAAGGGCTGCTACAGGATAGACGGTGTCTGCCTACTTTTTACTCTCGCTGGCTTGGGCTGCCTTCTCTTTGGCTTCGCTTCTGGCCTTGCCAAGCGCCTTCATGAAGGTTTCATCTCCGGCCTTGGCGGTGTAGACCATGTTGAACTTTATGTCCTCGATGACAGAGAGGTCCTTGAGCAGGCCCTCATCGCCCAGCAGCTCGAGTGTCCATTGCGAGATGGCGCCGGTACCCTCGAATGGCAAGTATCGGCCATCGTGGAACATCAGCTCGTAGACCCAGGTGCCTGCATCGTACCCAAGCCCGTCCTCGGCCACCGTCGATGACAACGCGATCTGCTGGTTTTCGCGGGGATTGCGCAGCACCAGCTTGGGGTTTTCGCGAGCCGCTTTTGCCTTGGCGTCGTCCTTGCTCTCGGGGTAGAGCGAGAATGCTGCGGTCGAGTCGGGCTCAAGCAGCGTTGTACTGCCGGTCTGCTTGAGCAGTGCGCACAGTTCTTCCACCGGCTTATCTGCTTTGAGCACGAGCGTGACGGACACATACTTGATTTGGCGCAGGTATTGGCCCGGGTAACTCTTGTCGAAGTCTTCTGCCGTGAACGCGAATGTGTGGGTCAGCGGCTCGGTGCGCTCGTCCGCCTTTTTGAAAATGTCGGCCCACTTGTTTCCCTTGGTTGCGATGCTGTCCAGCTTTTTCATGAGGCTGAACGATTTTTTGATCGTCAACCGCCGTTCGTTCCTGGCGAGGTACTCATTCTCCATCTGCTGCAAGTTCACCAACAGCGACTCGCCCACCAGCATGCCTTTGTAGTGGTCGCGCCAGGCGGTGGTATCAATGAAACTGTCACGCCGGTAATCACCGATTTCGTAGCGCCAGGCGGCCTCTGCACTCATGCACAGCGAGAGTACAGCGTCGTAGGCGGCGGCGTAGATCTGTTCCTGGCGTGCCACCAGCCAGTTATAGATGGGGATGATGGTGAAGCCGGTAGTCATGGACACGTAGGCTTCCTTGAGATTGACTAAGTCCTGTTGGCACTGGGCGAGGGCGATGGTACTGGCGTTGAGTTCTATGTTGGTTTCGACGAGCTGCTGGTCGATGATCTTTAAATCCCATTCAACCTGGCTCTTGTCAAACGCCCATTCAGCGGCGCGGCGGTTGTAAACCGCTTGGACTTCGAGTTCATCGGCAATCAATTTCGATATGTCTGATGACAGGTAGAACACTTGTGCTGTTGTGCGCGGGGGGGCTGAAGGGTCGTTGCCACCTATAGCCATCCCGTAGATCGTGGGGGTTACTCCCTTAACTATACCTGCCCCCAATTCGAAAGCGGCGCCAATTGTTTTGCTAGTCTTCGCTATCCATTTAAATGCCGTCGCAGACTCTTCTTCAGGTGAGCGACCGGCATCGATAAGCTGGCTCAAACGATCCTTGTGCGCGGATGCTTTTTCGCGGGTTAGTTGCAGTGTTCTCTTCTTGGCAGTTATTCCGCTCACTGCTTCTTTCTGAAGGCGAATTGCAAAGTCGGCCATCTTGATATCCTGCGCTTTCAGCTGCACCGACAAGCTGGTGTTGAACTCGTCCTCCATCAACTTCATATAGTGCCGTCCGAAGTCTGCCAGTTGTTGTGCGGCCGCTTTGGCCATCGGCAGCATTTGGCGGAAGCGGTAGTGGGGAATATCCACCTGGCCACTGCGATAGGGGATCGGCAGGTTGCTCACGCCACCTCGTCCGTTGTCGAAGGCGTCCAGGCTTTCGCTGTTCCAGTCCAGCGGGGGCAGCTGTTTGCCATCGAGGGTAAGCCCGTGGCGCAAGTTGTACAGGCGGCTTTGCAGGGTCTGCTGCAGGGCGAGCACGCGGGCGTTGAGTGGCCGGCGGAACCCGGCCTCGTCTACCGAGGCCAAGGTCACGGCCTTCCAGCGCGAGGCATTGCTGCCCTCGGGCAGCGGGCCGAGCAATTGCTGCGCCTGCTGGTAGCACAGCCAGGCCTGGTTCAGCGCGCTGAGGGTAAGCTGGCGGTAGAAGTGGTCGCCCTGCGATTGCCAGTTCTCCACCAGCGCCAGGTAGATTGCCTGCTGGTAGTGGCGCGACAGGGTGAACACTCGGCTGGTGGGGTCGACTTCCTTGTTCAGGGTCGAACTCAAGGTTCCCACCTGGGCCAGCGGGCGGGTACCCCAAGGGGCAGGCCGCCCGTGGTCGTCGGCTTCGTTGCGGTAAGGGTTGAACAGATAACGCAGGTACCAGTCTTCGGCCTCCTCGAACTGCTGTTGCTCGGTCAGGCGCATGGCAATCATGGCTGGCACATGCAGGAACAGTTCACGGAAGTACAAGGCATTGGCGCCGTGAAAGTCCATGGGGACCGTGGTGCCTGTTTCATCAAGTGCCGGCTCTTGAAGGTTCTGTGTGTTCCAGGCCAGTACCGTCTCGAGCCCTTGGCTGGCACGTGCTACCAGGTTTTTACCAAACAGCGTGTTCAGTCGAATCTTGTGAGAAGGCAGTGAGGGGGCCAATTCAATTGCGTTGGTTAGGTCAAGATATTGAGCTTGACTATTGCTAGAGTTTATTGAAATTGTCCAGGGTTCGTCAGCTTTGTTTTTGATATCGCGATGTAGGGAGAATTTTAATGACTTATAAAGATCCTGACTTGGTTCGCTGCTTTCTGAAGACCTAACTCCATGCCTGAAAAGCGCTGCGGTTACTTCAAATTCATTGATGTTGGTGCAGTCGAACTCAAATTTTTGGACTGTGTTGTTTAGGTTTAGCACTTCAGCAAGTGCGGTGTTCTGGTTGTTGTTTTTGTCGGTTGTTATGATTGTGAGGCCTGTGTCAAGTTTTGGGTCGTCGCAGCCTGATAACGATAGTCTAAAAAATATTTCGATGGCGATTTTTGTACTTGATGAGCTGGAAGGTTTTGCGGTAATCGATGTGTTCTCAAGTAGTGTTTTTTGGAACTGTGCTATTACATGCTCGTCTGACTTGGTGATATCGTAAAGCTTTGCGAGGGGTACGGAACGTCCTAATGTGAGATTTTCAGCATGGATAGGCTGCAATTCTTTGTTTATTTCGGTCTCTTGCAGCTTGACGAAAATCGGTGCTCCGTCATGCGGGTGTTGAATTGTGTTGCTATCTTTGTATGAAATTATTAGCGATTCTTTAAACTTCTCAAGCTCTGTGTCTTCTATGTCCTTGTTTTCCAATAGCAGAAGATCCTTAGCCTGAATAAAGTAATCTTTGTCTCGTGCGTCTATATTGCTAGCGCCTTCCTCATTGCTAGCCTTTGGAGTGCTGTCATATATCAATGCCACAAGCCGAGGATCATCTGGCGTTTCCTTGGGTTCGTGGACAACTACAATCAATCCGGGCTGGAAAGTGAAATCCTTCGCGTAATTTAGATTCCATTGCCCATCCTTGTAGCCGTTTAGACATAAAAACTCATTACCTGTACTCCACGTTCCATCACTCTGCTGAAAAGCAAAGTTTAGTGAAAACTTACGTTTATTTTTATAGGTCTTAGTGCTGTCTTCGTGGTCAGGTAGGTCGGTAGTGGCGCGCTCCATCCAAAAAACATAGCGTCGTCCGGCAATAACCACAGGGCGTATGGTATCTCTCAGCTGGTTTCCTGACATGTGCTGGGTAATTTCGCCGGTCGCCGCCAGGTCGATTTTCTCCCACTCGCTCCAGGCCAACGGGCTGAGCCGTTCCTGCTCGTCACGCATACGCATGTCGAGTGTTCGCCAGTAATATTCATGGGGTGTGGTATTGGTTTTGGCGATCAGGTGATAGGTGTCCTGTTTGGGATCGTGCCCATCCAGGTAGCCGCTGATCACTTGCAAATTACTGATGCGTTCAAACTTTGTGAGGTAGTTACACACGGCCGTGTGTAGCAAGGCAGTGTCCATCTTGCCCTGGTTGATTTCGACCTCTAGCTCCCGGAAGGCCACGCTCTTGTTCGGCCGGTTGGCATAGTAAATAAGGTTGGCGGGGTGGTTGTTCCGCTCCCTGGTCCGCTTCCACGTACCATACTGCCCCAGGCCATTTTGCCACTCGGCTTGAGCCTGGCCGGATGGGCCGCTGTCGCCGTACCCCGGCTCAAGCCGCGCAAACAGCCGTGAGAGGTAGTGTTGCAGGCTGCCGATGGCCTGGTCGAGCCGCGTGGTGGTGACCTCGCTGCTGAAGCGGATGTCGCTCAGGCAGTAGCTCGACAGGTCATCGAAGCTGGCCACGCTGGCCTGTTTATCAGGTTCGGGCGGAGCCCACTGCGCGATCAGGTAGCCGGCCAGTGCGTCGCGCCAGTGTTCGCGCATCTGTTTGTCTACTATTTCCCGCAGTGCGTCATCGGCGCTGGCCATGAGCAACTGGCTGGCACTTTCGAATTCGCGGTACGGCGAGGTCTCGGTGAGCTCGCTGAGACTCAGCAACGAGTTGCAGGCCAGGCCGGTTCTATCGCTTAGCCGTTTAAGCCTCAGGATGTAGTCGATATCGCTGATCGTGCAGGGCACACGGGGCGTGCCGACCTGGCGGCTGACCGTTCCGGGCCGGTCAGCCAGTGCTTCCATGGCAATCGGGAAATAGCCAAAAGCTGGGTCTGTTTTGGATGTTTCCCACGACTTTTCCCATAAATCAGGTTTATATCCTTTGTTGTACTGTTCCTGCGTAAGTAACAGCGATCCCGGGTTTTGCTTGAGAAATTCAATAAGTTTGTCCACAAAACCTTGGAATTTACTAACGTAAACGTTGTAACCCGTTCGGCGAACAACAAACTCCCTCAAGGCGTTCCTGATTCCTCTTTCGTCATAGTAAGCCCGTTCTTCCACGGAGAGCGTTTTCAGCAAGTCGTCAAAAGTCGGCCTTGTTTCCTCTACCGTCTCTAGTGCCATGCTGCTTGGGCAGGCCACTTCCACTTCGCTCGCGCTCCAACCCAACAGCGCGCTTAACGCGCTCGCAGCCTGGGCAACTTCTACTGGCCCGATCTCCGGAGTCGCCGTATGGTGCCGGGTCAAATAATTCATGGCGTCTTGCTCATCGGCGCCATTGGTCCTGCACACCTCGACCCAATCCCGGAAGCGACTGAGCTGATAGCACAGGTCCAGGTCAGGGGCCTCGCCTGATGTTTTTTCCAGGTCGAACCATTCCGGCTTGCCGTTCAGCGCCCGCAGCACGCCAGGGCTCAAGCGCAGAAGGGTAATGAGCGCGCAGCGGCGCTCAAGTTTGAACCACAACTGGCCTGCTGCCGATATTTTCGCGGCCTTGTCCTTGTCCTTAGTCTCGGCTTTGGCTTCGCCGGCCTGGCCGATGAGCGTGATTGCTGCCTCCAGCACCTCTTTGGCTGTCGTATCGGACCAACCCAGCAGCGGTGGGACATGCGGCAGGCTGAGGCCGGGTTGAGCCCGCTGGTTGCCAAAAACGATCACCAGCAAGTTGGCGACACGATCTTGCTGTTGGCTTTCAGTCGCCTCGGGTCGCAGCATTTCCTCGATAAACGCCTGCTGCCCTTTAAGGGTATCCAGCAGCGTGCTGCCCAGCATCACCTGGGTAGTGGGCACTGGGGTCAATGCCTCCAGCAATACGCTGGGCAGGATCTGCTGTTGACGCAGCCATTGGTCAAGGTTGCTCAGCGCAACGAGCGTGTCGAGTACATCGCTACCGATGCCATCCTTGATCCGCGGCGTGCCCGCCAATTGGGCAAGCACATCGGTACCCGTCGTCGCCAGCAGCGCAGCCAGTGCGCTTGCCTCGCGGGCGGAGCGCTGGAACAGGCGATGCAAACGGCTCAGGCGATACAGGGAAGAGAGCAACGACAGCGAGACAGTGAGCGTCTTCAACTTTTGCGCCTGCTTGACCTGCGCCAGATACACCTGTGTTGCCTGTTCATCTACGCCCAAAGCCCTTGCCAGTGCGGGCACGACCTTGAACTCGCCGTCTTCACCATCGGCTGGGTCGAATGCGCGGTCGTCGATAATCAGAGGGTTTAACGGGTCGAGCTGCCCGGCACCTGGGCCATCGAGTACCCGGTCGAGCATGGGCACCTGCTCGCCAACCGCAAAGGGATTGACCTCGCACACCAGGGCGGCGAATTGCTCGGCGCTGATGCCATAGGCTTCGTTCAGGTAGCGGAAAACCCCGAAGGCACGGAGGGTGGCCGGCGAGAGGTGCCAGTTGCCGGTCTGCTCTTCGGCACGCAGGATCGACGTCAACAGCAGGTCGACGTCGTTGAAGGGCAGCGCCAGCGCCCGTTGCAGGTGGATCATCTGGTACATGCGCGGCAGGCAGTCGTAATCGAGCGAGTCGAACTGAGGTTTGATACCCGCCCCTGGCAAGGCATCCTTGATCGTAAGTGGCGTGCTTCGACGTGCATTGATGTATGCCGCGCCGTAATGGAACTTGTCCAGCACAGGCTTACCGCTGGGGCGGTAGGCATTGGAACTTCGCACCAGGCTGTAGCTGGCGTCAGCATTGTCATCGATCCCGGCCACGGCCAGCATTTCCAGTATTTGCTCAAAACTCAGCCCGGTTCGGCGGCCGAATGTCTCGACATCGAGCAACGAAGCAGTGGCCTTTTTGGCATCGATATCGGCCATGCCGTACCACTTGCGCTAATCGTCGCCGGTCTTACGCAGGGGTTTTTCTTCCAGCAATAACGCTTGCAGGGCCGGGCTGAAGCCGCTGGCGTTACGCATGACCTGGCGCAGATCCTCGCTGCGCAACCCTTCATAGCAGAAGCTGGGGTAGTTGTATCCGGTCTGCTGCAGCAGTTCGAAAAGCGGGATCTTCTTGTACGAGAGCACCGCCTTGGCCTGCTCGAGCGCATAGTTGAACGGCAGGTGGGCGTGCTGGCCTGCGTTCGCCAGTACCTCGGGCAAATAAGCGGCTTTGCCGGCACAGCCCTGGGCATGATGGGTGAGGGCGCGAATAGCCAGGGCCAGTGCGCTGACGGGCTGTTCAAGTGTGCGAGGGTCTAGCAGCAGTTCGCCGATATCCGGGCGCCGCTTGGCGAGTGTCAGGCGCGTGCTGTCCTTGCTGGCGCCCTCCAACTCCAGGGCCTTCTGGTAAAGGGCATGCAGGTAAGCGATGGGCCCGGTGTTCGATTCCGGTGCATCCGGGCTGCAAGGGTTGGCCAATTGTTCCGGGAACAGGTTGGCGTAGGTGTTGGCGGTGGCAGATTGTTCGGTCATGCAAGCGTGCTCCCTGTCGAATGCGGATCGTCACTGCGATACGTCACGGTCTGGGAACATTAAGGGGGGAGGCGAGAGAGGGGACAACTGGCAAAAATGTCAGGTCGATGCCTGATCGGAAGCTAGGCGCCTGGTGTGGCGGGGGCACGTTGGAGCGCTGCGAAGGGCCGCAAAGCGGCCCCTTTTGGATCTGTCAGTCCGGTAAGTTGCCTAGGGTTGCGCGTGGCTGGCGCCTGCTACGCACGAACTGGTAGGTCACTGCCAGGATCACAAACCAGATCGGCGTTACCACCAGCGCCGAACGGGTGTCGGCCTCCAGGCTCAACAGCACCAGGATGCCGGCGAAGAACACCAGGCACACATAGCACATGAAGCGCCCGCCGGGCATCTTGTAGGTGGATTGCTCATGCAGCGCCGCACGTTGCTTGCGGTAGCTCAGGTACGACAGCAGGATCAGCGTCCACACGAACATGAACAGCACCGCCGACACCGTCGTCACCAGGGTGAAGGCTTCGATCACATTGGGTACCAGGTAGATCAGCACCGCGCCCAGCAGCAGGCAGGTGCAGGAGAAGTACAGGCCGTTGGCCGGCACCGCACGGCGCGAGAGTTTCTCGAACGCCTTGGGCGCATCGCCCTCCTGGGCCAGGCCGAACAGCATGCGGCTGGTGGAGAACACGCCGCTGTTGGCCGACGAGGCCGCCGAGG
Organism: Pseudomonas sp. FG36; assembly: GCF_057809275.1. NCBI lineage: Bacteria > Pseudomonadati > Pseudomonadota > Gammaproteobacteria > Pseudomonadales > Pseudomonadaceae > Pseudomonas > Pseudomonas sp. FG36. The sequence continues at coordinate 48,284 of NZ_JBMDJQ010000011.1, forward strand.
TCAGCACCACGAAGTTGATGATGCTCGCCGCCGCCGGCAGGCCGGCCAGCACGAACAGCTCGACGAACGGGCTCTTGCCCGGCACCACGTCGCGCCATGGGGTCACCGCCATGATGGCGATCAGCGCCAGCACGTAGAACACGATGATGCGGATCGGGATCGAGTTGATCGCCCGCGGCAGGGTGCGCTCGGGGTTCTTCGCTTCGGCGGCGGTAGTGCCTACCAGCTCGATGCCGACGAAGGCGAACACGGCGATCTGGAAGCCGGCGAAGAAGCCCAGCAGGCCGTTGGGGAACATGCCGCCGTCATTCCACAGGTTGGTCAGGGTGGCGGTGTGCCCGCTCGGCGACTGGAAGCCGGTGATGACCATGTACAGGCCGGTGGCGACCAGGCCCATGATGGCGATGATCTTGATCAGGGCGAACCAGAATTCCATTTCGCCGAACATCTTCACCGTGACCAGGTTCAGCGACAGCAACAGCGCCACGCAGCTCAGCGCCGGTATCCACTGCGGAAGGTCCGGGAACCAGAATTGTGTGTAGGCGGCAATCGCCACCACGTCGGCGATGCCGGTGACCACCCAGCAGAACCAGTAGGTCCAGCCGGTGAAGTAGCCGGCCCAGGGGCCGAGCAGGTCGGCGGAGAAATCGATGAACGACTTGTAGTTGAGGTTCGACAGCAGCAGCTCGCCCATGGCGCGCATGACGAAGAACAGCATGAAGCCGATGATCATGTAGACGAAGATGATCGACGGGCCGGCCAGGCTGATGGTCTTGCCCGAGCCCATGAACAGGCCGGTGCCGATGGCGCCGCCAATGGCGATGAGCTGGATGTGACGGTTGGTCAGGTTGCGTTGCAGGTGCTGCTCTTCGGAGGGTGTCTGGGAGGTCCGGGTCATAGGCTGCATTCCATTGAGGGTCAGTCTTTTTGTGAGCGAAAGCCGAGTAGGCTATCACGTCGCGTTCCAATCGCGGGTGTGGCAGATCGGCACGATCTTGGCGGTACAGCGCGATGCTCGACATGACTGGAGTCAATGGTTGCATGGGCTGGCATCATCGCTGGCAAGCCGGCTCCCACAGGGATCGCATCCACCTTTGTGGGAGCCGGCTTGCCGGCGATCAGGCCGGAACAGCCAAGCAAGGTCTCAGGCCCGGGCCAAGGCCCGCTGCCTCACCACCAGGCTATCCACCACCCACATCACCACCATGGACAACCCCACCAGCGGGAAGGCGAGGCCCAGCACCAGCATCACCCCCACCGCCGTCTTCCAGCGCGGCAGGTCATGGCGCAGCGGCGGCACGCCGAGCCCACCAGCCGGCTTGCGCTTCCACCACATCACCAGCCCGCTTACCGAACCCAGCAGGATCATCAGGCATACCAGCAGGATGACGAGCTGGTTCAACGCCCCGAACATCTTGCCCTCGTGCAGCATCACCCCCAGCTCCGTGGCGCGGGCTACCGGGCTGTAGTCCTGCCAGCGCACGTCGGCCAGCACCTGCCCGGTGTACTGGTCGACATGCAGGGTGGCGTCGTTGCGCGGATCGTCGGCGAACACCGCGATGGTGAACACGCCGTCGGCACTGGTCGGCAGGGTGATGCTGTAGCCCGGCTCGACCTTGCGCAGGGTGGCGACATCCTCGACCTGTTGCAGGCTGACCTGCGGCGCCGCTGGTGCGTGATCCATCATGTGATGCCCGGCATGTTCGGCATGGGCGCCGGACACTGGCATTGGCGTGTTCTCCATGGCCCAGGGCACGGTCTGGCGATGGGCGCTGTTGAGGTCGCGCGCTTCTTTATCGGACTTGGGCACATCGTTCCACATGGCCGCCGGGAAGCGGTTCCACAGGTCGGCGTACTGCTTGCCCCACAGCCCGGTCCAGGTCATGCCGCTGAGCAGCATCAGCAGCAGCAGGGCCGAGCCCCAGAAACCGGTGACGGCATGCAGGTCGCGCCACAGCAAGCGGCCGCGCGCGCTGAAACGTGGCCACAGCACGCCCGCGCTGCTGCGCCCGCGTGGCCACCAGAGATAGAGGCCGGACACCACCAGGACAATGCCCCAGCCCGCCGCCAGTTCCACCAGCCGGTCACCGACCGTGCCGACCATCAGTTCGCCATGCAGGGCGCGGGCGATGGCCTGCAGGTTCTGCTTGCCATCCTGCTCGCCCAGCACCTTGCCGCTGTACGGGTCGACGAAGACATTCAGCTCGCGACCGCCGTCATGCACCACGAACTGCGCGCTGCGCTCGGCGCTGATCGCTGGCAGGTACTGGCCCACCTGCCCCTGTGGATAAGCCTGGCGCACGTTGGCCAGCAGGGTGTCGGCGCTTTGCCGGTGATGGCCGGCCTCGACCACCATCAGTTCGCGGTACATCAACGGGTCGAGCTGCGGCTTGAACAGGTAGACGATCCCGGTAAGCGCCAGCAGGATCATGAACGGCGCCACGAACAGCCCGGCATAGAAATGCCAGCGCCACGCCAGGTTGTAGAAGGAAACGTTTGGTTTGCTCATGGGAGCCTCCCGTAGACCTTAAGTGGGCGCGGTCAGGCCCCGCGCCCGTTTGTTGTTGTCAGAAGCTGAAGTCGACCTTGGTCCAGAAGGTCCTGCCTGGCTCGTTCACCGGCTGGGTACTGTTGGCCGGGTAGCCGAACCCGGCGTTCCCGGCCAGGTTCAGGTGCTCGGCGTAGGCCTTGTCGAACAGGTTGTCGACGCCCGCGCTGAGCTTGAGGTTGTTGTTCACCTTGTAGGCGCCGTTGAGCGAGAACACACCGAAGCCGGCACTTTTGTCGTAGTCCTTGCCCACCACGTTGCCCTGGTTCTGGGCGATGCGGTTCTGCTCGGCCACCAGGCGCCATAGGGCACCGACGCTCCAGGTGTCGCGGCTGTAGGTCAGGCCCAGGCGGCTTTCCAGTGGTGGCATTTGCGGTAGCGCCTTGCCATCACTGCTGTTCTTGCCCCAAGCGTAGGCGAGCGTGGCGTCGGCCTTCCAGTTCTCGGTCAGCTTGTAGGCCGCGCCCAGTTCGCCGCCCATGATGCGGGCGTCGATGTTCTGCGCCTGGGAGGTGAGGTTGCCCATCATGTTGCGTTGGTAGTCGAACAGGATGTAGTCGCGGATCTGGCCGACATAGCCCGATGCCCAGGCTTCCAGACGTTCGTCGCGATACTGGATGCCGAAGTCGAGCTGGGTGGTCTTCTCCGGCTTGATGCCGTCGAAGGCGTTCACCGAGCCGGCCGGGGCGCGCTTGGGCGAGAACAGCTCCCAGTAGTCGGGGAAACGCTGGGTGTGGCCGAGGCCGATGTAGGTGGTGGCGGGGATCGCCGCCAGGTCGTGCTCGTAGCGCACGAAGCCGCTGGGCAGCGTGTCGGCGCGGGTGTCGCCTTCGGTAGCGCTGCCCTTGCGGAAGTCGCGGGCCGAGGCGCGGTCCAGGCGGGCGCCGGTGATCAGGCGGTCCTCGCCGGTCGCATACCAGGTGAGCTCGCCGAAGGCGCCGTAGTTGTGGAAGTCGGCATCCTTGGTCCAGGGCTGGCCCTTGTGCGCGTTGACCCCCATGCCGCCACGCTGGCGGTGCTCGTTGGTCTGCGCATCGATGCCGCTGATCAGTTGCACGTCAGCCCAGCGCCAGGTGGCCTTGATCCGAGCACCCATGGTGCGGCGGTCGACGTTGCTGACCATGGGCATGCCCATCATGCCGCTGCCCGACGGGGTGCGCAGGGTGTAGTTGTCCATCACGTGGTCGGCGTAGTTGTAGTAGACCTGCGCTTCGACCTTGTCGAGCACCTCGCCGAGGTTGGACTTTTCGAAGCGCAGCCCCAGGCTTTCGCGCTTGAACTGCGAGCCGTCCATGCCACGCCCGGCGGAACGCGCCTCGCCATCGCCCTTGCCGGCGGTCAGTTCGAGCAGGGTGTCGGCGTCCGGGGTCCAGCCGAGGCTGACATCGCCGTTCCACTTGTCCCAGCGCGACGGCACGGTGTCACCGTTGCCGTCTTCGAAGTCGTCCGAGTGCGACTGGTTGCCGACGAAGCGCACATAGCCGAGCTGGTTGCCGGCGGCAGCGTCGAGCACCTTGTCGAAGCGGCCGTTGGAGCCGGCCAGCACGCTGCCGTTGACCCGGCTGCCGAGCTCGCCGAACTTCTCCGGGTCACGCTCGAAGAGGATGGTGCCAGCGGAGCCGCCCGGGCCCCAGATCACGCTTTGCGGGCCCTTGATCACGGTGAGGCGGTCGTAGGTTTCCGGGGAGATGTACGAGGTCGGGGCGTCCATGCGGCCCGGGCAGGCGCCGAGCATCATGCCGCCGTTGGTGAGGATGTTCAGCCGCGAGCCGAACATGCCGCGCAGCACCGGGTCGCCGTTGGTGCCGCCAGCACGGATCACCGAGAACCCAGGGATGGTCTTGAGGTAGTCGCCGCCGTCGCTGGCTGGCACGGGCTGGCGCGGGTCCTTGGGGTTGGTGACCACGGTCAGCGGCGAGCTCGGGGCGATGGCGGTGATCACCGTCGGGCTCAGCTCGGCAGTGTCGTGGATGTGGCCTTCGTGGCCGGTTTCGGCGGCAAAGGCCAGTGGCGCGAGCAGCGAGCCGCACAGTACGGCGATGGTCCCACGCAGGGAAAGGGCAAAAACAGGGGTGCAGCCGGACATAATGATTCCAGTCGATCAGTCATGAGTCAGCGCGAAGCCTCCTGGCTTCGGGCGTTTATCGCGTTGTGTTCAGGCGACGATCGAACCGGGCGGCGCGCGGCTGCGGGCGCCGGGGAATACAGCCTGCCGGGCATGGCCCTGGCGCGTGGCATTGGCGAGGTGGACAGGGGGGAGTTGGCTGCCCGCAGTCAGCGGGCTGAGGGTCTGGGGCAGGGCGGGGCAGTTGAACAGCAGGCTGCAGTAGCCGCACTTCTCCCACATGACATGCAGCTGGCCATCGTTGCCGTGGCCATGGTGCTCGTCGTGAGCGTGGGCCATGGGCATGCTCATCGACATGTCCATGGGCATGGCCATGCCGGCGTGGTGCTCCATCGGCATCGACTGGGAGACCAGCGGGCCGATGAAGATCATCCACATGGCGAACAGGCTCAGCCAGCCGCCACCGACGCGCCTGCGATCAGGGCGGGTGCTGCGGGCGGAGCTGTAGCGCGGCAGGCTCATGGCGAGCGCCTGTCAGTCGGTCAGTGCGTGTGTTCGTGCGCTGCGGCTTGCTCGGCCGGCGGCTGCTTCTGCACCGCGACGTCGACGGTGACGTCACCGGCTGTCTCGAAGTGCAGGGTCAGCGGGAAGCGCTTGCCGTCGGTGAGCAGGCTGCGGTCCTTGGGCTGCATGATCATCACGTGGTAGGCGCTGGGGGCGAATACCACATCCTTGCCGGCCGGGACCAACACGCTAGGTACATGTTGCATCTTCATGGCGCCGGCGGCGCTCATCACATGCTCGTGCAACTGGGCGTCGTCGGTGATGGGGCTTTTCACCGAGAGCAGGCGGTCATCGGCCTTGCCGTTGTTGTGCACGACAAAGTAGGCCGCGACGTTAGGCGCGTTCGGCGGCAGCTCCAGCGACCAGGGGTGGGCGATGTGCAGGTCGCCGACGCTGTACTCGTGGGCGTTGGCGTAGGCGCCGGGCAGCAGCAGGGCGGCCAGGACGAGGGCTTGCTTGAGCATGGGTGAGTCTCCGGTCTGTTCAGGTTCTGAAGGACAGCGTAGTGAACTCAGACCAGCGGAGAGGCACGGGGATTGAGCGCGGGCCAGAGCTGGCGCGGCGTGGGCTGGTAGTCGGCGAGGAGCGGCAGGTGCCCGGCGATCAGAAGCGGCGGGTTGTGCAACTGTGGCGGGTAGCTGGGCAAGGCCAGCAGTGGCGCTGCACCCAGGCAGCACCAGCAGTTCATCATGCTGGCGCTGTCGTCGCTTTGCTGCCCCAGGTCGATCTTGGCCAGGGCCTGGACATCGACCTTGGCCTTGTTGGCCATGCTGGAGCAGAAAGCCCCCCACAGCAGCTGCTCGGCCGGGCCCTTGGGCGCGGCAGAAGACAGCGGCATGGCCAGCAGGTTGAACAGCACTGCAAGGCAGGCTATCCAGGCAATGTGCCGACGTGGGGGCATGGAGAGATCCGGTCAGGAATCGTGAGGGCTATTGTACGGCGGAGTATAGGTAAAAAAGCCGGGGTGCGGTGAAGTGCCGCACCTGGGGCTGCACAGCAGCCCCAGGTGATATCAGGCCTTGCCGCGCCCCATCAGTCCGCGCACGGTTTCCTGCAGGTCCGCCGGCAGCACCACGACTTTCGAGTTGTCGCTGGCTGCCAGGTTCTCCATCGCGCCAATGTAACGCTCACCCAGCAGGTACATGGCCGGTACGGTCTCGCTGCCCACCGCTTCCTTGACCAGGGTGATCGCCCGCGCCGACGCCTCGGCCAGGTTCACCTGGGCCTCGGCATCCAGCTTGGCTGCCTGCAGGCGCGCTTCGGCTTCGAGAATCGCCGCCTGCTTGTTGCCCTCGGCGCGGGTCACGTCGGCTTTACGTTCACGCTCGGCAGCGGCCTGACGCTCCATGGCAGTCTGCATGCTCGGCGACGGCTTGATGTCCTGGATCTCCACCGAGCGCACGGTCACGCCCCAGTCTTCGGTCTGCTCGGACATCGCCTCGCGCAGGCGCGCCTTGATCTGCTCGCGGCTGGACAGCGCCTCGTCCAGGTCCATGGCGCCGACGATGGCGCGCAGCGAGGTCATGGTCAGGCTGGTGACGGCGAACGAGAAGTTCTGCACGCCGTAAGAGGCTTTCTGTGGGTCGACCACCTTGGCGAAGCACAGGGCGTTGGCGACGATCACCGCATTGTCCTTGGTGATGATTTCCTGCTGCTGCACGTCGAGGATGATGTCCTTGGTCGGCAGGCGGTAGGCGACCACGTCCATGTACGGAATGACGATGTTCAGGCCCGGCTTGAGGGTGCTGTGGTAGCGGCCCAGGCGCTCGACGATCCATTCCTCGCCCTGGGGCACGATGCGCACGCCCTTGAACACGGTGATGAGGACGAATACAGCGAGGGTGGCGACGACGATGAGGCTGGTCATGCTTGCGAACTTCCTTTTAGTGCGGATTCAGGCCCGGGTAACCCGGGCGGTGTTGCCTTCGATGGCGGCCAGGCGTACACGCTCGCCGGCGGGGATGTCGCTGTCGGCGACGCAGGTCCATTCCTCGTTGCCAAGGATCGGCTTCTGGAAGCGCACGCGGCCTTTCTGGAACTGCGACACGGCGCTGGTCAGCAGGCCGACCTCGCCGATCACGCTGTCGGCGGTCCAGCGCACGTCCGGCTTCTTGCGCCGGAACACCTTGAACCAGAGGGCGGTGGTGATCGATGAGAGCACCACCCACAGCAGGCCCTGCATATCGAGTTGCAGGCTGGGAGCAAGCAGCGAAATGAACGACACCAGCACGGCACCGATGCCGAACCAGAGGATGAAGAAGGTGGGGAGCACCAGTTCCAGCAGGATCAGGGCAACGCCGAAGACGAGCCAGATCCACCATTGCATTTCCATATGAGCAGGGCCTTCCAGGGGGAGGGGTCAGAGTTTACGGCAGTGGAGAGGCAAATGGCCATTTGCTGAGAAGGTTGAAGCGTCTGAGACTCCGGTCAGGCCAAGGGGACCATCGAAGTCAGCGCGTAAGTGCCGATACCAGTTCTGTCACAGAGCTGAACAACCGATCGACCTCGGGAAGCTCGGGGCGTTTGAGAATCAACACCGGAGTACCTCGCTCCCTTGCCACTTCCAGCTTCGGCTCGGTGGCCGTGCTGCCACTGTTCTTGCTCACCAGCACGTCGATCCGTCGACGTTCGAACAGGGCACGCTCATCGTCAATGAGGAATGGTCCGCGTGCACCGATCACCTCACAGCGTTCATTGCCGGGACACGCTTCGAGGGCACGCAGGGTCCAGAACTGGTGTGGGGGGATTTCGTCCAGATGTTGCAGGGGTTCGCGGCCAAGGGTGAACAAGGGGCGCTGGAATGGGGTCAGGGCCTCGATCAGCCCGGCCCAGTCCTCGACTTCGCGCCAGTCATCGCCAGGCTGCGCCTGCCATGCCGGGCGGCGCAGGGCCCAGCAGGGAATGCCAGCGCTGCGTGCGGCGAGGGCGGCGTTGCGGCTGATCTGCGCGGCATAGGGATGGGTGGCGTCGATCAGCAGGTCGATGCCTTCGACGCGCAGGTACTCGGCCAGGCCTTCGGCGCCGCCATAGCCGCCGACCCGCACCTGGCAGGCCAGGTCCTGGGGAATACGGCCGATGCCGGCGAGGCTGTAGACATGCTGCGGCCCGAGTGTACGGGCGATGGCCAGGGCCTCGGTAACGCCGCCCAGCAGCAGGATGCGCCCGTTCATTGCACACCTGCCTTGCCGACGATGCCGCCCTGGCGGTCGATGGCGAACACCTCCACCTGGACCTGGGCCGGCACCACGCTCCGGGCGAAGTTCAGCGCATGGCGGCAGACTTCGTCGCCCAAGGCGATACCGGCGGCATGGGCCAGGGCGAGGGCCTGCTGGCTGGTGTTGGCGCCGACGATCGCCGCTTGCAACGCTGAGTCGGCGCCAATGTCGGCAGCCCAGCCCGCCAGCTGCGGCAGGTCGATGCTCGAATGGCGGCTGTGCAGGTCCATGTGCCCGGCTGCCAGCTTGCTGATCTTGCCGAAGCCACCGCACAGCGTGAGGCGCGGCACCGGCACCTTGCGCAGGTGCTTGAGCACGGCGCCGACGAAGTCGCCCATCTCGATCAGGGCGATCTCGGGCAGGTCGTAGACCCGGCGCATGGTGTCTTCGCTGGCGTTGCCGGTGCAGGCGGCGATGTGCGTGTAGCCGTTGGTGTGGGCGACGTCGATGCCCTGGTGGATCGAGGCGATGTAGGCCGAGCAGGAAAACGGCCGGACGATGCCGCTGGTACCGAGGATCGACAGCCCGCCGAGGATGCCCAGGCGCGGGTTCATGGTCTTCAGGGCCAGCGACTCGCCACCCTGGACATTGACCGTGACTTCGAAACCGCCGCCATAGCCGCATTCGCTGGCCAACTGTTGCAAGTGGTCGCCGATCATCCTGCGCGGTACCGGGTTGATCGCTGGCTCGCCGACGCCCAGCACCAGCCCCGGGCGGGTCACGGTCCCCACGCCTTGCCCGGCGACAAAGCGAATGCCGGGCTCGGCCAGCAGGCGCACCTGGCTGTAGAGCAGGGCGCCATGGGTGACATCGGGGTCGTCGCCGGCATCTTTCAGGGTGCCGGCTTCGGCGGCTTCGCCTTTGAGATGGCAGAACTCCAGGCGCATCTCTACCACCTTGCCCTTGGGCAGGGTGATGTGCACCGCGTCATTGTGCTGGCCGGTCAGCAGCAGGCGCGCCGCCGCCAGGCTGGTGGCGGTGGCGCAACTGCCGGTGGTCAGGCCGCTGCGCAGGGGCGCGGGCTGTTCGCGGGTTTCTTCACGCATCGACGGGTTTCACCACGTCGAGCAAAGTGATCGGCAGGGCCTGGCGCCAGGTGTCGAAACTGCCCAGCGGCTGGGTGTGGGCGATATGGATACGGGTCAGCTCGCCGCCATGCTGGTCGCGAAACTGCGCCAGGGCGACCTCGCTTTGCAGCGTGACGGCGTTGGCAATCAGGCGCCCGCCCGGCAGCAGGCGCTCCCAGCACAGGTCAAGCACGCCTGCGCGGGTGATGCCACCGCCGATGAAGATCGCGTCCGGACGTTCCAGACCGGCCAACGCCTCGGGTGCCTTGCCGCGGATCAGTTGCAGGCCGGGCACGCCGAGGGTGTCGCGGTTGTGTTCGATATAGCCCTGGCGGCCTTCGTCTGCCTCGATCGCAAGGGTGCGGCAGCTGGGGTGGGCGCGCATCCATTCGATGCCGATGGAGCCGCAGCCCGCGCCTACGTCCCACAGCAGTTCGCCGGGTTGCGGTGCCAGGCGGGCCAGGGTAATCGCACGCACGTCGCGCTTGGTCAGCTGGCCGTCGTGACGGAAGGCGCTGTCGGGCAGGCCGGCCACGCGAGGCAGGCGCGGGGCATCAGGCGAGGCCTGGCATTCGATGGCGACCAGGTTGAGCGTGGCGATCTCGGTGTGTGGCCAGTCGTCAGCGGTGCCGCTCAGCGTTCTTTCCTGTGGCCCACCGAGGTGTTCGAACACCTGGAGACGGCTGGGGCCGAAGCCACGTTCGCGCAGCTGTGCGGCAATGGCCGCCGGGCTGCTTTCGTCGTTGCTCAGCACCAGCAGGCGCAGGCCGCTGTACAGGTGGGCATTGAGCGCCGCCAGCGGGCGGGCGACCACCGAGACCACCTGCACGTCCTGCAGCGGCCAGCCCAGGCGGGCGGCGGCCAGGGCGCAGGAGGAGGGCATCGACAGCACCTGCAGTTCCTCGGCGGGCAGCTGGCGCGCCAGGCTGGCGCCGACGCCGTAGAACATCGGATCGCCGCTGGCCAATACGCATACCGGCTCGCCGCGCAGGGCCAGGACCGGGGCCAGGGAGAAGGGGCTGGGCCAATGCAGTTGCTCGGCGGTGACGCAGCGGGGCAGCAGGGCCAGCTGGCGCGGGGCACCGATGATGCGCGTGGCCGCTAGCAGGGCGCGCCGGGCCTGTTTGCCCAGGCCGCTGAAGCCGTCTTCGCCGATGCCTATTACTGTCAGCCAGGGGGCCATCTGTTCCTCGTACCGTTCATTGATCGCGGGGCGTTCGACCACCGGTTTTTCATGCCGCCGGACAAAGCAGGCATAATACCGCGCCTTCTACACTGAAGCGCACTTTCACGATTGCCGGATGCCCCCTTGACGCCGCCCCTGCCCCCCGAAGTTTCGCCCCGTCCCTCGGCCTGCCCGGGGTTGTGGCGCATCGTCGCCGCGCGCGATGGCGGCATCTGCCGGATCAAGCTGCCCGGTGGCCTGCTGCTGGCCGACCAGGCCGATGCCGTGGCCGACGCCGCCGAGCGTTTTGCCGGAGGCGTGATCGAGGCGACCAACCGGGCCAATCTGCAGATTCGCGGCATCGGTGATGACCACCGGGGCCTGGTCGAGCAGCTGCTGGCTGCCGGGCTCGGCCCGCGTGACGCGGCCGGTGATGATGTGCGCAACCTCATGGTGAGCCCATTGGCTGGGCTCGATCCGGCCATGGTGTTCGACACCCGACCGTTGGCCGGGCAGATTCTCGACCTGCTGGAAAGTACACCCAGGTTCCACAAGCTGTCGGCCAAGTTCGCCGTTCAACTCGATGGCGGCGAAGCGCTGGCGATGCTCGAGCACGCCCATGATCTGTGGCTGTCCGCGATGCAACGCGAAGGACGCATCTGGTTGCGGTTCGGGCTCGCCAGCAGCCTGTCGAATAGCCAGGCGCTGGGCGCGGTGCCGGTGGAGCAGGGGCTGGCGTTGGTGCGTGCAGTGCTGGAGCGCTTCCTCGACCTGGCGACCCCCGAGCAGTCGCGCATGCGTCAATTGCTGCAGGTGTGCCCGGTGGAGCACTTCCTTGAAGGGCTGCCCCTGCAAATCGACACCTCATCGCTGGCTTGGCAGCGCCCGGCAACGACAAGTGCCTGGCTTGGCATGTTGCCCCAGCGCCAGGGCGTGGCCCTGGGCGTCGCGCCACCCCTTGGTCGCCTGACCCCGGCCATGCTGCGCGGCGCCGCCCATGTCGTCCGCCAATGGGGCGATGGCAGCTTGCGCCTGACGCCTTGGCAGAGCCTGGTACTGACCAACCTGAACCCGGCCCATGTGCAGCCTGCCCGCGAACACCTTGCGGCCCTGGACCTGCTGTGTCACAGCGAGCACCCGCTGGCGCGGGTCGTCGCCTGCACTGGCTCCAGCGGCTGCGCCAAGGGCCAGGCCGACACCAAGGCCGATGCCGTCACCCTGGCCGGCTTGCTGCACCACGGCGCCCCAGGCAGCGTGCACCTGTCCGCCTGCCCACGTTCCTGCGCCATGGCCCATGCGGCCCCGGCCACCCTGCTGGCCCGCGCCCCGGGCCGCTATGACCTTTACCTGCGCGATGCGCGCCAGCCGGGCTTCGGCAGGCTGCGCGGCGCCGACCTCACCCCAGAAGAAGCAGGCGCCATGCTCGACCTGCCGACGGAGCACCTTGATGATTGACTACATCCGCGATGGTCAGGAGATCTATCGCAATTCCTTCCGCATCATCCGCGAGGAAGCCCGGCTCGAGCGGATCCCCGCCGATCTTGAAAAGCTCGCCGTGCGCGTGATCCATGCCTGCGGCATGGTCGAGGCCATCGATGGCCTGCAGTTCTCCGAAGGCGCCGGCACTGCCGGCCGCGAGGCCCTGGCCAAGGGCGCGCCGATCCTCTGCGACGCGCACATGGTCGCCGAAGGCATCACCCGTGCCCGTCTGCCGGCCAACAACCCGGTGATCTGCACCCTGCGCGACCCGAGCGTGCCGGACCTGGCCAAGGCCGAAGGCAACACCCGTTCCGCCGTGGCCCTGGAGCTGTGGCGCCCGCACCTGGAAGGCAGCGTGGTGGTGATCGGCAACGCGCCGACCGCGCTGTTCTACCTGCTGGAAATGCTCGATGCCGGCGCACCGAAACCGGCGTTGATCCTCGGCTTCCCGGTCGGCTTCGTCGGCGCCGCCGAATCCAAGGCGATGCTCGCCGCCGACAGCCGCGGCGTGCCGTTCGTGATCATGCAGGGCCGCCTGGGCGGCAGCGCGATGGCCGCCGCGGCAGTCAACGCCCTGGCCACGGAGGTGGAATGATGCAGGCACGCGGACGACTGCTGGGCCTCGGCGTGGGCCCGGGCGACCCTGAGCTGATCACGGTCAAGGCCTTGCGCCTGCTGCGCGAGGCGCCGGTGGTGGCGTACTTCGTTGCCAAGGGCAAGCGCGGCAATGCCTTCGGCATCATCGAAGCGCACCTGCAAGCCGAACAGACCCTGTTGCCGCTGGTGTACCCGGTGACCACCGAGGCGCTGCCCGCGCCGCTGTCCTATGAACAGGTGATCAGCGACTTCTACGACGAAGCCAGCGTGCAGGTGGCCGAACACCTGGATGCCGGCCGTGACGTGGCGGTGATCTGCGAGGGCGACCCGTTCTTCTACGGCTCCTACATGTATCTGCACGACCGCCTGGCCTCGCGCTACGAGGCCCAGGTGATCCCGGGCGTGTGCTCGATGCTCGGCGGCGCCTCGGTGCTCGGAGCGCCGCTGGTGTATCGCAACCAGACCCTCACCGTGCTTTCCGGTGTGTTGCCCCATGAGGAGCTCAAGCGCCGTCTGGCCGATGCCGACGCCGCAGTGATCATGAAACTGGGACGCAACTTCCCCAAGGTGCGCCAGGTGCTCGCCGAACTGGGCATGGATAGCCGTGCGCTGTACGTGGAGCGGGCGACCATGGCCAACCAGAAGATCGTCGCGCTGGACGAGGTCGACCCACAGTCCTCGCCATACTTCTCGCTGATCATCGTGCCGGGTGAGAAATGGCAGGGATGAACAAGGCTCCGGCAATCGTCATTCTCGGCCCGGGCAGCCTGGCCACCGCGCGGCGTATCCAGGCCTGTTATCCACAGGCGCTGATCCATGGCCTGGAAGGGCGCGTGGAAGGGGCCGACCGATACTACGCAGCATTTGGCGACACCCTGCGTGCGCTGTACCAGCAGGACACGCCGATCATCGCCCTGTGCGCGGCGGGTATCGTTATTCGCACCCTGGCGCCGCTGTTGAGCGAAAAAGGCGTCGAGCCACCGGTACTGGTGGTGGCCGAGGACGGCAGCGCCGTGGTGCCGCTGCTCGGTGGCCTGGGTGGGGTCAACGTCATGGCCCGAGAGATCGGCGAGGCGCTGGGTGTGAGCGCGGCGATCACCACCAGTGGCGAGCTGCGCTTTGGCACCTGCCTGCTCAACCCGCCCGAGGGTTACGCACTGGCGGACCTGGAGCAGGGCAAGCGCTTCGTCTCCGACCTGCTGGCGGGTGAGACGGTGCGTGTCGAAGGCGACGCGCCGTGGCTCGAACACGTGCAGTTGCCCGCCAGTGACGAGGCGCAACGCACTATCCACGTGGGCAGCGCACTGCGTCCGGCCAGCCGTGACGAACTGCTGATCCATGCGCGTTGCGTGGTGGTGGCGGTCAGGGCCGGTAGCGCCGACCTGGTGCACCAAATACGCGAGGAACTGCTGCGGGCGAACATCGCCGAGCCCGCGCTGGCCTGCCTGCTGGCGAGCGAAACCGAGATGGCGGAGCCAGCCCTGCACGAAGCTGCACGGGCACTGAATGTTGCCCTGCGCTTCGCCCCGGCTGCCGAAAGCCTGGAGCGGATGCTGGCTGATGCAGTCCCGCAAGCGCGGGTAGGCTCGTCCGTGGGGCTCGCCCACGCCGTTTGCCCGGCACCTGTCGACATCGACCGCATTGGCCGGCGCCGTGGTCGCCTGGCCGTGATCGGCCTGGGCCCTGGTGCCGCCGAGCTGATGGTGCCGGCGGTCAAGGCTGAGCTGGCGCGTGCGCAGGATGTGCTGGGTTACGAAACCTACGTGCGCATGGCCGGCCCCTTCCGCGACGATCAGGTGCTGCATTGCACCGACAACCGCGAAGAAATGCAGCGCGCCCGCCATGCCTTCGAGCTGGCGGCGCAAGGGCGTTCGGTGGTGGTGGTGTCGTCGGGCGATCCGGGCGTGTTCGCCATGGCCGCCGCGGTGCTCGAAGCGCTCCACGAATCCAGTGACCCGGCCTGGCAGCGCGTCGAGCTGGAGATCCTGCCCGGCGTCTCGGCCTCGCTGGCTACCGCCGCCCAGGCGGGGGCGCCACTGGGCCACGACTTCTGCGTGATGTCGTTGTCGGACAACCTCAAGCCCTGGTCGATCATCGAGAAACGCCTCGACCTGGCGGCCCAGGCGGATCTGGTGCTGGCGTTCTACAACCCGATCTCCAAGGCCCGACCGCATCAGCTGGGCGTGGCGCTGGAGGTGGTGCGCCGCCATCGCGACGCAGGCACTCCCGTGGTGCTGGGCCGTGATATCGGCAGGCCGGGGCAGACCCTGCGGGTGGTGACCTTGGGCGAGCTGCTGCCGGAGATGGTCGACATGCGCACCATGGTGCTGGTTGGCTCCTCGACCACCTGCACCTTCCCCCGTGCCGATGGCGGCCAGTGGGTGTACACGCCGCGCTGGTACCCCGCCAAGCCCTGAGCGCAGCCGGGGTCAGGGCAGCAGGTAGCCCTTGATCCCGGTGAAGATGATCTGCGCCGCCAGGGCGCAGACGAACAGCCCCATCAGGCGGCTGACGATCTGCAGGCCCTGGTCGCCGAGGATCCGTTCGATACGGTGCGAGAGGTACAGCACCAGGCCCACGGTGAAGCTGGCCAGGGCGATGCTGACGATGGCCAGCAGCTTGTCGTCCCAGTGCGGTTGGCCCACGCCCATCACCAGCAACGCACCGATGGTGCCGGGGCCGACGGTGAGCGGAATGGTCAGCGGCACGATGGTCACGTCCTGCTGCACGTTGTCGGTCTGCACCGCCGACTTGCCCTGGGCCATGCCCAGCGCCGAGATGAACAGCACCGAGCCTGCGCCGATGCGGAAGGCGTCGGCGGTGATGCCGAATACCCCGAAGATCACCCGCCCGAACAGGTACAGCAGCACGCTGGCGACCAGCGTGGCAATGGCTACCCGCCAGGCCAGTTGCTTGCGCTCCTTGCTGGAGTGGCCGCGGGTCAGGCCGATGAAACATGAGAGTACGAAGAACGGGCTGTAGAGCACGAGCATCTTCAGGTAGACGCTGAACAACTCATGGAGCATGGCGCTGGGTCCGCGGCGGGAATGGGTGGCACCTGTATAGCACGGAACCTGTAGGAGCGGCTTCAGCCGCGATCACCCGCGAAGGGGGTATCAGATTCTGTGGTGGCTGCCTCGCGGCTGAAGTCGCTGCTACAGGATCTGCGTGGTGTCGTCGGACACCGCCTGCCGCTGCCCCGCCCAGAACTGCACCAGCTCGCGCAACTGCGACAGCTCCACCGGCTTGGCCATGTGCCCGTCCATGCCGGCCAGGCGCGCGCGTTCCTTGTGCTCATTGAGGATGTGCGCGGTCAATGCCACCACCGGGGTGCGCGGACGCTGGTTGGCGGTCTCCCAGGCGCGCAACTGCTGGGTGGCGGAGAAACCGTCGAGCACTGGCATCTCGCAGTCCATCAGTACCAGGTCGTAGTGCTTGGCCTTCATTGCCTGCAGGGCCTCTTCGCCGTTGCTGGCGGTATCCGGCTCGAGGTTGAGCTTGCCGAGCATGCCGCGGATGACCTTGGTCGAGATGCTGTTGTCCTCGGCCACCAGGATACGGAAGTCGCCGGGCAGGTCCAGCGGCACCGGGGTGCCGACCGGCAGCGGCGGTGCGGCCTGCTCGCGGCCGCGCAGGGCGAGCTCCTCGGCAAGGGTGGTCTTGAGCGTGTAGCCGGCCACCGGCTTGGCGAGGATGCGCTTGACCCCGGCATTGCGGGCGATGATCTTGCTCGGCGCGTTGCTGATACCGGTGAGCATGACCACCAGGATGTCGTGGTTCAGGCTCGGGTCTTCCTTGATCTTGGCCGCCAACTGCATGCCGGTCATGCCGGGCATGTTCTGGTCGAGCAGCACCGCGTCGAAATAGTCGCGCAGGTGCGCCTTGGTGCGCAGCAAGGCCAGCGCCTCCTTGCCCGACGGCACCGCGCTGACGTTCATGCCCCAGGCGCTGCATTGCTGCACCAGCACCTTGCGGCAGGTGTCGTTGTCGTCCACCACCAGCACCCGGGCGTCGCGCAGCGGGCCGTCGAGGTCGGTGGGCGGCTGCTCCAGGCGCAGCGGGTCGAGCGGCAGGGTCAGCCACAGGGTGTTGCCCATGCTGGTGCTGGTCTTGATGCCGAACTCGCCCTGCATCAGCCCGATCAGTTGCTTGGCGATCACCAGGCCCAGGTGGCCGCCGAGCTTGTTGCTGGAAAGGAAGTGGCGGCTGTGCAGCTCGGCCTGCAGCAAGGCGTCGCGCTCGGCCGGCGGCATGGGCTCGCCGCTGTCCTGCACGGCGATGCGCAGGCGCGGGCTGTCGCCACGCTGGTCGAGGGCCACCACCAGCAGGATCTCGCCCTGGGTGGTGTTCTTCAGGGCGTTGTCCAGCAGGCTCGACAAGGCCTGGCGCAGGCGCGTCGGGTCGCCGCTGACCACTCGCGGCACCTGTGGCTGGGTGAAGCTGATCAGCTCGATGTTCTGCTGTTCGGCCTTGGCCCGGAAGATGTTCAGGCAGTCCTCGATCAGGGCATTGAGGTCGAACTGCACGTCGTCCAGCTCGATCTGCCGCGACTCGAGCTTGGAGATGTCGAGGATTTCGTTGATCAGGGTGAGCAGTTCGTTGCCGGCGCTGTGGATGGTCTGCACATAGTCGCGCTGCTTGACCGATAGCGGCGTGCCGAGCAGCAGCTCGGTCATGCCCAGCACGCCGTTCATGGGGGTGCGGATCTCGTGGCTGATCTTGGCCAGGAATTCGGCCTTGGCGTTGATCTCGGCGTCGCTGGCGGCCAGCGCGCGGCTGGCGCGGAAGCGCTCCTCGCTGATCCGGCGCAGGCGCTCGCTGACCGCGAGGTTGAGCAGCAGGCCGCTGACCACGGTCAGCGCCATGAGGATGCACAGCAACCAGGGCGTGGAGGTGCGGGTGAGGCCCAGCAGGGCCGGCAGCAGCACCAGGCCGCCGAGGTTGAACACCAGCATCGCCACGGCGAACAGGCGCGCCGGGCCGTAGCCTTTGTACCAGTGATAGCCGCTGACCAGCAGCATGCTCACGCTGCCCAGGGCGAGCAGGGCGTAGGTCATCAGGTTCAGCGGCAGGGTGTCGACGAACAGCAGCACCAGGCCGCTGACCGCGGCCACCACCATTTCCATGTGCAGCAGGCGATTGAGCCGCGCCGAACTGCAGGGGGAGAAGAAATGCAGGGTGAAGTACAACCCGGCCAGGCCTGCCAGTACCAGCGTCAGGTAGGCCGCCGGGGTTTGCGCGCTGTGCCACAGCTGCCCCCAGGGCCCAGTGAGGTTGAGCAGGATCAGCGCGCTGAGCAGCATCAGGCCGTGGTACAGCGCCAGTACCAGCGTGGTGCTCGAGCGTGTGTAACCGAAGCGGATCAGGTTGTGCAGGATCAGCATCACCAGGCCACCGAACAACAGGCCGAACAGCAGCGATTGGCGCTGGTCGGCGGCGGCGTGGGCGGTGGTCTCGACAGTGATGGCCGGGCGCAATTGGTGTTCGGAAACCAGTCGCAGGTAGATATCCAGTGGTTGGTTGCTGTGCGGCAGTGGCAGCACGTGGTCCCTGCCGCGCAGGGTGGGGCTGAGGCCGTCGCCCTGCCGGCCATGGTGCAGCTGGCGCAGCAATTTGCCGCCTTCCAGGGCGTAGAGGTCCAGGCGTGACAGGTCGGGGGCGAAAATGCGTACCAGTTGTTCCTGGTCGCTCGGATCCAGGCGGTAGTGCAACCACAGGGCCTGGTCGGGGAGGGCGGCATCCAGTTCTTCGAGGGCCAATGGGCTGAACTGGTTGCGGTAGCGTTCGGAGCGCACGTCGGACAGCTGCAGGTTGGCCTGTTCATCGAGCAGCGCCGACCAGCCTGCAGCCTGTTCGGCGTGTGCCGGGAGCAGGCAGAGCAGGGTCAGCAGGCTGACGATCAGGGCTATGGCAATCCGAAGCCGACGCACGACGAAATCCCTTCTTAGCTAATGTGCCGGATAACCACTATGCGCGGCGCGCCAAGGCGAAGGCAAGGCCCCGGCGGGGCCTTGACGACGAGCCGAAGGCCGTGCGCCGGGAGCGGCACGACCGTTGGCTGCACTTTTACTGCTGCTCACCGCGCTCGCGGGCGATGGCCCGGTAGCCGATGTCGTTGCGGTAGAAGCTGGCGTCCCACTTGACCTGCTCGGCCAGGCGGTAGGCCTGCTGCTGGGCGGCTTCGACGGTGTCGCCCATGGCGGTGGCGCACAGTACGCGGCCACCGGCGGTGACCACCTGGCCGTCCTTCAGTGCGGTGCCGGCGTGGAACACCTTGCCTTGCAGCTTGGCGGCGGCGTCCAGGCCGCTGATCACGGCGCCCTTGGCGTAGTCGCCCGGGTAGCCACCGGCGGCCAGCACCACGCCCAGGCTCGGACGCGGGTCCCATTGCGCTTCGACCTTGTCCAGGGCCTTGGCGAAGGCGGCTTCGATCAGCAGTACCAGGCTCGACTCCAGGCGCAGCATGACCGGCTGTGTTTCCGGGTCGCCGAAGCGGCAGTTGAACTCGATGACCTTGGGGTTGCCCGCCTTGTCGATCATCAGGCCGGCATACAGGAAGCCGGTGTAGACGTTGCCTTCCTCGGCCATGCCGCGCACGGTCGGCCAGATCACCTGGTCCATCACGCGCTGGTGCACGTCGGCAGTGACCACGGGGGCAGGGGAGTAGGCACCCATGCCGCCGGTGTTCGGGCCGGTATCCTGGTTGCCGACACGCTTGTGGTCCTGGCTGGTGGCCATGGGCAGCACGTTGTGGCCGTCGACCATGACAATGAAGCTGGCTTCCTCGCCGTCGAGGAACTCTTCGATCACCACGCGCGAACCGGCTTCACCGAAGGCATTGCCGGCGAGCATGTCGCGCACGGCGTCTTCGGCTTCCTGCAGGGTCATGGCGACGATTACGCCTTTACCGGCGGCCAGGCCGTCGGCCTTGATCACGATCGGCGCGCCTTTCTCACGCAGGTAGGCCAGGGCCGGCTCGATCTCGGTGAAGTTCTGGTAGTCGGCAGTCGGGATCTTGTGACGGGCCAGGAAGTCCTTGGTGAAGGCCTTGGAGCCTTCCAGCTGGGCCGCGCCCTTGGTCGGGCCGAAGCAGTCCAGGCCACGGCTGCGGAACAGGTCCACGACACCGATGACCAGCGGCGCTTCCGGGCCGACGATGGTCAGGTCGACGTTCTTCTCGGCGAAGTCGGCCAGTTGCTCCAGGGCAGTGACGTCAATGGCGACGTTCTCGCACTTGGCTTCGCTGGCGGTACCGGCGTTACCCGGCGCCACGAAGATTTTCTCGACCCGTGGGTCCTGGGCGACTTTCCAGGCCAGGGCGTGTTCGCGACCGCCGCTGCCGATGATCAAAACTTTCATGTCAAAACCTCGAAATCTGTCGAACGAGAGGCAACACCCCTCGCTGTACGAGGTCGCAATGAAGCAGGTAGATGCAAGGCGGGGACGGTTCCGATGAGCGCAGTTGCCTTATGGCAATGAGCATCAGCGGAACCGGCCCCAACGCAGCAGATGCCTGCTTCAGTGCGGCCGATTGCCATAATCAGTGGCGGAAGTGGCGCATGCCGGTGAATACCATGGCGATCCCGGCTTCGTCGGCAGCGGCGATGACTTCGGCATCACGCATCGAACCACCTGGCTGGATCACGGCGCTGATACCCACTTTAGCCGCGTTGTCGATGCCATCACGGAACGGGAAGAACGCATCCGAGGCCATTACCGCGCCCTGCACCTGCAGGCCGGCATGTTCGGCCTTGATCGCGGCGATGCGCGCGGAGTTGACGCGGCTCATCTGGCCGGCGCCGACGCCGATGGTCTGGCGCTGCTTGGCGTAGACGATGGCGTTGGACTTGACGAACTTGGCCACTTTCCAGGCAAACACCAGGTCGTGGATTTCCTGCTCGGTCGGCGCACGCTTGGTGACGATCTTCAGGTCGTCGGCAGTGATCATGCCGACATCGCGGCTCTGCACCAGCAGGCCACCGTTGACGCGCTTGAAGTCCCAACCGGCGGCGCGCTCGGCTGGCCACTCGCCGCACTCCAGCAGACGCACGTTCTGCTTGGCGGCCACGACTTCGCGGGCGGCCTGGGAGATTTTCGGGGCGATGATCACTTCGACGAACTGGCGCTCGACGATGGCTTTGGCGGTTTCGCCGTCCAGCTCGCGGTTGAAGGCGATGATGCCGCCGAACGCCGACTCGGTGTCGGTGGCGTAGGCCAGGTCGTAGGCCTTGCGGATACCGCCTTCGTCCTCAGGCACCACGGCCACGCCGCACGGGTTGGCGTGCTTGACGATCACGCAGGCCGGCTTGACGAAGCTCTTCACGCACTCCAGCGCGGCGTCGGTGTCGGCCACGTTGTTGAACGACAGCTCCTTGCCTTGCAGCTGGATGGCGGTGGAAATGCTGGCCTCGCCTTTCTTGGCCTCGACGTAGAACGCCGCGCTCTGGTGCGGGTTCTCGCCGTAGCGCATTTCCTGGGCCTTGACGAACTGGCTGTTGAAGGTGCGCGGGAACTCGCTGCGGTCTTCGGTGGACAGGGTGTCCTTGACCTGGTCGATGGTGCCCATGTAGTTGGCGATCATGCCGTCGTAGGCGGCGGTGTGCTCGAAGGCCTTGAGCATCAGGTCGAAGCGCTGGGCGTAGGTCAGGCCGCCGGCTTTCAGGCCTTCGACAATGCCGGCGTAATCGCTGGCGTTGACCACGATGGCCACGTCCTTGTGGTTCTTCGCCGCGGAACGGACCATGGTCGGGCCGCCGATGTCGATGTTCTCGATGGCGGTCGGCAGGTCGCAGCCCGGCTTGCTGATGGTGGCTTCGAACGGGTACAGGTTGACCGCGACCAGGTCGATCGGCTTGATGCCATGCTCGTTCATGATGGCGTCGTCGGTGCCGCGACGGCCCAGGATGCCGCCGTGGATCTTCGGATGCAGGGTCTTGACCCGGCCGTCCATCATTTCGGCGAAGCCGGTGTAGTCGGCCACTTCCACCGCGTTGACGCCGTTGTCCTTGAGCAGCTTGTAGGTGCCGCCGGTGGACAGGATCTCGACACCGAGCTGTTGCAGCTCACGGGCGAATTCGAGGATACCGGTCTTGTCGGAGACGCTGATCAGGGCGCGGCGGATCGGCAGGCGGGTAGTCTGGTCGGTCATTTCAGATTCCATAACGCGGTGGAGTCAGCAAAAAAGGCGCCTCTTTGCATGAGCGCCTTTTTGGTTGGGGTTCTGGCCTTACAACAGATCGTACTGCTTGAGCTTCTTGCGCAGCGTGCCTCGGTTGAGCCCGAGCATCTCGCTGGCCTTGGTCTGGTTGCCCTTGACGTAGTTCATCACGCATTCGAGCAGCGGCGCCTCGACTTCCGAGAGCACCAGGTTGTACACGTCCGTGACGGTAGCGCCTTCCAGGTGGGCGAAGTAGTTGTGCAGTGCCTTCTCGACGCTGTCGCGCAGGGTCTGGCCCTCTTCGCTCGGCGTGTTCAAGTGCTGCTTGAGGTTGGCGTTGTCGCTCACGGGCGTTGTTCCACTCACTAATGTCTCGGTCATCATCGTCATGCGGCCACCCCTTGTTCGTCCTCTGTCCCAAGGCTCTGTCGACGTTCGGCGAAAAACGCCTGAACGTTGGCGCACTGCGCTTGTGTGTCTTGCAAAGCGTTGAACTGGCTGCGGAACTCCTTGCCGCCAGGTCGGGTTGCCAGGTACCAGCCAACGTGCTTGCGGGCGATCCGCACGCCCATCACATCGCCATAGAAGGCATGCAGCGCGGCCAGGTGCTCCAGCAGAATGCGTTCCACTTCGTCCAGCGCCGGGGCGGGCAGGTGCTCGCCCGTGCGCAGGTAATGCTCGATCTCGCGGAAAATCCACGGCCGCCCCTGGGCGGCACGGCCGATCAGCAGGCCGTCGGCACCGGTGGCATGCAGCACCGCCCGGGCCTTTTCCGGCGAGGTGATGTCGCCGTTGGCGAAAACCGGGATCGACACCGCCTGCTTGATCGCGGCGATGGTGTCGTACTCGGCGTCACCGGTGTACAGGTCGGCGCGTGTGCGGCCATGCACCGCCAGCGCCTGGATGCCGGCCTGTTCGGCGATCTTCGCCACGTTCAGGCCGTTCTTGCTCGTCCGGTCCCAGCCGGTGCGGATCTTCAGCGTCACCGGCACGTCCACGGCGCCGACGACGGCATGGAGGATTTCGGTGACCAAGGCTTCATCTCTCAATAAAGCAGAGCCTGCGGCCTTGTTGCAGACTTTTTTCGCCGGGCAGCCCATGTTGATATCGATGATCTGCGCGCCGGCTTCGACGTTGGCCCGGGCCGCCTCGGCCATCATCTGCGCGTCGCCACCGGCGATCTGCACCGAGCGTGGCTCGGGATCACCTTCGTGGATGCGGCGCAGGCTCGACTTGCGGCTGTTCCACAGGCGCATGTCGCTGGAGACCATCTCCGATACCACCATGCCCGCCCCGAGGCGTTTGCACAGTGTTCGGAAAGGCTGGTCCGTGACGCCGGCCATGGGGGCCAGGATCAGGTTGTTCTGCAGTGTGTAAGGGCCGATGCGTACCGCCGACATAGGTGTTCCCTGTTGTGGGGCCGAATCATTGGAGTTCGAAAAAGGGATGGCATGATACCCGCTCTCGATGACCGGATAAAGATGAATCTGGATAAAATCTGAACAGTTGCGGCGTTATGACACCCAGTGCCAAGCGGCAAGCTTCAAGCTGCAAGAGGCCTGCAGACAGGCTTTTACCTGCGGTTTGAAGCTTGCCGCCTGTCGCTTACTCCGGCGAACGGAAGCTCAGGCTGTAGTTCACCGCCTTCGGCCCAGGGTCGAGGATATCCAGGGCGATGTGGATCGGCGTCTGGCTGGGCATCTCGCCGCGCCCGGCCAGCTCGCCCGACAGGTACTCGCTGGGCTTGAAGCGCCGGCTGGCGATCAACTGGCCGTTGAGGTCGGCGAAGCGCAGCTCGAGCAGCGGGAAGGGCTGGGCGAAGGGCGCGCGGTTGTAGATGATCGCGTCGACGATCAGCGCCCCTTTGAAGTCCGGGTGGCTGCGCACTACCAGGTTGCTGCTCTTGATCCGCGAGATGTCGACGCGGGTCGGCACCTGGCAGCCGAACATCGGGCATAACTGCTGGAACCATGGGCGGTACTGGTCCTGGCGGGCCATTTCGTCGAAGTGGAACCAGACGTACTGGAATGCCAGCAGGCCTGCGGCCAGCAGGGTCAGGAAACCCCACAGCAGGCGCTTGCCCCAGTTCGGGGCGGGCTTTTCCCAGCCCAACTGCAACGGGTCGTCGACCACGTCGACCAGCGGCTCCTTGCGCGCGCGCTCGGGCTTGGCGGCCAGGCTCGGTTCCAGGCGCTGCCCGGGATGTTCGTCGGGGTCATCGTCGCGGGCCGAGAACGGCGCGCTGTGCACCTCGTCGTCAAGCGCCGAAAGGCCCTTTTCCGGCACCGGTTCGTCATGGCTGGGTAACTGCCGCGAGGGTTCGTCGAGGTCGTCGTCGAGTGGCCGATCGCGCACTGGTGGTTCATCGTCGAGATCGAGGCTGGTGGCGCCGAGAGTAGGCTCGGTGCGCTCGTCGTCGGCCGGTGCCAGGTCAAGCGGCTCCTGCTCGACCAGCATCGGTGCGTCCTCGCGCTCCTGCGCAGGCAAACGGTCGCCGTCAGTGGCGGTGCCGAACGGTTCATCGCCAGGCCCATCGCCGAGCTGATCGTCGCGGCGGGCCTGGAGCATGCCCTTGGCCGGGGCTGCGCGCCGATCACCGGGGCTGCGCCGTTCAAGGCGCGCCAGCTCCTGGTCGAGGTCGAGGGCATCGAGTTCCTCGGCCGTGACCGTCCAGTTGTCCTCGCTCGGTGCCGGCGGGGCGGCCTCCGGCTGCACGGCTGCGGGCGCTGGCACGGCCGGCTCGGCTGCCGGCGCCGGCGCACGGGTGTCGCCTTCGCCAGCCGCGGCGCGGTTCTGCTCCAGCAGTTGTTTCGCCGCGTTGAACACCTGCAGGCATTGGCCGCAGCGCACTACGCCGCGGGCCACGCTCAACTGGTGATGGGTGACGCGAAAGCTGGTCTGGCAATGCGGGCACTGGGTGACGAAACTGTCGGTCATGCGGCTGTCCGGGAAGCTGTGCAGGAGATGAGTCTAGGCGCGCTTAGCGGCGGCGACCACTGATACGTACCCAGCCGTCGCGCACGACGATCGGGTCCAGGTCGAAGTCGGCGGCATAGGCGGCGGCCACTTCCTCACCCTGTTCGGCGAGGATGCCCGACAGCGCCAGCAGGCCGCCGGGGCGCACCAGGCCGGACAGCTGCGGCGCCAGCGATACCAGCGGGCCGGCCAGGATGTTGGCGACCAGCACGTCGGCCTGCATGGCCGGCATCTGCTCGGGCAGGTACAGGTCGAACGTGTCGTCGGCAATGCCGTTGCGCTGGGCGTTGTCACGCGAGGCCTCGATAGCCTGCACGTCGATGTCGGTGCCGACCGCGTGGCGGGCACCGAGCAGCAGCGCGGCAATGGCCAGGATGCCCGAGCCGCAGCCGAAGTCGAGCACCTGCGTGCCTTGCAGCTGCTGGCCGTCGAGCCATTCCAGGCACAGCGCGGTGGTCGGGTGGGTACCCGTGCCAAAGGCCAGGCCCGGGTCGAGCAGCAGGTTGACCGCGTCCTTTTCCGGGGCTTCGTGCCAGCTCGGCACGATCCACAGGCGCTGGCCGAAACGCATCGGCTGGAAGTTGTCCATCCAGCTGCGCTCCCAGTCCTGGTCCTCGATCACCTCGGCGTGGTACTCGGGCAGCTCGGCACCGGTCAGCAGGCGCAGGTGGGCGAACACCTGCTCGGGCTCGGCATCGGCCTCGAACAGCGCCAGCAGGTGCGTGTGCGACCACAGCGGGGTGGTGTTGAGGTCCGGTTCGAAGATCGGCTGGTCTTCGGCGTCCATGAAAGTCACCGAGACGGCGCCCACTTCAAGCAGGGCGTCTTCGTAGGTTTCGGCTTGTTCCGGGCTGATGGCCAGGCGTACTTGCAGCCAGGGCATGGCGGGCACCTTTGGTAAATCGACAGGGGCAGCCCGAGGCTGCGCGAAAAGGCCGCCAGTTTACTTGAGTGCGTGGGGTTTGTGCAGGACGCAGTTGTGCTGCCGGCTTTGCCGGCGCCATCGCGGGGCTGGCCCGCTCCCACGAGAGAGCGGGGTTGCCTTGCGGTTCAGTGGCCGCGCGCCCGGGTAACCCGGTCTACCAGGTAGACCAGCCCGTGATAATCGATGCCACTGTGGCTCGACAGGCCGATCTCGCAGGTGCGGCTGGTGGAGATCCCCTCGCTGCAATACTGCACCGCGTCCTTGAGCGTGCGCAGCGAATGGGCGTTGAGCTCCGGTGTGGTGAAGCCCTTGTCGCCGGCGAAGCCGCAGCAATGAATGCCTTCGGGGATCACCACCTGCTTGCTGCAGCGCCGCGCCAGGTCGATCAGCGCCTGGCTTTCGCCCAGGTGCTGGGTGCTGCAGGTCACGTGCACCGCCACGGGCTCGTCCTGGGGGGTGAACTCCAGCTTGTCGACCAGGTGGGTGCGGATGAAGCGCACCGGGTCGTACAGGTCCAGCCGCGATTCGCCCAGGTCCTGGACCAGGCGCAGGGTGCAGGGGCTGGTGTCGCAGTAGATCGGATCAAGGCCGCCACGGCTGGCGTGCAGCAGCGCGGTGATCAGTTCCTGGCGCTTGTGCTCGGCCTGCTTGGGGTAGCCCTTGGAGGCGAACGGCTGGCCGCAGCACAGACTGTCGGCGTTGTCCGGGAACACTACCTGGTAGCCGGCCTTCTCTAGCAGGGCACGGGTTTTGTCCAGCAGCGAACTCTGCTCGCGGTCGGCATAGGCCGGGCCCATGACCCGCGATACGCAGGCGGCCAGGTAGACCACGCGAGGGCGGGCGTCGTGGCTCGCGGTGCTGAGCTCGACGGCTCGCAGCGGCTGCGGCATGGCGGGAGTCCACTGCGGCAGGCGGCCTTTGCTGGCCTTGCTCAGGCGGGCGCTGAGCCGGCTCATGCGCGGGGCACCGAGCAGCTTGCGCGCGCCATTGGCGGCGGCCAGCGTGAAGCGCGCGCCGTGCAGGGTGGCGTGGAAATGCTCGGCCAGCCAGTCGGCGGCCTTGCCGTGTTCGGCCGCCTGACCGCGCAGCTTCTTCACCAGCTCGCCGGTGTTGATGCCCACCGGGCAGCGCTGTGCGCACAGGCCGGTGGCGGCGCAGGTGTCGATGCCCTGGTACTGGTAGGTGCGCAGCAGTTCGCGGGTATCAACGCCGGCGCGTTTCTTCGCCTGGATGTCGCGCCACATGACGATGCGCTGGCGCGGGCTCAAGGTAAGCCCTTTCGACGGACACACCGGCTCGCAGAAACCGCACTCGATGCACTTGTCGACGATCTCGTCGGCGGCCGGCAGCGGCTTGAGGTTCTTCAGGTGGATGTCGGGGTCCTCGCTCAGCACCACATCGGGGTTGAGGATGCCGTTGGGGTCGAGCAGGCGCTTGAGCTTCCACATCAGCTGGTAGGCGTCATGCCCCCATTCCAGCTCGACGAAGGGCGCCATGTTGCGCCCGGTGCCGTGCTCGGCCTTGAGCGAGCCGCCGAATTCCACGGCCACCAGCTGCGCCACGTCGTCCATGAAGGCCTGGTAGCGAGCCACTTCCTCGGCACTGTTAAAGCCCTGGGTGAAGACGAAGTGCAGGTTGCCTTCCAGGGCGTGGCCGAAAATGATCGCCTCGTCGTAGCGGTGCTTGTCGAACAGCTGGATCAGGCGGTTGACGCCTTCGGCCAGTTGCTCGATGGGGAAGGTCACGTCCTCGATGATCACCGTGGTGCCGGTCTGGCGCACGGCGCCGACGGCGGGGAAGGTGTCCTTGCGGATCTTCCACAGCTGGTTGTACACCGCCGGGTCTTCGCTGAACGCGACCTTCTGCTCCAGCGGGTAGTCGTCGATGGACGCCATCACCTGCTCGAGCTGCTCGTGCAGCAGGCTCTGGCTGGCGGCGCGGCACTCGATCAGCAGGGCGCAGGCGTTTGCCGACAGGTCCTTGACCCATGCCGGCATGCCCGGCATCTCCTGCACCGAGCGCAGGCTGCGGCGGTCGAGCAGCTCCACGGCGGAGACTGGCTGGCGCTTGAGCATGGTCACGGCGCGGCAGCAGCTTTCAACGCTGGGGAACACCAGCAGCGCGCTGGCCTTGTGCGGGTGGTCGGGCACGGTGTTGTAGGTGACGGCACTGATGAAGCCAAGGGTGCCTTCGGAACCGACCAGCAGGTGCTGCAGGATATCGAGCGGCTGGTCGTAGTCCACCAGTGCGTTGAGTGAGAGCCCCGTGGTGTTTTTCAGCCGGTACTTGTGCCGGATGCGTTCAGCCAGCGCGGTGTTGGCGCGGGTCTCGCGGCCAAGGCGGGCCAGTTCGTCCAGCAGGCCGGCGTGGCTGTGCTCGAAGGCGGCGACGCTGGTTGGGTCCTCGCTGTCCAGGCGGGTGCCGTCGGCCAGCACCAGGCGCAGACCAGCGAGGGTGTGGTAGGTGTTCTGGGCGGTGCCGCAGCACATGCCACTGGCATTGTTGGCGACGATACCGCCGATCTTGCAGGCGTTGATCGACGCCGGGTCCGGGCCGATCTTGCGCCCATAGGGGGCCAGCCAGGCATTGGCCTGGGCGCCGATCACGCCGGGCTGCAGGCGGATCTGCCCGCCCTGGTGGCGAATCTCCCGGCCATTCCAGTTGTCGCCGAGCACGATCAGCACCGAGTCGCTGATGGCCTGGCCGGACAGGCTGGTGCCGGCGGCTCGGAAGGTCACCGGCACCCGGTCGCGCTGGGCCAGCTGGATCAGCGCGACCACTTCGTCCTCGGACTCCACGCGCAGCACCAGCTTGGGGATCAGCCGGTAGAAGCTGGCGTCGGTGCCGAAGGCCAGGGTCGAGGTCGGGTCGTCGAAGCGGCGTTCGGCGGGGATCAGGCGCTCGGCATCACGCAGGAACGCGGCGGGCAGGCTCATGCAGTCTCCTCGCGGGGCCGCGGCGTCTGGCGCGCGGCGTGCCCCGGATATTCAGGCGTTGGCGGGCGCGCTCAGGCGCCCAGTTCGCGGACCAGCGAGTCTTTGCTGATCTCGCCGATGGACTTGGCACCGGTCAGCACCATGGCCACGCGCATCTCCTTCTCGAACAGCTCCAGCAGGTTCTTCACCCCGGCCTCGCCATGGGTGGCCAGGGCATAGAGGAAGGCGCGGCCGATCAGCACGCTGTCGGCGCCCAGGGCGATCATGCGCACCACATCGAGGCCGCTGCGGATGCCGGAGTCGGCGAGGATCTTGATATCGCCCTTCACCGCGTCGGCGATGGCCGGCAGGGCGCGGGCGCTGGACAGCACGCCATCGAGCTGGCGGCCGCCGTGGTTGGAGACGACGATGCCGTCGGCGCCGAACTTGACCGCGTCGCGGGCGTCATCGGCGTCAAGGATGCCCTTGATGATCATCGGGCCGTCCCAGAATTCGCGGATCCACTCCAGGTCTTTCCAGGAGATGGACGGGTCGAAGTTGTTGCCCAGCCAGCCGATGTAGTCGGCCAGGCCCGTGGGGTTGCCGCGGTAGGCGGAGATATTGCCCAGGTCGTGGGGGCGGCCCATCACGCCGACGTCCCAGGCCCATTGTGGGTGGGTCATGGCTTGCAGCACGCGGCGCAGCGGGCCGTTGGCGCCGCTCATGCCGGAGTGGGCATCGCGGTAGCGGGCGCCGGGCACGGGCATGTCGACGGTGAACACCAGGGTCTTCACGCCGGCGGCCTTGGCGCGCTCCAGGGCGTTGCGCATGAAGCCGCGGTCCTTGAGCACATACAGCTGGAACCACATCGGCCGGTCGATGGCCGGGGCCACTTCTTCGATCGGGCACACCGATACCGTCGACATCGTGAACGGAATGCCGTGTGCCGCCGCTGCGCGTGCCGCCTGCACTTCGCCACGGCGGGCGTACATGCCGGTGAGGCCGACCGGGGCGAGGGCCACGGGCATGCTCAGGGTTTCGTCGAACAGCTGCGTCTGCAAGCTCAGCTCGGACATGTTCTTCAGTACGCGCTGGCGCAAGGCGATGCCGGCCAGGTCCGAGACGTTGTGGCGCAGGGTGTGCTCGGCGTAGGCGCCGCCGTCGGCGTAGTGGAACAGGAAGGGGGGCAGCTTGCGTTGGGCCGCGGCGCGATAGTCGGTGGAGGCGGAAATGATCATGGATTCTCGCAGCGTTGCTTGTGGGGAATGCCGGGCGCGTCAAGGCGCCCGGCCCCTGTCACTTTAGTGATGAACCAGCATGCCAGTGAGCCAGTAGGCCTGGACCAGAGTGATCAGGCCGACGATGGTGGCGAAGAACAGGCTGTGCTTGACGGTGAAGCGGAACAGGTCGGATTCCTTGCCGACCAGGCCGGTGGCCGCGCAGGCCACGGCGATCGACTGCGGCGAGATCATCTTGCCGGTCACGCCGCCGCTGGTATTGGCCGCCACCAGCAGGGTGTCGCTGACGCCGATCTGGTGCGCGGTGGTGGCCTGCAGCGAGCTGAACAGGGCGTTGGACGAGGTGTCCGAGCCGGTCAGGAACACGCCCAGCCAGCCGAGGAACGGCGAGAAGAACGGGAACGCCGCGCCGGTGCCGGCCAGCACCAGGGCCATGGTCGAGGACATGCCCGAGTAGTTGGTGACGAAGGCGAAGGCCAGCACCATGCCGATCGACAGGATCGGCCAGCGCAGTTCCCAGAACGTTTCTTTGAAAGTGGTCAGACCAGTTTTGAAGTTGATCTTCAGCACCCACATCGAGATCAGTGCCGAGAGGAAGATCGCGGTGCCGGTGGCGGAGATCGGGTCGAGCTTGAACACGGCCGGCATGGCGGTGGGCGCTGTGACGATTGGTGCGGTCTTGACCACCAGCTGGTCGAGGTGCGGGATGGCGAAGTTGAACACGAAGTTGTACATCGCGCCGCCCGGGGCGAAGGCCGCCTTGAACGGTTTGAGGGTCCAGATGGTCACCAGCACGGTGAGGATCAGGAATGGCGACCAGGCCTTGAAGATCTCGCCAAAGCTGTACGGGCTCGGTTGGCTGCCGCTCGACTGCACGACGGCGGCGCCGACACTGCCCTTGGCCTCGGCGAACGCGCGCTTGGGCTGCCAGACCTTGAGGAACAGGGTCAGGGCGATCAGGCTGGCCAGGGCCGAGGTGATGTCGGGCAGCTCCGGGCCGATGAAGTTGGAGGTGAAGTACTGGGTGACGGCGAAGCTCAGGCCGGCCACCAGGGCGGCAGGCCAGGTCTCTTTCACGCCGCGCACGCCGTCCATCATGAACACCAGCCAGAACGGCACGAACAGCGACAGCAGCGGCAGCTGGCGACCGGTCATGGCGCCGATGTGGAAGGCGTCGATGCCAGTCACCTGGCCGGCGACGATGATCGGGATGCCTAAGGCGCCGAAGGCCACCGGGGCGGTGTTGGCGATCAGGCACAGGCCGGCGGCGTACAGTGGGTTGAAGCCCAGGCCCACCAGCAGCGCGGCGGTGATGGCCACCGGGGCGCCGAAGCCGGCCGCGCCTTCGAGGAAGGCGCCGAAGCAGAAGCCGATCAGCAGCACCTGCAGGCGCTGGTCGTCGGTGATCGACAGTACCGAGCTGCGGATGACTTCGAACTGGCCACTCTTGACCGTGAGTTTGTAGAGGAACACCGCGGCGACGATGATCCAGGCAATCGGCCACAGGCCGTAGAGGAAGCCATAACCCGCAGCGGCCAGCGCCATGTCGACAGGCATCTGGAAGGCGAAGATCGCCACCAGGATCGACAGTGCCAGGGTGATGCTGCCGGCGACGTGGCCCTTGAGGCGGAACACGGCGAGGGCGAGGAAGAAGAACACGATTGGGATGACCGCCGCCAGCGCGGACAGGCCAAGGCTACCAAGCGGGGTATAGAGTTGTTGCCAGGTTTGCATATGGGGTGGCCCCTAATTGTTGTTGGTCAAGGCACTGGCATTGGATAATTGGTAAGACCAATTTACAATGGCTGGTCGCTAGGTTAAGAGCGCCACGCAGGGTGTGTCAATTTGTCCTGTGGGAAACTTTGGTCGGATGCCGATGAGCGGGCATCTGCTTGGCTGGGAAAAACGCCGCCTGACGGCTGTCGGCGCAAGCCGGATAGGCGCAGAATAGGCGCCCCCGGATTCGCATCCCCGGGGTTCGTGGAGAGCATGTGATGGTTTTTGATCAGGTCCGCCAGCGGCGCCTGTCCGACGACATCGTCGATCGGTTGGAAGGGATGATTCTCGAAGGCACCCTCACCTCGGGTCAGCGCCTGCCGGCCGAGCGCGCCCTGGCCGAGCAGTTCGGCGTGTCGCGGCCATCGCTGCGCGAGGCGATCCAGAAGCTGGTGGCCAAGGGCTTGCTGGTCAGTCGCCAGGGCGGCGGCAACTATGTGGCCGAGTCATTGGGCTCGACCTTCAGCGACCCCTTGCTGAAGCTTCTCGAATCCAGTCCCGAGGCGCAGCGTGATCTGCTGGAGTTTCGTCATACGCTGGAGGCGTCCTGCGCCTACTACGCGGCGCAGCGCGCCACCGAGCCGGATCGCGAGCGGCTGAAGACTGCCTTCGATGCGTTGCAGGACTGCTACAACCGTGTCGGTGAAGTGGACCGGGCGGAGGAGGGGGCGGCGGATGCGCGTTTCCATCTGGCCATTGCCGAGGCCAGCCACAATGCCGTGTTGTTGCACACCATTCGCGGGTTGTTCGACCTGCTCAAGCGCAATGTGGTGACCAACATTGGCGGCATGTACCAGCAACGCACTGAGACCCGCGACATGCTGATCAGCCAGCATCGCGAGTTGTATCTGGCGATTGTCGAGGGGCGTGCGGAAGACGCGCGGGAGGTGTCCAGCCGGCACATTCTGTATGTGCAGGAAGTGCTGCAGGAGGCGCAGCAGGAAGCGCAGCGGGTGGCGCGGGCGGAGCGGCGCAGCGGGCGCTGATTCTGGACTTCGTGGGAACGGGGCAAGCCCGCTCCCACGTGAAAGGTCAGGCCGAGCCTTACTCTTCCTTGCCCTTGTTGCGCATCGTGCGCTGCAGCTCGCGGTTGGAGTCGCGCTCGCGCACGGTATCGCGCTTGTCGAACTCCTTCTTGCCCTTGCCGAGTGCGATCTCGCACTTGATCAGGTGCTTGCTCCAGTACAGCGACATCGCCACGCAGGTGTAGCCCTTCTGCGCCACGGCCGCTTCCAGGCGCTCGAGCTCGCGCTTGTTCAGCAGCAGCTTGCGGGTGCGGATGGGGTCGGCAATGACGTGGGTGCTGGCGGTGTTCAGCGGGGTGATGTGGCTGCCGAACAGCCAGGCTTCGCCATCCTTGAGCAGCACGTAGCTGTCGGTCAGGTGCGCCTTGCCGGCCCGCAGGCTTTTTACTTCCCAACCGGACAGGACCAGCCCGGCCTCGAACTTGTGTTCGATGAAGTAATCGTGTCGCGCTTTCTTGTTCTGCGCGATGGTCCCGGTCGGATGCTTCTTTTGTTTAGCCATAGGGGCGGCATTATAGGCAGTCGCCGCGTCCTCGGCTACGGGGTTTAGCTGCGCTTGAGCCTGTTGTGTGAATCCCGGACAATGCAACCCACGCTCTGCCGCGCAGAGCCGTTTTCAAGGCGCTGACAAGCGCTGCCGCCCAGTTTGGAAGTGACGCCTGGATGACTACCCATATTCAACGCTCCGCTCTGCTGCCGTACCCTGCCCAGGCGCTCTACGACCTGGTCAACGATGTGGCGAGCTACCCGGAGTTCCTGCCCTGGTGCTCGGCGTCCACGGTGCTCGAGACCAGTGACACGCACATGCGGGCCAGGCTGGAAGTGGCCAAGGGTGGCATGAGCCAGCAGTTCATCACGCGCAATGTGCTGGTGCCGGGGCAGTCGATCGAGATGAACCTGGAGGAGGGGCCGTTCACCCAGTTGCATGGGCTGTGGGTGTTCAAGCCGCTGGGAGAAAAGGCCTGCAAGATCAGCCTCGACCTGTCGTTCGACTACGCCGGTGCCTTGGTGCGGGCCACCTTGGGGCCACTGTTCAACCAGGCGGCCAACACCATGGTCGATGCCTTCTGTCAGCGGGCCAAGCAGCTCAATGGTTGAGGGTGCGCGTGGCGGGTGAGCAAGCCCCGCCATTCATGCAGGCAATAAAAAGCCCGGGCAAGATCCGGGCTTTTTAGTATCGGCGCATTTACTGCGGCGAAGTTTCCAGCGGTGCTGGTGTCGGCACCGGGGTGGTCTCGACGTTGTCGATTTCCTTTTGCAGTGAGTCTTCCAGCGAGCCTGGCTTGGCTGGCTTCTCCGGTTGGCTCGGCTGCTTGTCCGGGTTGACCGTGGTGTCGCCGCTGCCGCCGAGGATTTCCTGGTCGCGGCTGACGCCTGGCATGAAGTCGCCGGAGAGGTTGACCAGTTGGTCGTTCTCGTTGAAGAAGATGCTCATGCGCTCTTGCTGGCGCTGGCCGCCGCCAGGCTGCAGGCTGTAGAGATAATCCCAGCGATTGGTGTGGAAGGTGTCCTGCAGCAGGGGGTTGCCCATGATAAACCTTACTTGTCGGCGGGTCATTCCCGGGCGCAATTGGTCTATCATATCCTGCGTGACGACATTGCCCTGCTGGATGTCGATTTTGTAAACCCCGGGAAACGAGCAACCGGCGAGTGCGAGCAGTCCCACTAGGGTGAGGCTGGTTAGCAAGAGCTTGGTGTTTTGCATCGGTGGGCGACTTCCACTATCTTGGCTGGACAACGTAAACCCCGATCATACCCGTATTAAGAGAAGCTGCGAAGCAGCATCGGCGAGAAAGCTGACCATGGTTGAAAATAGCGAATTGCGCAAAGCGGGCCTCAAGGTAACCCTGCCTCGAGTAAAGATTCTTCAGATGCTCGACTCCGCCGAGCAGCGTCACATGAGTGCCGAGGATGTGTACAAGGCGCTGATGGAAGCTGGCGAAGATGTCGGTCTGGCGACCGTGTACCGCGTACTGACCCAATTCGAAGCGGCGGGCCTGGTGGAGCGCCACAACTTTGATGGCGGCCACGCGGTGTTCGAGCTGGCGGATGGTAAGCACCACGATCACATGGTCAACGTGGACAGCGGTGAAGTCATTGAATTCTTCGATGCCGAAATCGAGAAGCGCCAGAAAGAGATCGTTGCCGAGCATGGCTTCGAGCTGGTGGACCACAATCTGGTGCTGTACGTGCGTAAAAAGAAGTAACGATTTAATCGTTATTGACGACAAAGGCGACCTTCGGGTCGCCTTTGTGCTTTCTGGGTTGGGCTCGCTTCGGCCGCTCAGGCCTTGCCACTCACTACCATCTTGCGCGCATGGGCCAGCGACTCCTTGGTGAGGTCGATGCCGCCCAGCATCCGCGCCACTTCCTCGACTCGCTCGCGCTTGCCCAGGCTGGCCACGGCGGTATGCGTGGTGTCGCTGTTGCGCACTTTGTGCACGAACAGGTGGTGATGCCCCTGGGCGGCTACCTGTGGCAGGTGGGTCACGGTCAGCACCTGGCCGCGTTCGCCGAGGCGGCGAAGCAATTGACCGACAATCTCGGCGGTCGGGCCGCCGATACCCACGTCGACTTCGTCGAATACCAGGGTCGGAATGCGTGAAGTCTGTGCGGTGATCACCTGGATCGCCAGGCTGATGCGTGACAGCTCGCCGCCCGAGGCCACCTTGGCCAGGCCCTTGAGTGGCTGGCCGGGGTTGGCGCTGACCAGCAGCTCGATCTGCTCCAGGCCGTGGGGCGAGAGGTCCGTGCTTTCGAAAGGGGTGAGTTCGATGCAGAAGCGCCCGCCGGGCATGCCCAGGCGCTGGATTTCCTGCTCCACGGCGGTGGCCAGCTGCTTGGCCGCCTGCTGGCGCAGGGCGCTGA
This sequence comes from Pseudomonas sp. FG36, assembly GCF_057809275.1. NCBI lineage: Bacteria > Pseudomonadati > Pseudomonadota > Gammaproteobacteria > Pseudomonadales > Pseudomonadaceae > Pseudomonas > Pseudomonas sp. FG36. Next base: position 83,864 of record NZ_JBMDJQ010000011.1, read on the forward strand.
GCTCGATGGCCTTCTCTTTATAGTGCTGGGCGAAGGCCGCGAGCTCCTCGCCCAGCCGCTCGATCGACTCGTCGCTGGCGTTCAGGCCTTCCAGCTCCTCCATCAGGCGCTGTTGCAGGTGCGGCAGTTCGGTGGGGTGCACGCGGTGTTTGCGGGCGAGTGTATAGATAGTGTCCAGGCGTTCTTCGAGGGTCTGCAGGCGCATCGGGTCGGCATCGAAGTTGTCGAGGAAGCGGTTGAGTTCGCCGACGGCCTCTTCCACCTGGATCTGCGCGCTGGCAATCAGGTTGACCGCCTCGCCCAGTGCCTTGGGTGCATTGCCTACCGCGCCTAGGCGATTGAGGCTCATGGTCAGGGCGCTAAGCACGTTGCCCGAATCGCTTTCGCTGCACTGGTCGATGACCTGGCGGCAGATGCCGAAGAGGGCCTCGGCATTGGTCAGGTTCTTGTGCTCCTGCTCCAGCTGTTCCAGCTCGTTTTCGCCAAGGCCCAGGTTGTCGAGTTCCTCCAGCTGGTAGCTGAGCAACTGGTGGCGCGCCCGCTGCTCGTCGCCGGAGTTGCTCAGGCGCTCCAGCTCTTGGCGCGTCTGGTTCCAGCGCTTGGCGGCCAGCTGTACCTGGCGGGCCAGGTCGGTGGCGCCGGCGTACTCGTCCACCAGACGGCGGTGGGTATCGGTTTTCAGTAGCGACTGGTGTTCGTGCTGGCTGTGGATGTCGATCAGCAGCTCGCCCAGGGCCTTGAGGTCGCCCAGCGGGCAGGGGGTGCCATTGATGTAGCCGCGGCTGCGGCCCTCGGCGGTGATCACTCGGCGCAGGATGCAGGGGCCGTCGCTTTCCAGGTCGCGCTCGGCGAGCCAGGCGTGCGCCTCGGGGATGTCGACCAGGTCGAAGGTGGCGAGGATGTCCGCCTTGTCGGTGCCCGGACGCACCACGCCACTGTCGGCGCGATCGCCAAGGGCCAAGCCGAGGGCGTCGAGCATGATCGACTTGCCGGCCCCGGTCTCGCCGGTGATGACGGACATGCCGCGGGCGATCTCGAGGTCGAGGTGTTCGACGATGGCGTAGTTGTGGATGGACAGGTGCACCAGCATTGGGGCGGCTCCCGAGGGGTCGTGTCTGGATATTTATACAGTGCTTTTCGCGAGTCTGCCAATAGCCGGTCGACGAATGTGGAAAAGCACCTGCCCCCTTGAACCTGGTTTTTCCGACCCCATATAGCCGGCAAGACATGGCGAGCCTGGCTCGCACGACAGAAATCGTGGAGGAGAAACCCAATGGCTGACGAACAGCTGGATGAGAAGAACCTGAATTCCGAAGAAGCCGGTGCAGCAACCGCCGACGCGCGCGTTCTGGAGCTCGAAGAGCAGCTGGCCGCCGCCAAGGACCAATCCCTGCGCGCTGCCGCCGACCTGCAGAACATCCGTCGCCGTGCCGAGCAGGACGTCGAGAAGGCGCACAAGTTCGCCCTGGAGAAATTCTCCTCCGACCTGCTGCCGGTGATCGACAGCCTGGAGCTGGCCCTGGCGCACTCCAGCGCTGAAGACGAGAACGTCAAGAAGATCCGTGAAGGTGTCGAGCTGACCCTGAAGATGTTCCAGGACACCCTCAAGCGCTACAACCTTGAAGCCGTCGATCCGCACGGTCAGCCGTTCAACGCCGAACACCACCAGGCGATGGCCATGCAGGAAAGCGCCGATGTCGAGCCGAACAGCGTGATCAACGTGTTCCAGAAGGGCTACCTGCTCAACGGCCGCCTGCTGCGCCCCGCCATGGTGGTGGTCAGCAAGGCGCCGAGCGCTGCGCAGCCTTCGATCAATGAAAAGGCTTGAAATCTTTCCGGGCGCCCCCATTTAGGTGTCAAGCCTTCAAGTATTAGCGCAGATGGCCAAAGCAGTCACTGCTACCAAATTCAAGTTTCGGGAGAATCATCATGGGTAAAATCATCGGTATTGACCTGGGGACCACCAACTCCTGCGTCTCCGTGCTGGAAAACGGCACCGCCAAGGTCATCGAGAACGCCGAAGGCGCGCGCACCACGCCTTCGATCATCGCCTACGCCAACGACGGCGAAATCCTGGTTGGCCAGTCGGCCAAGCGCCAGGCGGTCACCAACCCGCACAACACCCTGTTCGCGGTGAAGCGTCTGATCGGCCGCCGCTTCGAAGAAGACGTCGTCCAGAAAGATATCAAACTGGTGCCTTACAAGATCGTCAAGGCCAACAACGGTGATGCCTGGGTCGAGGCTTCCGGCAAGGAAATGGCGCCGCCGCAGATCAGCGCCGAAGTCCTGAAGAAAATGAAGAAGACCGCCGAAGACTACCTCGGCGAGCCTGTCACCGAAGCGGTCATCACCGTACCGGCCTACTTCAACGACAGCCAGCGCCAGGCGACCAAGGACGCCGGCCGCATCGCTGGCCTGGACGTCAAGCGCATCATCAACGAACCGACTGCCGCCGCGCTGGCCTACGGCATGGACAAGGGCAAGGGCGACCACACCGTCATCGTCTATGACCTGGGTGGCGGTACCTTCGACGTATCGGTCATCGAAATCGCCGAAGTCGACGGTGAGCACCAGTTCGAAGTACTGGCTACCAACGGCGACACCTTCCTGGGTGGCGAAGACTTCGACATGCGCCTGATCGACTACCTCGTCGACGAGTTCAAGAAAGAGTCCGGCATGGACCTGAAGAACGATCCCCTGGCCCTGCAGCGCCTGAAAGAAGCCGCTGAAAAAGCCAAGATCGAGCTGTCCTCGGCCCAGTCGACCGACGTCAACCTGCCGTACATCACTGCAGACGCAACCGGTCCGAAGCACCTGAACGTGAAGATCTCCCGCGCCAAGCTGGAGTCGCTGGTCGAAGACCTGGTCAACCGTACCATCGAGCCATGCCGCATCGCCCTGAAGGACGCCGGCATCGATGCCAGCAAGATCGACGACGTGATCCTGGTCGGTGGCCAGACCCGTATGCCGATGGTGCAGAAAGCCGTTGCCGACTTCTTCGGTAAAGAAGCACGCAAGGACGTCAACCCGGACGAAGCTGTCGCCATGGGTGCTGCCATCCAGGGCGCCGTTCTGGCCGGTGACGTGAAGGACGTGCTGCTGCTGGACGTCAGCCCGCTGACCCTGGGTATCGAAACCATGGGTGGCGTGATGACCGCGCTGATCGAGAAGAACACCACCATCCCGACCAAGAAGTCGCAGGTGTTCTCGACCGCCGACGACAACCAGGGCGCCGTGACCATCCACGTGCTGCAGGGCGAGCGCAAGCAAGCTTCGCAGAACAAGTCGCTGGGCAAGTTCGACCTGGCCGATATTCCGCCGGCTCCACGTGGCGTGCCGCAGATCGAAGTGACCTTCGACATCGACGCCAACGGCATCCTGCACGTCGGTGCGAAGGACAAGGCCACCGGCAAGGCGCAGTCGATCGTGATCAAGGCCAACTCCGGCCTGTCCGACGAAGAAATCGAGAAAATGGTGCGTGACGCCGAGGCCAATGCCGAGGAAGACCGCAAGTTCGAAGAGCTGGCCGCCGCCCGTAACCAGGGTGACGCGCTGGTCCACTCGACTCGCAAGATGGTCACTGAAGCGGGTGACAAGGTCACCGCCGAAGAGAAGACTGCCATCGAGGCCGCCGTGGTTGCCCTGGAAGCCGCCGTCAAGGGCGACGACAAGGCTGCCATCGACGCCAAGGTCGAGGAGCTGTCCAAGGTTTCGGCCCCTGTTGCCCAGAAGATGTACGCCGAGCAACAGGCCGAGCAACCGCAGGGCGGCGCCCAGCAGGCCGAGCCGGAAGCCAAGCACGATGACGTGGTTGACGCCGAGTTCGAAGAAGTAAAAGACAACAACAAGCAGTAAATCCTGCATGTTGTCGCCCAGTTCACCGTCGTTTGCCGGTGAGCTGGTAGGATGTCGCCGCGCGGGGGCTTGCTCCCGCGTTGGCGTGTCTGGAACACGAGAATTATTTACAGCATCTGTCTGGGCGCATTCGCGTATGGCGGCAGGTGCTGACGGCATGGCGCACCGATGCGCAGAGGTATGCCGAACGCCCCCAAGAGTGCAATGACCTATGGCAAAGCGTGATTTTTATGAAGTCCTGGGTGTCGAGCGTGGCGCCAGTGAAGGTGATCTGAAGAAGGCCTACCGCCGTCTGGCGATGAAGTACCACCCTGACCGCAACCCGGGTGATAAAGAGTCCGAAGACCTGTTCAAGGAGGCCAACGAGGCCTACGAAGTGCTGTCGGATGCCAGCAAGCGTGCGGCGTACGACCAGTACGGCCATGCCGGCGTCGATCCGAGCATGGGCGGCGGCGGTGCCGGCTTCGGTGGTGCCAACTTCTCCGATATCTTCGGCGATGTCTTCAGTGATTTCTTCGGCGGTGGCCGTGGTGGTGGTCGTGGCGGCGCCCAGCGTGGCAGCGACCTGCGCTACACCCTCGAGCTCAATCTCGAAGAGGCGGTGCGCGGTACCACGGTCAATATCCGCGTCCCCACGCTGGTCAACTGCAAGCCGTGCGACGGCTCCGGCGCCAAGAAGGGCTCGACCCCGTCGACCTGCCCGACCTGTGGCGGTATCGGCCAGGTGCGCATGCAGCAGGGCTTCTTCGCGGTACAGCAGACCTGCCCGCGCTGCCATGGCCAGGGCAAGATCATCACCGACCCTTGCGGCTCGTGCCACGGCGAAGGCCGTGTCGAGGAATACAAGACCCTGTCGGTCAAGGTGCCGGCTGGCGTCGATACCGGCGATCGCATCCGCCTGTCCGGCGAAGGCGAGGCGGGTGCCCATGGCGGCCCGACCGGTGACCTGTACGTGGTCGTCAACGTGCGTGAGCACCCGATCTTCCAGCGCGACGGCAAGCACCTCTACTGCGAAGTGCCGATCAGCTATACCGATGCCGCCCTGGGTGGCGAGCTGGAAGTGCCGACCCTCGATGGTCGCGTGAAGCTGAAGATCCCCGAAGGTACCCAGACCGGCAAGCAGTTCCGCTTGCGCGGCAAGGGCGTGGCGCCGGTGCGCGGTGGCGCGGCAGGCGACCTGCTGTGCCGTGTGGCGGTGGAAACGCCGGTCAACCTCAGCCGTCGCCAGCGCGAGCTGCTCGAAGAGCTGCGCGATTCGCTGGAAGGCGACAGCTCCCATTCGCCCAAGGCCAGCGGCTGGTTCGAGGGTGTGAAGCGCTTCTTCGGCGATCTCTGAGAAGGAACAGGCTATGCGACGTATTGCGGTAATGGGCGCGGCGGGGCGGATGGGCAAGACCCTCGTCGAGGCTGTGCAGCAGCAGGCGCCCCAGACCGGGCTGACAGCGGCGATCGATCGCCCGGACAGCTCGCTGGTCGGGGCCGATGCCGGTGAGCTGGCGGCCCTGGGGCGTATCGGCGTGCCGATCTGCGATGACCTGGCCAAGGTCGCCGACGAGTTCGATGTGCTGATCGACTTCACGCATCCTTCGGTGACCCTGAAGAACCTGGCGTTCTGCCGCAAGGCGGGCAAGGCCATGGTCATCGGCACCACCGGTTTCACGCCGGAAGAAAAAGAGCTGCTGGCGGAGGCGGGCAAGGAGATCCCGATCGTCTTCGCCGCGAACTTCAGCGTGGGCGTGAACCTCAGCCTCAAGCTGCTGGACATGGCGGCCCGGGTGCTGGGCGATGATGTGGATATCGAGATCATCGAGGCCCATCACCGGCACAAGGTCGACGCGCCGTCGGGGACCGCGCTGCGCATGGGTGAAGTGGTTGCCAATGCGTTGGGGCGCGACCTGCAGGAAGTAGCGGTTTACGGTCGTGAAGGCCAGACCGGTGCCCGTGATCGCAAGACCATCGGTTTCGCCACCGTGCGTGCCGGTGATGTGGTCGGTGACCACACCGTGCTGTTCGCCGCCGAAGGCGAGCGCCTGGAGATCACCCACAAGGCCTCCAGCCGCATGACGTTCGCCAAGGGCGCCGTGCGCGCCGCGCTGTGGCTGGAAGGGCGCGAGCCTGGCCTGTACGACATGCAGGACGTGCTCGAGCTGCGTTGATGCCGTGGGGCTGCCTGGCAGCCCCTTGTCGCATTGGTGTGTTTTAGAGACACATCTACGGTAGACCGAAAACGCACTTTTCTGTAAGCTACAGCTTTAGTGTGTCCACTAAAAGCGCGCAGCGAATTGAATTCAGCACTTAAAAGCGGGGTGACGTGTCCATACGTCACTCCGCTTTTTTGCAACCTGCGATCGCCCTTTCATGCTTGATTTACGGGAGGTCTTCTTGACAAAGCCAGCCATACTCGCCCTTGCCGACGGCAGTATTTTTCGCGGTGAAGCCATTGGTGCCGACGGTCAGACCGTTGGCGAGGTGGTATTCAACACCGCTATGACCGGCTACCAGGAAATCCTTACAGACCCTTCCTACTCGCAGCAAATCGTCACCCTGACCTACCCGCACATCGGCAATACCGGCACCACTCCGGAAGACGCCGAATCCAACCGCGTCTGGTCCGCCGGCCTGGTCATCCGCGACCTGCCGCTGCTGGCCAGCAACTGGCGCAACACCCAGTCGCTGCCTGAGTACCTCAAGGCCAACAACGTTGTCGCCATCGCCGGTATCGATACCCGTCGCCTGACCCGTATCCTGCGTGAAAAGGGCGCCCAGAACGGCTGCATCCTCGCCGGTGACAACATCACCGAAGAGCAGGCCATCGCCGCTGCCCGCGCCTTCCCAGGCCTGAAGGGCATGGACCTGGCCAAGGTCGTCTCCACCAAGGAGCGCTACGAGTGGCGTTCCAGCGTGTGGGAACTGAAGACCGACAGCCACCCGACCATCGACGCTGCCGACCTGCCGTACCACGTGGTTGCCTTCGACTACGGCGTCAAGCTGAACATCCTGCGCATGCTGGTCGCGCGTGGTTGCCGCGTGACCGTGGTGCCTGCCCAGACCCCGGCCAGCGAAGTGCTCGCGCTCAACCCCGATGGTGTGTTTCTGTCCAACGGCCCTGGTGATCCGGAGCCATGCGACTACGCCATCCAGGCGATCAAGGAAATCCTCGAAACCGAGATTCCGGTCTTCGGCATCTGCCTCGGCCACCAACTGTTGGCCCTGGCCTCCGGCGCCAAGACCGTGAAGATGGGTCATGGCCACCACGGTGCCAACCACCCGGTCCAGGACCTGGACACCGGCGTGGTCATGATCACCAGCCAGAACCACGGCTTTGCCGTCGACGAAGCCACCTTGCCGGCTAACGTACGCGCCATCCACAAGTCGCTGTTCGACGGCACCCTGCAGGGTATCGAGCGCACCGACAAGAGCGCGTTCAGCTTCCAGGGCCACCCTGAAGCGAGCCCGGGCCCGACCGACGTCGCGCCACTGTTCGATCGTTTCACCGATGCCATGGCCAAGCGCCGCTGAGCATCCTGCTTCAAGGCCCCGGGCCGGCTTGTGCCGCGCCCGGAAGCGCCTGACCCAGATTGTTCAAAGCGGCTTGCCGACTGACCCCGGATTTGAGTGACCACCATGCCAAAACGTACAGACATCAAAAGCATCCTGATTCTCGGCGCTGGCCCGATCGTGATCGGCCAGGCCTGTGAGTTCGACTATTCCGGCGCCCAGGCCTGCAAGGCCCTGCGCGAGGAAGGTTTCCGCGTCATCCTGGTGAACTCCAACCCAGCCACCATCATGACCGACCCGGCCATGGCCGACGCCACCTATATCGAGCCGATCAAATGGCAATCGGTGGCCAAGATCATCGAGAAAGAGCGCCCGGACGCCGTCCTGCCGACCATGGGTGGCCAGACCGCGCTGAACTGCGCCCTGGACCTGGAGCGCCATGGCGTTCTGGAAAAGTTCGGCGTGGAGATGATCGGTGCCAACGCCGACACCATCGACAAGGCCGAAGACCGCTCGCGCTTCGACAAGGCCATGAAGGACATCGGCCTTGAGTGCCCGCGCTCGGGTATCGCCCACAGCATGGAAGAGGCCAATGCGGTCCTCGAGAAGCTCGGCTTCCCATGCATCATCCGCCCGTCCTTCACCATGGGCGGCACCGGTGGCGGCATTGCCTACAACCGTGAAGAGTTCGAAGAAATCTGCACCCGTGGTCTGGACCTGTCGCCGACCAAGGAACTGCTGATCGACGAATCGCTGATCGGCTGGAAGGAATACGAGATGGAGGTGGTCCGCGACAAGAAGGACAACTGCATCATCGTCTGCTCCATCGAAAACTTCGACCCGATGGGCGTGCACACCGGTGACTCGATCACCGTGGCTCCGGCACAGACCCTGACCGACAAGGAATATCAGATCATGCGCAACGCCTCGCTGGCGGTGCTGCGTGAAATCGGTGTCGAAACCGGTGGTTCCAACGTGCAGTTCGGCATCTGCCCGGACACCGGCCGCATGGTCGTGATCGAGATGAACCCGCGTGTTTCGCGTTCGTCCGCCCTGGCCTCCAAGGCCACCGGCTTCCCGATCGCCAAGATCGCCGCCAAGCTGGCCATCGGCTACACCCTCGACGAACTGCAGAACGACATCACCGGCGGCCGTACCCCGGCGTCCTTCGAACCGTCGATCGACTACGTCGTCACCAAGCTGCCACGCTTCGCCTTCGAGAAATTCCCCAAGGCCGACGCCCGCCTGACCACCCAGATGAAATCCGTCGGTGAAGTCATGGCCATCGGCCGTACCTTCCAGGAATCCCTGCAGAAAGCCCTGCGTGGCCTGGAAGTCGGCGCCTGCGGTCTCGACCCGAAAGTCGACCTGGCCAACCCGGAAGCCGCCAGCATCCTCAAGCGCGAACTGACCGTGCCGGGTGCCGAGCGTATCTGGTACGTGGCCGACGCCATGCGTTCGGGCATGACCATCGAGGAAATCTTCCAGCTGACCGGCATCGACCTGTGGTTCCTGGTGCAGATGGAAGACCTGATCAAGGAAGAAGAGAAGGTCAAGACCCTGGCCCTGTCGGCGATCGACAAGGACTACATGCTGCGCCTCAAGCGCAAGGGCTTCTCGGACCAGCGCCTGGCCAAGCTGCTCGGCATCACCGACAAGAACCTGCGCCGTCACCGCCACAAGCTGGAAGTGTTCCCGGTGTACAAGCGCGTCGACACCTGCGCCGCCGAGTTCGCCACCGACACCGCCTACCTGTACTCGACCTACGAGGAAGAGTGCGAGGCCAACCCGTCGACCCGCGACAAGATCATGATCCTGGGCGGTGGCCCGAACCGTATCGGTCAAGGCATCGAGTTCGACTACTGCTGCGTGCACGCAGCGCTGGCACTGCGTGAAGACGGTTACGAGACCATCATGGTCAACTGCAACCCGGAAACCGTCTCCACCGACTACGACACCTCCGACCGTCTGTACTTCGAGCCGCTGACCCTGGAAGACGTGCTGGAAGTCTGCCGCGTCGAGAAGCCGAAGGGCGTCATCGTCCACTACGGCGGCCAGACCCCGCTGAAACTGGCCCGTGCCCTGGAAGAAGCCGGCGTGCCGATCATCGGTACCAGCCCGGACGCCATCGACCGCGCCGAAGACCGCGAGCGTTTCCAGCAAATGGTTCAGCGCCTGAACCTGCTGCAGCCGCCAAACGCCACCGTGCGCAGCGAAGACGAAGCCATCAAGGCGGCCGGCACTATCGGCTACCCGCTGGTGGTGCGTCCGTCCTACGTACTGGGCGGCCGTGCGATGGAGATCGTCTACGAGCTGGACGAACTCAAGCGCTACCTGCGTGAAGCGGTGCAAGTGTCCAACGACAGCCCGGTGCTGCTCGATCACTTCCTCAACTGCGCCATCGAGATGGATGTGGATGCGGTCTGCGACGGCACCGACGTGGTGATCGGCGCGATCATGCAGCACATCGAGCAGGCCGGCGTTCACTCCGGTGACTCGGCGTGCTCGCTGCCACCTTACTCGCTGAGCAAGGAAGTGCAGGACGAAGTCCGCGTGCAGGTCAAGAAAATGGCCCTGGAACTGGGCGTGGTCGGCCTGATGAACGTGCAGCTGGCCCTGCAGGGTGACAAGATCTACGTGATCGAGGTCAACCCGCGCGCCTCGCGTACCGTGCCGTTTGTGTCCAAGTGCATCGGCACCTCGCTGGCGATGATCGCCGCACGCGTCATGGCAGGCAAAACCCTGAAAGAACTGGGCTTCACCCAGGAAATCATCCCGAACTTCTACAGCGTCAAGGAAGCCGTCTTCCCGTTCGCCAAGTTCCCGGGGGTTGACCCGATCCTCGGCCCTGAGATGAAATCCACCGGTGAAGTCATGGGTGTCGGCGACAGCTTCGGTGAAGCCTTCGCCAAGGCCCAGATGGGCGCCAGCGAAGTACTGCCGACCGGCGGTACCGCGTTCATCAGCGTGCGCGACGACGACAAGCCACAAGTGGCTGGCGTTGCCCGCGACCTGATCGCCCTGGGCTTCGAAGTGGTTGCAACTGCAGGCACCGCCAAGGTTATCGAAGCGGCCGGCCTGAAAGTGCGCCGTGTGAACAAGGTGACCGAGGGTCGCCCGCACGTGGTCGACATGATCAAGAACGACGAAGTGTCGCTGATCATCAACACCACCGAAGGCCGCCAGTCGATCGCCGACTCCTACTCGATTCGTCGCAATGCGCTGCAGCACAAGATTTACTGCACCACCACCATTGCGGCCGGTGAAGCCATCTGCGAGGCGCTGAAATTCGGTCCGGAAAAGACCGTTCGTCGCCTGCAGGATCTGCATGCAGGACTCAAAGCATGAGCATTACCAAGTATCCGATGACCGTCCAGGGCGCTCGCGCCCTGGAAGAAGAGCATCTGTTCCTGAGCAAGACCGAGCGCCCGCGCCTGAGCCAGGCTATCGGTGAGGCCCGCGAGCTGGGTGACCTCAAGGAAAACGCCGAATACCATGCCGCCCGTGAGGAGCAGGGCATGGTCGAGGCGCGTATTCGCGATATCGAAGGCCGCCTGCAGAACTCGGTGGTGATCGACGTGACCACCATTGCCCACACCGGCAAGGTCATCTTCGGCACCACTGTCGATCTGGAGAACACTGAAACCGGCGATCAGGTGACTTACCAGATCGTTGGCGAAGATGAAGCCGACGTGAAGAAAGGCAAGCTTTCCAGCGGTGCACCTATCGCCCGTGCCATCATTGGCAAGGAAGAAGGTGACACGGTGGTCGTGAAGACGCCGAACGGTACGGTCGAGTACGAGATTGTCGAAGTCAAGCACATCTGACCGGCGCCTGCGGGCGCCATCCCTCGAGGGGATTCTCTGGCAGCTGGCCCAGGTTTTCTGGGTCGGCGGCCTGTGGGTGTTCCACGTGGGGCTGGTGCCGGCGCTGAAAGTCAGTGGCCTGGCGCCGTTGCTGGTGCACGACATTGCTGCACAGATCGACCGCTGGTTGATCGGCGTGGCAATGCTCGGGCTGTTGACCCAGCTGGCTGTATTGGCGAGGGTGGATGGCCTGGCGGCCTGGTGGCGGCAATTTCGCGGCCAGATGCTGTTGCTCGGCTTCGCTGCCTGCGTCAGCTACTACACTCTGCGCTACGGGATCTCCGTGGGCGAACGCTGGCAGATGTTCTGCTTTTTGGTGCTGGGTTTTTCCGGCATCGTGCTGGTGGCCCAGCCGGTTCCGGTCAGGGCGCGCAAGGCGCGCCACTGATCGGCGCCACCGTTACTTGAAGCGGTGGATGTTGGACAGCTGCTTGTTCGGCTGTGGGTTCTTGCGGTAGATCAGCGCCTTCTTGCCGATGGTCTGCACCAGCTCGGCGCGGCCGACCTTGCACAGTTCGGCGATCGCGGCGGCGCGCTCTTCACGGTCTTCCGAACGGATTTCGACCTTGATCAGCTCGTGATCGGCCAGGGCGCGCTCCAGTTCGGCGGCGACGCCTTCGTTCACACCGTTGCCAGCAACGATCAGGACCGGCTTCAGGTCATGACCAATGGACTTGTATTGCTTCTTCTGCTCGTTATTGAGCGGCATAATCTGACCCTTTTCGTCTGATTCTGTAAAATTGACGGGCATTTTACCCGAGGGCCCCTGGCTCCGCCCAGTCAAACACGACGCATATCATCGAGGTGCCCCGTGGTACAACGTTCCAAAAGCAGCGCAAACTGGCTGCGAGAGCATTTCAACGATCCTTTTGTGAAACAGGCGCAGAAGGATGGCTACCGCTCGCGTGCGAGCTACAAACTGCTGGAGATCCAGGAAAAAGACCGCCTGATCCGCCCCGGCATGAGCGTGATCGACCTCGGCGCAGCGCCAGGGGGCTGGTCGCAGGTGACCAGTCGTCTGATTGGTGGCCAAGGGCGGTTGATCGCCTCGGACATCCTGGAAATGGACTCGATCCCGGATGTTACCTTCATCCAGGGCGACTTTACCCAGGACGAAGTGCTGCAGCAGATCCTGCAGGCGGTCGGTGATTCGCACGTAGACCTTGTGATTTCCGATATGGCCCCCAATATGAGTGGTACGCCCGCGGTGGACATGCCGCGCGCCATGTTCCTCTGTGAACTGGCCCTGGATCTGGCGACCCGCGTGCTCAAGCCCGGCGGGGATTTCCTGATCAAGATCTTCCAGGGTGAGGGTTTCGACATGTACCTGAAGGACGTGCGCAGCAAGTTCGACAAGGTGCAGATGCGCAAGCCGTCGTCCTCGCGGGATCGCTCCCGCGAACAGTACCTGTTGGGCAAGGGTTTCAAGGGAGCGTGAAAGGCGTGCTGCGGGGTTGCCGATAGTTATTTCCAATCGGCGGCTCCGTCTGGATCGTCCGAACTTCGTGTAGTCTAGCTTTCACAAAGGGTTACAGACGGTGCCTGCGGATGCGTGGGTAATGTAGTAAGTTAGGGCGATGAATATCATGCGAGGCACGGCTGCGTCGTGCGCCGGCCTCAGAGGGTAGCGAATTGAACGACATGGCAAAGAATCTGATCCTCTGGTTGATCATCGCCGCCGTCCTGGTGACGGTGATGAACAACTTCTCGAGCCCTAACGAGCCGCAGACCCTCAACTATTCCGACTTCATCCAGCAGGTCAAGGATGGCAAGGTCGAGCGCGTGACCGTCGACGGCTACATCATTACCGGCAAGCGCACCGACGGCGACAACTTCAAGACCGTCCGCCCGGCCATCACCGATAACGGCCTGATCGGCGACCTGGTGGATAACCACGTCACCGTCGAAGGCAAGCAGCCAGAGCAGCAGAGCATCTGGACCCAGTTGCTGGTGGCCAGCTTCCCGATCCTGGTGATCATCGCCGTGTTCATGTTCTTTATGCGCCAGATGCAGGGCGGTGCCGGTGGTAAAGGCGGCCCGATGAGCTTCGGCAAGAGCAAGGCGCGCCTGCTGTCCGAAGATCAGGTCAAGACTACCCTGGCTGACGTTGCCGGTTGCGACGAGGCCAAGGAAGAAGTTGGCGAGCTGGTCGAGTTCCTGCGTGACCCGGGCAAGTTCCAGCGCTTGGGTGGCCGCATCCCCCGCGGTGTGCTGATGGTTGGCCCGCCCGGTACCGGTAAGACCCTGCTGGCCAAGGCCATCGCCGGCGAAGCCAAGGTGCCGTTCTTCACCATTTCCGGTTCCGACTTCGTCGAGATGTTCGTCGGCGTGGGTGCCAGCCGCGTGCGCGACATGTTCGAGCAGGCCAAGAAACACGCACCTTGCATCATCTTCATCGACGAGATCGACGCCGTCGGCCGCCACCGTGGCGCCGGCATGGGCGGCGGTCACGACGAGCGTGAGCAGACCCTGAACCAGTTGCTGGTCGAAATGGATGGCTTCGAGATGAACGATGGCATCATCGTCATTGCCGCCACCAACCGTCCCGACGTGCTCGACCCGGCGCTGCTGCGCCCGGGCCGCTTCGACCGCCAGGTGGTGGTCGGCCTGCCGGACATCCGTGGTCGTGAGCAGATCCTCAAAGTGCACATGCGCAAGGTGCCAATCGGCGAGAACGTCAACGCGGCGGTCATCGCCCGCGGTACCCCTGGCTTCTCCGGTGCCGACCTGGCCAACCTGGTCAACGAGGCGTCGCTGTTCGCTGCCCGTTCCAGCAAGCGCGTGGTCGAGATGAAGGAGTTCGAGCTGGCCAAGGACAAGATCATGATGGGCGCCGAGCGCAAGACCATGGTCATGTCCGAGAAAGAGAAGCAGAACACCGCTTACCACGAAGCTGGCCATGCCATCGTCGGCCGTGTCGTCCCCGAGCATGATCCGGTGTACAAGGTGTCGATCATTCCGCGTGGTCGTGCCCTGGGTGTGACCATGTTCCTGCCGGAAGAAGACCGTTACAGCCTGTCCAAGCGTGCGCTGATCAGCCAGATCTGCTCGCTTTACGGTGGTCGTATCGCTGAAGAGATGACCCTGGGCTTCGATGGTGTGACCACTGGCGCCTCCAACGACATCATGCGTGCGAGCCAGATTGCCCGGAACATGGTCACCAAGTGGGGCCTGTCCGAAAAACTCGGGCCGCTGATGTACGCCGAAGAAGAGGGCGAGGTGTTCCTCGGCCGCAGCGCGGGTAGCCAGCATGCCAGCGTTTCCGGTGAAACGGCGAAGATGATCGACTCCGAAGTGCGCAGCATCATCGACCAGTGCTATGCCACGGCCAAGCAGATCCTCACCGACAATCGCGACAAGCTCGACGCCATGGCCGAGGCCTTGATGAAGTACGAAACCATCGATGCCGACCAGATCGACGACATCATGGCTGGCCGCACTCCGCGTGAGCCACGTGACTGGGACAACGATGCCGGGACCTCTGGCAAGCAGGCTTCCCAGGATGATCGTCCGGAGTCGCCGATCGGCGGTCCAGCGGCTCAACACTAAGGGCACCTATGAGCTCTAAGCAGTACCCGACCCGGTTGCCTTGCGGCAACCGGGTTCTTGATTTGTCCCGTACCCATGTCATGGGTATCCTCAATGTCACTCCAGACTCGTTCTCCGATGGTGGGCGCTTCAGCCAGCGCGATGCGGCCCTGCGTCATGCCGAGGAGATGGTGGCGGCCGGAGCGACCCTGATCGATGTGGGGGGCGAGTCCACCCGTCCGGGTGCCCGCGCCGTTTCGCCTACCGAGGAGCTGGAGCGCGTGGCGCCGATCGTCGAAGCGATCAACAGCCGGCTCGACGTGGTCATCTCGGTCGATACCTCGACGCCTGCGGTCATGCGCGAATCCGCACGCCTCGGTGCTGGCTTGATCAACGACGTGCGCGCCCTGGAGCGCGACGGTGCGCTTGATGCGGCGGCGGACACCGGCTTGCCGGTGTGTCTCATGCACATGCGCGGTGAGCCGGGCAACATGCAGGACAATCCACAGTACGAAGATGTGACAGCCGATGTTACGCGCTATCTTGAACAGCGTATGGTCGCCTGCGCGGCGGCAGGCATCGGGGCTGAGCGCATCATCCTCGACCCGGGGTTCGGCTTTGCCAAGACCCTCGAGCACAACCTCAGCCTTTTCAAACACATGGAAGCGCTCTATCGCCTCGGCAGGCCGCTCCTGGTAGGCGTTTCGCGCAAGAGCATGATCGGCCTCGCGCTGGACCGCCCCGTCGGTGAGCGCCTGTACGGTAGCCTGGCGCTGGCGGCATTGGCCATGACCAAGGGTGCGAGCATCCTGCGGGTGCATGACGTGGCGGAAACCGTCGACGTGGTGCGCATGATCGCGGCCGTGCAGAGCGCCGAATAAGAACATTGGAGTCACTATGAGCAGAAAATACTTTGGTACCGATGGTATCCGTGGTCGCGTTGGCCAGTTCCCCATCACCCCGGACTTCATGCTGAAACTCGGCTGGGCGGCGGGTATGGCCTTCCGCAAGCAGGGCAATTGCCGTGTGCTGGTCGGCAAGGACACGCGTATCTCGGGCTACATGTTCGAGTCCGCGCTGGAGGCAGGCCTGTCCGCGGCCGGCGCCGACGTGATGCTGCTCGGGCCGATGCCGACGCCTGCCATCGCCTACCTGACCCGCACCTTCCATGCCGAAGCGGGTATCGTCATCAGCGCCTCGCACAATCCGCACGACGACAACGGCATCAAGTTCTTCTCCGGCGCCGGTACCAAGCTGCCGGACGAAGTCGAGCTGATGATCGAGGAACTGCTCGACCAGCCGATGACCGTGGTCGAGTCCAGCAAGCTGGGCAAGGTTTCGCGCATCAACGACGCGGCGGGGCGCTATATCGAGTTCTGCAAGAGCAGCGTGCCCAGCAGCACCAGTTTCGAAGGCCTCAAGATCGTGGTGGACTGCGCGCATGGTGCCACCTACAAGGTGGCACCGAGCGTGTTCCGTGAGCTCGGCGCCGAAGTCACGGTGCTGCACGCGGCGCCAGACGGCCTGAACATCAACGAGGGCTGTGGCTCGACCCATATCGAGTCGCTGCAGGCCGCGGTGCTGGTCGGACATGCGGACATCGGCATCGCCTTCGACGGCGACGGTGACCGTGTGTTGATGGTCGATCATACCGGCACCATCGTCGATGGCGACGAGCTGCTGTTCATCATCGGTCGCGACATGCAGGAGCGCGGCAAGCTGCAAGGCGGCGTGGTCGGTACGTTGATGAGCAACCTGGGCCTGGAGTTGGCGTTCAAGGAGCTTGATATTCCGTTCGTGCGCGCCAAGGTTGGTGATCGCTACGTGATGGCCGAGCTGCTCGAGCGCGAATGGCTGCTGGGTGGCGAAAATTCCGGGCATGTCGTCTGCGGCAGCCACACCACCACGGGAGACGCGATCATCGCCGCGCTGCAGGTGCTGATGGCGCTCAAGCGCCGTGGCGAGAACCTCGCCCAGGCCCGCCAGGCGGTGCGCAAGTGCCCTCAGGTGCTGATCAATGTGCGGTTCGCCGCGGGCAAGAGCGATCCCCTGGAAAACCCGTTGGTCAAAGAGGCCAGCGCCAAGGCGACCGAGGCCATGGCCGGTCGCGGCCGCGTGCTGCTGCGCAAGTCGGGTACCGAGCCTCTGGTGCGGGTGATGGTAGAGGGTGACGACGAAACCCAGGTGCGTGGCCATGCCGAAGCCCTGGCCAAGCTCGTTGAAGAAGTTTGTGCCTGAAAGAGGCTTGCCAGCGCAGATCGGGTTGGGTAAGATCTGCGCCCACTTTGACCGACGAGGTAAAGCATGCGTCGCCCCATGGTAGCTGGTAACTGGAAGATGCACGGTACCCGCGCCAGCGTCGCTGAGCTGACTCAGGGGTTGGGCAAAATGCTCATTCCCGACGGTATCGAAGTCGCGGTGTTTCCACCGGCCCTGTTCATCAATGAAGTTGTTGATGGGCTGAAAGGCAAGGGGATCATCGTTGGAGCACAGAATTCTGCGGTACAGCCCGAACAGGGTGCACTGACCGGTGAAGTTGCACCGAGTCAGTTGTCAGAAGTCGGTTGCAAGTTGGTGTTGATCGGCCATTCGGAGCGTCGCCAGATTATCGGTGAAAGTGACGAAGTGCTGAATCAAAAGTTTGCAGCCGCACAGAAAAGTGGTTTGACGCCAGTGCTCTGTGTAGGGGAAACTCTCGCCGAGCGTGAAGCAGGCAAGACGCTCGAAGTTGTAGGGCGTCAACTAAGCAGTGTGATCGACGCGTTCGGTATCGCCGCTTTTGCCAATGCAGTAATTGCCTATGAGCCTGTATGGGCCATTGGTACAGGTTTGACGGCCTCGCCCCAGCAAGCCCAGGATGTGCATGCAGCCATCCGCAAGCAGTTGGCGGAAAAGGACGCCGAAGTTGCCCGTAAGGTGCAGCTTCTCTACGGCGGCAGCGTGAAGGCGGCTAATGCGGCCGAACTGTTCGGCATGCCGGATATCGATGGGGGGCTCATTGGTGGAGCGTCCCTGAATGCAGACGAATTCGGTGCAATTTGTCGCGCCGCAGGAAACTGAAAAATGCTGGAAACAGTCGTAGTTGTTTTTCATCTGTTGGCAGCACTGTCACTGGTAGTCATGGTGTTGTTGCAGCAGGGTAAAGGTGCGGAAGCAGGTGCATCTTTCGGCGCAGGTGCTTCAAATACTGTGTTCGGAAGCCAAGGTTCCGCTACCTTTTTGAGTAAAGTTACTGCTATACTTGCCGCCACTTTCTTTTTGACTGCACTTGGGTTAGGATACTTCGCCAAGCAGCAAGCACACCAGCTGACTCAAGCTGGTCTGCCAGATCCAGCAGTGCTGGAAGTCAAAGAGCAAAAGCCGGCAGTCAATGATGATGTACCGGTGCTCCAGCAGCAGAAGAGCGAAACCACCAACTCTGGTGATGTACCTCCTCCAGCCAAAGAGCAGCAGTAACGGGTTTCAAATGTAGTATTGCCGAGGTGGTGGAATTGGTAGACACGCAACCTTGAGGTGGTTGTGCCCATAGGGTGTAGGGGTTCGAGTCCCCTTCTCGGTACCAATTGAAGCATGAGAGCCCGCTTTAGCGGGCTTTCTTGCAGGTGGAGGTCGGATTGACCCAGCAAAGGGTTCAGTCTTATACTTTCGCCCCAGCTTTGTCGCGGGGTGGAGCAGCTTGGTAGCTCGTCGGGCTCATAACCCGAAGGTCGTTGGTTCAAATCCAGCCCCCGCAACCAGCTTCAGCAGAGCCCCTTTTCAGGGGCTTTTTGCTAGCCGAACAGTTTTAGGCGTCGTTGTCCAACGGCGCTTTCAGGGATGGGCGCTTCGCCCATTTTTTATTTGCACAGCATGCACGAGGGGGTTCAGGTGTCGAGCAAGCTAGAACAGTTGCAGGCCTTGTTGGCCCCGGTTGTCGAGGGCCTGGGCTACCAATGCTGGGGGATCGAATACGTCTCCCAAGGCAAGCATTCGGTACTGCGTATCTATATCGACAAGGAAGGCGGCATCCTGGTGGAAGACTGCGAAGCCGTCAGCCGTCAGGCCAGCGCCATCCTCGATGTGGAAGATCCGATCAGCTCTGAATATACCCTCGAGGTGTCCTCTCCAGGCATGGACCGCCCGCTGTTCACCCTAGAACAGTTTGCAGCGCATGCCGGCGAGCAGGTGAAGATCAAGCTGCGTACGCCCTTCGAGGGCCGTCGTAACTTCCAGGGCCTTCTCCGCGGTGTGGAGGAACAGGATGTGGTGGTGCAGGTGGACCAGCACGAGTTCCTGTTGCCGATCGACTCGATCGACAAGGCCAATATTATTCCCAGTTTTGACTGAGACGTGCCGGGCCCGGCGGATGTTCCGGGGCCAATGGCTTGCGCAAGGCGAGGCGTACGATGAGCAAAGAAGTACTGCTGGTTGTTGAATCGGTATCCAACGAGAAAGGTGTACCGCCAGGCGTCATTTTCGAAGCGCTGGAAGTGGCCCTGGCCACTGCAACCAAAAAACGTTTTGAGGACGAAGTCGACCTGCGTGTGGAAATCAACCGCCACACCGGTAGCTACGAGACCTTCCGCCGCTGGACCGTGGTCGACGAAAACGACCTGGACGATCCGGCGATCGAGACCTGGCTGGAAAAGATCCAGGACACGCACCCGGATGCCAAGATCGGTGACGTGATCGAAGAGAAGATCGAGTCGATCGAGTTCGGTCGCATCGCCGCGCAGACCGCCAAGCAGGTCATCGTGCAGAAGGTCCGCGAGGCCGAGCGCGCCCAGGTGGTCGATGCCTACCGCGAGCGCGTGGGCGAGATCATCTCCGGTACCGTCAAGAAGGTCACCCGCGACAACGTCATCGTCGACCTGGGCAACAATGCCGAGGCGCTGCTGGCGCGCGAAGACATCATTCCCCGTGAGACCTTCCGTGTCGGCGTGCGCCTGCGTGCGCTGCTCAAGGAAATCCGCACCGAGAACCGCGGCCCTCAGCTGATCCTGTCGCGCACCGCGCCGCAGATGCTGATCGAGCTGTTCCGCATCGAAGTGCCGGAAATCGCCGAAGGCCTCATCGAAGTCATGGCCGCCTCCCGTGATCCGGGTTCGCGTGCCAAGATCGCCGTCCGCTCCAAGGACAAGCGCATCGACCCGCAGGGTGCCTGTATCGGCATGCGTGGTTCGCGCGTCCAGGCCGTATCCGGCGAGCTGGGTGGCGAGCGTGTGGATATCGTCCTCTGGGACGAGAACCCGGCGCAGTTCGTCATCAACGCCATGTCGCCGGCAGAGGTTGCCGCGATCATCGTTGACGAGGACGCCCATGCGATGGATATCGCCGTTGCCGAGGACAACCTGGCCCAGGCGATTGGCCGTGGTGGCCAGAACGTCCGCCTGGCCAGCCAGCTGACCGCCTGGACCCTGAACGTGATGACCGAGAAGGACATCCAGGCCAAGCAGCAAGCTGAAACCGGCGACATCCTGCGTAATTTTGTCGAGGAACTGGAAGTCGACGAGGAGCTGGCACAAGTGCTGGTCGACGAAGGCTTTACCAGCCTCGAAGAAATTGCCTACGTACCGTTGGAAGAAATGCTCAACATCGATGGCTTTGACGAGGAAATCGTCAATGAGCTCCGCGCTCGAGCCAAGGACCGTTTGTTGACCAAGGCCATCGCTACCGAAGAAAAACTGGCAGACGCCCATCCGGCCGAAGACCTGCTCTCCCTCGAGGGCATGGACAAGGACCTGGCGGCGGAACTGGCGGTGCGCGGCGTGGTTAACCGCGAAGACCTGGCCGAGCAGTCGATCGACGACCTGCTCGACATCGACGGCATCGACGAAGAGCGTGCCGGCAAGTTGATCATGGCCGCCCGAGCCCACTGGTTCGAGTAATTAGGCGCGGCCTGAGGAGAGAAGTGCATGACGCAAGTCACGGTGAAAGAACTGGCCCAAGAGGTCGAGGCACCGGTAGAGCGCCTGCTGCAGCAGATGCGTGAGGCAGGTCTGCCGCACACCGACGCCGGTCAGGTAGTGACCGACAATGAGAAGCAGACCCTGCTGACTCATTTGAAGAGCAGCCACAAGAGCAAGGCGGAAGAGCCGCGCAAGATTACCTTGCAGCGCAAGACCACCAGCACTCTGCGTGTCGCCGGTAGCAAGAGCATCAGCGTAGAAGTACGCAAGAAGAAAGTCTTCGTGCAGCGCAGCCCGGAAGAAATCCAGGCTGAGCAGAAACGCGAGCAGGAAGAGCGTCGCGCCGCGGAAAACGCCGCGCGCGAGAAGGTTGAAGCCGAAGTTCGCCAGCGCAACGAGGAGCAGGCACGCCGTCAGGCCGCCGAGGCTCCGGCCGCCGCGCCAGCGCCCAAGGCCGAGCCTGCGCCAGCCGCTGCCCCGGTAGTGGCCAACGCACCGGTGTCCGAAGACGCCGCCGCGCGTGCTGCCGAGCGCAAGAAGGACGAGACCCGTCGTAACGAAAGCCGCACCCGTGATGACGATCGTCGCGGTGGTGGCCAGGCTACCGCCGGCCGTGGCGAAGCGCCGCGCATGTCGGTCAAGGTCAAGGTCAAGGAGAAGGAAAAGGCTCCGACTCCGCGCGCCGCGCCGCGTACCACCGATGAAGAAAGCGATGGTTTCCGTCGCCGCGGTGGCAAGGGTAAAGGCAAGAAGCGCAATGCGCATGGCTTCCAGAGCCCGACTGGTCCGGTTATCCGTGACGTGGCGATCGGC
This sequence comes from Pseudomonas sp. FG36, assembly GCF_057809275.1. NCBI lineage: Bacteria > Pseudomonadati > Pseudomonadota > Gammaproteobacteria > Pseudomonadales > Pseudomonadaceae > Pseudomonas > Pseudomonas sp. FG36. The sequence continues at coordinate 105,312 of NZ_JBMDJQ010000011.1, forward strand.
GAGACCATCACGGTCTCCGATCTGGCCAACCAGATGTCCGTCAAGGGCGCTGAAGTGGTCAAGTTCATGTTCAAGATGGGTACTCCGGTCACCATCAACCAGGTGCTCGACCAGGAAACCGCTCAGCTGGTAGCAGAAGAGCTGGGCCACAAGGTCACCCTCATCAGCGACACCGCCCTGGAAGACTCCCTGGCCGAATCGCTGAAGTTCGAAGGCGAGACCACTTCGCGTGCGCCGGTCGTGACCGTCATGGGCCACGTCGACCACGGCAAGACCTCGCTGCTCGACTACATCCGTCGTGCCAAGGTTGCTGCTGGCGAGGCCGGTGGTATCACCCAGCACATCGGTGCCTACCACGTCGAAACCGACCGTGGCATGGTTACCTTCCTCGACACCCCTGGCCACGCTGCGTTCACGCAAATGCGCGCCCGTGGTGCCAAGGCGACTGACATCGTCATCCTGGTGGTGGCGGCGGACGACGGCGTGATGCCGCAGACCCGCGAAGCCGTGCAGCATGCCAAGGCAGCTGGCGTACCGCTGGTCGTTGCAGTGAACAAGATCGACAAGCCAGGCGCAGACCTCGACCGCATTCGTAACGAGCTGTCCGTCGAAGGCGTGACCTCCGAGGAATGGGGTGGTGACACGCCGTTCGTCAAGGTTTCGGCGAAGATGGGTACCGGCGTCGACGAACTGCTCGAAGCGGTCCTGCTGCAGGCCGAGATCCTCGAACTCAAGGCCACCCCGACCGCACCTGGTCGTGGTGTCGTGGTCGAGTCGCGTCTGGACAAGGGCCGTGGCCCGGTGGCGACCATCCTGGTTCAGGACGGTACCCTGCGTCAGGGCGACATGGTCCTGGTCGGCTCCAACTATGGCCGCGTGCGTGCCATGCTCGACGAGAACGGCAAGCCTGTGAAGGAAGCCGGCCCGTCGATCCCGGTCGAGATCCTCGGCCTGGACGGCACGCCCGACGCTGGCGAAGAGATGTCGGTGGTTGCCGACGAGAAGAAAGCGCGTGAAGTTGCGCTGTTCCGTCAAGGCAAGTTCCGCGAGGTCAAGCTGGCCCGTGCTCACGCCGGCAAGCTGGAAAACATCTTCGAGACCATGGGTCAGGAAGAGAAGAAGACCCTCAACATCGTCCTCAAGACCGACGTGCGCGGCTCCCTCGAGGCGCTGCAAGGTTCGCTCGGCGGCCTGGGCAACGACGAAGTTCAGGTTCGCGTCATCGGTGGCGGCGTCGGTGGTATCACCGAAAGCGATGCCAACCTGGCGCTGGCGTCCAACGCTGTACTGTTCGGCTTCAACGTGCGTGCCGATGCCGGCGCGCGCAAGATCGTCGAGCAGGAAGGTCTGGATATGCGTTACTACAACGTGATCTACGACATCATCGAAGACGTCAAGAAGGCCCTGACCGGCATGCTCGGCAGCGATGTTCGCGAGAACATCCTGGGTGTCGCCGAAGTCCGTGACGTGTTCCGTTCGCCGAAGTTCGGCGCCATCGCTGGCTGTATGGTCATCGAGGGTACCGTGTACCGCAACCGTCCGATCCGCGTTCTGCGCGACGACGTGGTGATCTTCGAAGGCGAGCTGGAATCGCTGCGTCGCTTCAAGGACGATGCGTCCGAAGTACGCAACGGCATGGAGTGCGGTATTGGCGTCAAGAGCTACAACGACGTCAAGGTCGGCGACAAGATCGAAGTGTTCGAGAAAGTCCAGGTGGCTCGTACCCTGTAAGGGCCGAGCGTGGTGCAGGCCCCGCCCCAGGGCGGTTGCCTGAACCTCTGAAGGTAGCGCCCGGTCAGGCTTCGAGCTTGACCGGGCGTTTGCCGCTTTAAGATACAGGTAGCAAGAATGGCAAAAGAATACAGCCGTACCCAACGTATCGGTGATCAGATGCAGCGTGAGCTGGCAGAGCTGATCCGCCGTGAAGTCAAAGACCCGCGTGTCGGCCTGGTGACCATCACCGCCGTCGACGTCAGCCGTGACCTGGGCCATGCCAAGGTCTTCATCACCGTCATGGGCGAAGAAACCCCGGACGCCGTCAAGCAGTCGCTCAAGGCCTTGAACAGCGCCGCCAGCTTCCTGCGCCTGCACCTGGGTCGCTCGATGCAGCTGCGCAGCGTGCCGCAGCTGCATTTCCACTTCGATGAAAGCGTGAGCCGCGGTGTGCATCTGTCGGCGCTGATCGAACGTGCGGTGGCCGAAGACCGCCAGCACCAGGATGCCGACGCGCCGGACACCAAGGAGTAAGCGGTGGCCCAGGTCAAACGTATCCGCCGCAACGTCAGCGGCATCATCCTGCTCGACAAGCCGCTGGGGTTCACCTCCAACGCTGCCCTGCAGAAGGTCCGCTGGCTGCTCAACGCCGAGAAGGCCGGCCACACCGGCAGCCTCGATCCGCTGGCCACCGGTGTGCTGCCGCTGTGCTTCGGCGAGGCCACCAAGTTCTCGCAGTACCTGCTCGACTCCGACAAGGGCTACGAGACGGTGATGCAGATGGGCCAGACCACCACCACCGGGGACGCCGAAGGCGAAGTGCTGAAGACCCGCGACGTGACCGTTGGTCGCGCCGACATCGAAGCGGTCATCCCGCGTTTTCGCGGTGAAATCCAGCAGGTGCCGCCGATGTACTCGGCCCTCAAGCGCGACGGCCAGCCGCTGTACAAACTGGCTCGCGCTGGAGAGGTAGTGGAGCGTGAGGCGCGTTCTGTTACTATTGGCCGGTTGGACCTGCTGGAGTGCGAAGGCACTCGGGCACGCCTGTCGGTTGGCTGCAGCAAGGGCACCTATATCCGCACCCTGGTGGAGGATATGGGCGAGGCGTTGGGCTGTGGTGCCTACGTCGCCGAGCTGCGTCGCACCCAGGCCGGCCCCTTCGAGCTGGCCCAGACCGTAACGCTCGAAGAGCTGGAACAGGCTCACGCCGAAGGTGGCAACGAAGCGCTCGATCGCTTCCTGATGCCCTCGGACAGCGGCTTGCAGGACTGGCCATTGGTGGTATTGTCCGAGCACAGCGCGTTCTACTGGCTACATGGCCAGGCAGTACGTGCGCCGGACGCGCCGCAATTCGGCATGGTCCGCGTACAGGATCACAATGCCCGCTTCATCGGTATCGGTGAGGTGAGCGAAGACGGGCGCATTGCGCCGCGTCGACTGATTCGGTCGGAATGACCGATACCACAGGGCGAGGTCAACGCTTTGCCCTGCGGATTCGAGGATGGCTGTCAGTAGGCACGGTCATTACTCTTTTTATTAATACAGGGATCCAGTCCCTGGCCTATTGGACCCCGCTTGCGGGATCCGTTTATCAGGAGAAGCCAAATGGCCCTCAGCGTCGAAGAAAAAGCTCAGATCGTTGCAGACTATCAGCAAGCCGCCGGCGACACCGGTAGCCCGGAAGTACAGGTTGCCCTGCTGACCTTCAACATCAACAAGCTGCAAGGCCACTTCAAGGCCAACGAAAAAGACCACCACTCCCGTCGTGGTCTGATCCGTATGGTCAACCAGCGTCGTAAGCTGCTGGATTACCTGAAGGGCAAAGACACCACTCGTTACAGCGCCCTGATCGGTCGCCTGGGCCTGCGTCGCTAATAGCGGCCTGGCCAGTGGTGTTGCATGGTGTGTCGCATTCTTCGGCTACGCTGCCTGTCAGCGTCGCCGTTGGACACGCCGCGCGATCTGCGAGGTTGGCAGCCTGGTGTGCCGAGCGGTTTATCCGCCCGGCGCCAGGCTCCCAGCCTCGTGTTGTATCTGGACGGTCAATGGGGCCGATTCCCCGTTCTGCCCAAGAATTCGCAAGAACCAGTTCCCCCAAGAGCCACTGAAAAAGGTAGGAAACCGTGAACCCGGTAATCAAGCAATTCCAGTTCGGTCAATCGACCGTTACCCTCGAAACGGGCCGCATTGCCCGTCAGGCCACCGGTGCCGTGCTGGTCACCGTCGACAACGATGTCACCGTGCTGGTGACCGTGGTCGGTGCCAAGCATGCCGATCCGAGCAAGGGCTTCTTCCCGCTGTCCGTGCACTACCAGGAAAAGACCTACGCCGCTGGCAAGATCCCAGGTGGTTTCTTCAAGCGTGAAGGCCGCCCATCCGAAAAAGAAACCCTGACTTCGCGCCTGATCGACCGCCCGATCCGCCCGCTGTTCCCTGAAGGTTTCATGAACGAAGTGCAGGTTGTCTGCACCGTGGTTTCCACCAGCAAGAAGACCGATCCGGACATCGCTGCGATGATCGGTACCTCGGCTGCCCTGGCCATCTCGGGCATTCCGTTCGAAGGCCCGATCGGCGCCGCCCGCGTTGCCTTCCACGAAAGCACCGGCTACCTGCTGAACCCGACCTACGAGCAGCAGGCCGCTTCGAGCCTGGACATGGTCGTTGCCGGTACCGAGTCGGCCGTACTGATGGTTGAATCGGAAGCCAAAGAGCTGACCGAAGACCAGATGCTGGGCGCCGTGCTGTTCGCCCACGACGAATTCCAGGCCGTGATCAAGGCTGTCAAAGAGCTGGCTGCCGAAGCCGCCAAGCCGACCTGGGACTGGAAACCTGCCGTTGCCAACACCGAACTGTTCAACGCCATCCGCGCCGAGTTCGGCGAAGCGGTGTCGCAGGGCTACACCATCACCGTCAAGGCCGACCGCTACGCGCGCCTGGGCGAGCTGCGCGATCAGGCGATCGCCAAGTTCTCCGGTGAAGAAGGCCAGCCATCGGCTGGTGAAGTCAAAGACATCTTCGGCGAGATCGAATACCGCACCGTTCGCGAAAACATCGTCAACGGCAAGCCACGTATCGACGGTCGCGACACCAAGACCGTGCGCCCGCTGAACATCGAAGTCGGCGTTCTGCCGAAGACCCACGGTTCGGCCCTGTTCACCCGTGGCGAAACCCAGGCCCTGGTCGTCGCGACCCTGGGTACCGCCCGTGACGCCCAGCTGCTGGACACCCTCGAAGGCGAGAAGAAAGACCCCTTCATGCTGCACTACAACTTCCCGCCGTTCTCGGTAGGCGAGTGTGGTCGCATGGGCGGTGCTGGCCGTCGTGAAATCGGCCACGGCCGTCTGGCCCGTCGTTCGGTACAGGCCATGCTGCCGGCCGCTGACGTGTTCCCGTACACCATCCGCGTGGTATCGGAAATCACCGAGTCCAACGGCTCCAGCTCCATGGCTTCGGTCTGCGGTGCCTCCCTGGCGCTGATGGACGCGGGCGTGCCGATGAAGGCGCCGGTTGCCGGTATCGCCATGGGCCTGGTCAAGGAAGGCGAGAAGTTCGCCGTACTGACCGACATCCTGGGTGACGAAGACCACCTCGGCGACATGGACTTCAAGGTAGCCGGTACCGCCAAAGGCGTCACCGCGCTGCAGATGGACATCAAGATCAACGGCATCACCGAAGAGATCATGGAAATCGCCCTGGGCCAGGCCCTGGAAGCGCGCCTGAACATCCTCGGCCAGATGAACCAGATCATCGGCGAGTCGCGTACCGAGCTGTCGGCCAACGCACCGACCATGATCGCGATGAAGATCGACACCGACAAGATCCGTGACGTCATCGGTAAAGGCGGCGCCACCATTCGCGCCATCTGCGAAGAGACCAAGGCTTCGATCGACATCGAAGACGACGGCTCGATCAAGATCTTCGGCGAAACCAAGGAAGCCGCGGACGCTGCCAAGCAGCGCATCCTGGGCATCACCGCCGAAGCCGAGATCGGCAAGATCTACGTCGGCAAGGTCGAGCGCATCGTCGACTTCGGTGCCTTCGTCAACATCCTGCCGGGCAAGGACGGCCTGGTGCACATCTCCATGCTGAGCGATGCTCGCGTCGAGAAGGTCACCGACGTGCTGAAGGAAGGCCAAGAAGTCGAAGTACTGGTACTGGACGTGGACAACCGCGGCCGTATCAAGCTGTCGATCAAGGACGTTGCCGCTGCCAAGGCATCGGGCGTCTAAGCCTTTCGAGGCTAAAGGAAAGGACCCTTCGGGGTCCTTTTTTTATGCCTGCCGCAAAATAGTTGAGAGCATGCATCTTGCACGTGGCTTTTTTACCGGGATTGCAAAATGCACGGTAACGGCTTCTTTTTGTTTTGATTAACTCATTGATTTAAAAGGATTTATAGGGCGCGCAAAAACTGGCACAGCCCCTGCAACTACCTTCCTACCTGACGCCAGGAACCAAGGCGCAGACCTTTCGAAAAAACAGGAGTGACCCACATGAAGAAGTTCGCCATTGCTGCCGCTACTGCTACCGCTCTGACCCTGACCATGGCTAACGCGGCTTTCGCTGCCCAGTCCACCCAGGCCCCGATGACGCTTGCGGCCGGTGAGGTGACCAAAGCCAAGGAAGCCACTTCCGACACCTGGATCACCACCAAGGTGAAGGCTGACCTGATGACCGAGAAAGGCGTGCCAGGCAGTGACATCAAGGTCGAAACCAACAAAGGCGTAGTGTCCCTGTCTTCCGACGTGGCCATTACCGATGCACAGAAAGAGATGGCGGTTGCCATCGCCAAGAAGATCAAAGGCGTACAGGCCGTCTCGGCTGATGGCCTGAAAGCCGAATAAGGATTGTCCCGTCGGCCAAAAGGATTTGGCCACCCCTTCAAGCAAAAGCCCCGGCCATCGCCGGGGCTTTTCTATTGGCATTCAGGAAGGCGGCTTCAGCTCACCGGGTTTCGGGCGATCACATCGCTCTCGAAGCACACCTGTTCTTCGATCAGCGGCTCCACCAGGGGGCGGCTGTCGCGAAAATGCGCGGTCCGGGTATGCGCCTCGTACGCCTCATCGTCCTGGTAGATCTCGTACAGGTAGATGACATCGGCATTCTCCCGGTCCTGCGAGACATCGAATACCAGGCAACCCGGCTCGGTGGCGACCGATGCCGCGGCGTTGGCATTGATGGCTGCCAGGAAGGCATCCGCGGTACCGGGTTTCACCCGCGTCTTGATAAATAGGCAGTACACATGACGCTCCTTTTGTTTTAAATTCTAATATGAATTGTATACAAAAAAGGAGCCGCGCTCATGTCCGATCTACCTGCCCGCCCAGGCCGTCTCAATGGCCTGCGGCACATCGCCCTGCTGGTCCCCAACCTGGAGGAGTGCGAGCGCTTCTACGTGGATGTGCTGGGCATGGAGGTGCTCAACCGTGCCAACGAAGACCTGGTCTACCTCACCTGCGGCAACGACAACCTGTCGCTCGGGCGCGGCGCAGGCGCGGCCAACGGGCTGCAGACCCTGGATCACTATGGCTTCATCGTCGACAGCGTGGAGGAACTGGAAGCCTGGTACCAGTACTTCAAGGCCCATGGCGTGACGCTGCTGGACCGCCCGTTCAATCACGGCGATGGCGCGCGCAGCTTCCATTTGCTGGACCCGGCGGGGAACAAGGTGCAGCCGCTGTATCACCCGGCGGTATCGGGGCAGCGGCTGGCCTGATGGTATTGATCGCCTGAGCTGCCCTCATCGCAGGCAAGCCGGCGATGAGGGCGACTGGTTACTCGGCATCCAGGTGCATCGGTGTCACCACGCGGCCATCGCTCTCGGCCTGGCCGAGGTTGGTGTCGATGAAGTACACCCGGTCATCTTCCAGCTGGCCCTTGTCCACCAGGTAGTCCTTGATGCTGCTGGCCCGCTCCTGGCCCAGGTTGCGCAGCAACACGGCGCTTTCCGCCCAGGACTTGATGACCGCCTCGCGCAGCTTGGTGCTGCGCTCGTCACGGCCCAGGTCCTGCCATTCAACCGGGGGCTGCTGTTTCAGGCGGGTACGGTAGATGCCCTCGAGCATCGCCGGCTTGTCGCTGTCGTCCACTACCAGCAACGAAGCATTGGCCGGCACCTTGTCGCCCCGACGCTGGAGGATCTTGTACCAGGTCGCCTGGTACTCGCGCTCCAGGCGCTGCTGGGCGATCAGCGGGCCGTCACTGCTCTGGGCCGCCGTGCCTTCGATTTCCAGGCGCAGCTCGGGGCGCTCCTTGAGGGCCGAGGCAAGCTTGTCCAGGGACGCTTGAACCTCAGGCGTAAGGTCGCTCGAGCCGGCGGCGAACGACACGTTGCCGAGATCTTCCGCGCCACCTCCCGACACCAGCCCGCCAAGCAGCTTGAACGGCGCCTGCGCCGCGCGCAGCACCAGGTTGCGCAGGGTCTGCCAGACGATCGGCATCACGCTGAACTGGGGGTTGTTGAGGTCGCCCGACACCGGCAACTCGATGGAGATCTTGCCTTCGGTGTCCTTGAGCAGGGCCACCGCCAGGCGGATCGGCAGGTCCACGGCATCCGGGCTGTCGACCTTCTCGCCCAACTGCAGTTGCTCGATCACCACCTTGTTCTCGGCCTTGAGCTGGCCGTTGGTGATCAGGTAATGCAGGTCGAGGTTCAACCGGCCCTTGCGGATGCGCATACCGGCGAACTTGCCGGAGTAGGGCGTCAGGGTCGTCAGCTCGACACGCTTGAAGCTGGTGGCGATGTCGAGGCTGGCGAGTGGGTTGAACGGGTTGAGCGCGCCCTTGATGGTCACAGGCGCGTAACGGTCCACCTTGCCCTTGATATCGACCTTGGCCGGTAGCGGCTTGCGGTTGTCGATGGTGCCGATCTGGCCGTTGAGCTGCTGGACTGCGGTGGCGAAGTTGGGCGTCAGGGTCAGGTCGGCGAAGTTGGCCGAGCCGTCGTTGATGCTGATCTGGCCGATGTGGATGCCCAGCTCCTTGCCGCTACCGGCAGCGGCGGGCTTACTCGCGGCCGTGGCAGGCTTGTCGGCGGGTTGCGGGATCAGCAGGTCGTCGACGTTGGTGGTGCGGTCTTCGTTGATGATGAAGCGTGCGTAGGGTTGCAGCAGGGTGACCTTGTCGATCGACAGGGCATCGCCATGCACGTACGACAGGCCATCGACGTTGACCTGCTGCCATTTGACGAAGTCGCGGTTCTTGATGGTGTCCAAGGTGTGCAGCTGGTTGGCCTGGGCCTTGCCGGTGATGGTGAAGGCCAGGGGCTCGGTGCTCTTGAGGTCGACCTTGAGGTCGCTGGAGAGCATGCCGCTGCGCAGCTCCAGGCGGATGAACGGGCTGATGTAGGCCTGGGCCACCCGCAGGTCGATATCGCGGGTGGCAACGTCGAGCTTGGCCGAGACCGGTGCCAGGTTGACCTGGCCTGCGGCCTGCAGCTTGCCCTGCTTGCCCACGCCGGTGTCCAGCTTGAGGGTGAAGGGCGACTGGTTGAGGCTGTCGAAATTCTGCAGGTCGAGATTGAGCGGGCCGACATCCAGGGACACGGGCTCTTTCTGGCTACGATCGGCCAGGTGGACCATGTAGTTGCGCGCCTGCACGTCCTTGAGCAGGACCTGCCAGGGTTTGCTTGGCTCTTTGGCCGCCTGTTCTTCCGGGGTGGGTTCGGCGGCGGCGGGCTCGGCCTTTTCCTTGGGCGTGGCCTTGGCCGGCTGGCTGGCGAACAGCTTCTGCCAGTCGAGCTGGCCGTCCTTCTCCAGCGCTGCCCAGGTTTCCAGCTTGTCGCTGCGGATCTTGCCGACGGTGACCAGCTGCTTGGCCAGGTCGATGGAGGTTTCACTGACCTCCAGGCTGGCCAGGCGCGCCAGTGGGCGGCCGTCCGGGGCCTTGATGGCGAAGGGCGCGACCCGCACCGAGGTGTTGTCGAGCAGCAGCTCGGTTTCCTTGGAAAGGTTGAGCTTGTAGTGGGTGTCGAGGCTGACCATGCCGTCTTCCAGCACCAGCGGCACGGCGTCGCGCACGTAAGGCCAGAACAGCTTCATCTTGCCGTCGGTGACTTTCAGCGTGCCCTCGGAAGCGATTGGCGTCAGGCTGAGCGTGCCGCTCCAGTCGATACGTCCACCCGCCGGGCCGTTGGCCACCAGGGTCATGTCGGCGTTGTCGTCGGGGAGGGTGCTGAGATTCTTCAGCTCCAGGTTCATCGAGTCGTAGAGAAACTCGATCGGCTCGCTCGGGCGCAGGTCCTGGAAGTGCAGGTAGCCCTCGCTCAGCTTGATGCTGGCGATGCGCAGCGGGAACGGGTCGCTTGGTGGTTCCTCGGCCTTGGGCTCGCTGGGCGGGAGCTTGAACAGCTGGGCCAGGTTGAGGCTGCCGTCCTTGGCGAACAGCAACTCGGTACGCGGCTTGTCCAGCTCCACCGCGTCGAGGCGCAGGGCCTTGGTCCACAGGCTGTCGAGGGACAGGTTGGCGTAGAGACGCTCGAAGCCGACCTGCTCCTTGCCGGGCTCGCCGATCTGCAGGCCCCACAGGGTCAGTTCAAGGCTGAACGGATTCAGTTCGATGCGCTGCAGATGCGCCGGCACCGTGGCGTACTGCGCCAGTTGCTGGTTGGCGATGCGCAGGGCGATGCCGGGGAGAATGAAAAAGCCGAGCAGGCTGTACAGGGCCACGAGGGCCACGAGTGCGCCGAGGGCGCGGGTCAATCCTTTGGGCATGTGTCGCTTCGTCTGTATCAGGCTGGAGTGCTTGGAGTATGGCACGTTAAATCGGTTCCGATGAACGGACCAAAATAACTCATTCGACGCCCATGCGCCGCCTGGCGCGCTGCGCCGAGCCATTGCGCATGGCCCAGCGCAGCACCGGCGCGGTATTGCTCAGGCCCAGGCGGATCATGCGCCGCTCGACCGCGCCCTGGTGCAGGTCGAGCATTGTGCTGGCCCAGTCCGGCAGCAGGTCGATGCCGGCCTTGAGCATCAGCTTGCCCACCGGCTCTGCGAGGCGGCTGGGGGCCGGGGCCTTGAGCAGTATATCGACCACCTCGAGGCTGCGCGCATCGCACTGCAACTGCGGGCGCATGCGCTGCAGGTAGGCATCCACCTCGGCACAGGAGCGGGGCACGTCGCGCGCGCCCAGGCGCTCGGCGATCAGGGCGATCTCGTTGTAGTAGGCGTCCTGCGCGCTACGCGGCAGGTCAGGATTGCGGTAGCGCAGGTGGGCGGCGAGGAAGCTGCTGACTTCGGCCACATGCACCCAGGTCAGCAGGTCGGGGTCGCTGGCGGCGTAGGGGCGGCCATCGGCCGCGGTGCCGACCACCTTGAGGTGGATGGTGCGGACCTTGTCGATCAGCCACTCGGCGTCACGGGTCGAACCGAAGGTGGTGCCGGAGATGAACTGGCTGGTGCGGCGCAGGCGGCCGAGCAGGTCCTGGCGAAAGTTCGAATGGTCCCAGACCCCGGCCAGGGCCAGCGGATGCAGCAGTTGCAGCATCAGCGCGCTGATCCCGCCCACCAGCATGCTGGGGAAGTCGCCGTGTACCTGCCAGCTGATGCTCTGTGGGCCGAACAGGCCGGGATCGCCCTTGGGCGACTCCAGGTCGAGCTGGCCGAGGGCCAGCCCGGTGAGGCTCATGACTTGGGTTTCGATGCGGCGACGCAAGGCTTCCATGGCGACCTGTGCTGGCCGCCATGGCGGCCGTCTATGGGGTTGGGCGATTGTCGTCCAGTCGGGCACTGCCCGGGCTGGTGGGCGCGTGCGTTTCGAACGCGCCGCCCTGCACATGATAAACCGTGGGCTCCTCGGAAAAATATGGTGTCAGGTGAGCCATGAAGACCTGGTGGTCTTCACTGGTCTCGAAACCCGGCGCGTGGTCCTCGAGTGTTTGCCATTGCACGATCAGGTTGAATTGATGGGGGCTCTCGATCCCTTGCGCGAGCATATGGCTGACGTGACCCTTGGCTCGGCTGAGCAACGGGGCGACCTCGGCGAATGCGTGCGTGAAGGTCTCGACGTGGGTCGGACGAATGGGAAGCAGGGCAATTTCGTAGATCATGGCGGTCCTTGAAGTCGAAAAGGGTGGCAGGTGCTTCAAGCGCTGGCGGGATCGGCCATGGGCGCGACCGCAATGGCGATCTTCCCTTGCAGGCCATTGTTGGCGCTTTGCAGCCGGGCATGGGCGAGGGGAACCTCCGCGAGGGGGTAGACGGCGCCCACGTGTGGCTTCAGTTGCCCGCGCTCGACCAGCGCGCTCAACTCGTCGAGTTTGCCGCGGTGCTGTCGGGTGAAGACGAAGTGGTAACTCGCGTTGCGACCCCAGGCCTGGATCAGGTTCTGCGGTTGCGCGATGTCCACGATCGACACCACGCGCCCCAGTTGCGCCAGGACGTCCGGGCTGCGTGCCAGGGTATCGCCACCGATGGTGTCGAAGACCACGTCGACGCCTTGGCCCCCGGTTTCCCGCAGGACGACATCGACATAATCCTGATGCTCATAGTCGATGACCACGTCCGCGCCCATTTGCCGCACGAATTCGGCATTGGCCTCGCGTACGGTGGTGAACACCCTGGCGCCCATGGCCTTGGCCAGCTGGATCGCCACGTGGCCGACACCGCCTGCGCCGCCGTGAACCAGAATGCGCTCGCCCACCCTGAGCGCCGCACGCACTACCAGGGCCTCCCAGGCCGTGCCGCCGACCAGGCTCAGGCTGGCGGCCTCCAGATGGCTCAGCGAAGGCGGCTTCAGGCCTATGATGCCTTCGGCGGCGACGTGGTACTCGGCATAGCTGCCCGCCCCGTCGAAGATCTGCGGCGTGTACCACACCTCGTCGCCCGGCCTGAACGCGGTCACGCCCGGCCCGATGGCTTCGACGACGCCGGAAACGTCGTGCCCGGTAATGGCCGGGAGGGGCACCAGGTCGGGGTAGTCGCCACGCCGAACCTGGTAATCCAGGGGGTTGATGGAGGTGGCATGCACCCGGACCAGCACCTGTCCGGCCTGCGGCACCGGTTTGGCGACATCGCGATAGGCAAATGCGTCCGGGCCGCCAAAGGAATCCAGTATCAACGCTTTCATGGTGTTTCCTCGCTTCGATAAAAAGGGATATCGGGAAATATCGATGTATCAAGTAAAGTGAAGTTGCTGTTCTGTGCCTTGGCACCTGCCAGGTGCCGCAGTTGTTGCCTCCTTGAGTTCGATAAAACGGGATATCGGGAAAAGTCGATGTATAGAGATAAAAGTAAAACCTACAACTCGCTCCCGATCAGCTCGGCGAGCGCGCTGATGGCTGCTTCGTTACGTTTGTAGTAGGTCCACTGGCCAATGCGCCGGACTTCGACCAGGCCCGCGCGCTGCAGGGTGGCCAGGTAGTCGGATACCGTCGACTGCGACAGCCCGACGCCTTCCTGGATGCTGCTCACACAGACGCCCACCGTGTGAACGTCACCTTCGTCCTGGGGAGGAAAGTGTTTCACCGGGTCTTTCAGGCCTTTGAGGATCTCGAGACGGGTACGGTTCGAGAGTGCCTTGAATATGTCGAGCAGTTCCATGGCGCGATAATATCGGGATTTACCGATATGTCAATGCGGTAAAGGATGATCGGGGCGGCGGTGGTGGCCGCCCCGAGGGTTCTACTGGTTGAGACGTTTGTCGATCAGCCCCTGGACCACGCTGGGGTCGGCGAGGGTGGACGTATCCCCCAGGTTGTCCAGCTCGTTGCAGGCGATCTTGCGCAGGATGCGCCGCATGATCTTGCCCGAACGGGTCTTGGGCAGGGCGGGCGCCCACTGGATCAGCTCGGGCTTGGCGAAGCTGCCGATTTCCTTGCTGACCAGGGCCAGCAGTTCGGCCTTGAGCGCATCATCCGGTTCTATGCCGTTCATGGGGGTGACGAAGGCATAGACGCCCTGGCCCTTGAGGTCATGAGGATAACCGACCACCGCGGCTTCGGCGACGCTGTCATGCAGCACCAGCGCGCTCTCCACCTCGGCGGTACCGATGCGGTGGCCGGAGACATTGATCACGTCGTCGATGCGCCCGGTGATCCAGTAGTCGCCATCGGCGTCGCGGCGGGCGCCGTCGCCGGTGAAGTAATAGCCGGGCATGGGCTTGAAGTAGGTGTCGACCATGCGCTGGTGATCGCCGTAGACGCTGCGGATCTGCCCGGGCCAACTGGCCTTGATCGCCAGCAGGCCGGCGCCTGGCCCCTCGATGAGCTTGCCCTTTTCATCCAGCAGCACCGGCTGCACGCCGAACATCGGTTGGGTGGCGCAACCGGGCTTGAGCCTTTGTGTGCCGGGAAGGGGCGTGAGCATGATGCCGCCGGTCTCGGTCTGCCACCAGGTGTCGACGATGGGGCAGCGTTTCTGCCCGACCGCCTCGAAGTACCATTCCCAGGCCTCTGGGTTGATCGGCTCGCCGACACTGCCGAGCAGGCGCAGGCTCTGGCGCGAGGTGCCCTGCAGCGGGCCGGAGCCTTCACGCATCAGGGCCCGCAACGCGGTGGGCGCGGTGTAGAAGATGTTCACCTGGTGCTTGTCCACCACCTGCCAGAAACGCGAGGTGTCGGGGTAGTTGGGCACGCCCTCGAACATCAGCGAGATCGCGCCGTTGGCCAGCGGGCCATAGACGATATAGCTGTGGCCGGTGACCCAGCCGACGTCGGCGGTGCACCAGAACACCTCGCCGTCGCGGTAATCGAACACCACCTTGAAGGTCATCGTGGCCTGCAGCAGGTAGCCGGCGGTGCTGTGCAGCACGCCCTTGGGTTTGCCGGTGCTGCCGGAGGTGTAGAGGATGAACAGCGGGTCTTCGGCGTTCATCGGTTCGGGCGGGCAGTCGTCACCGGCCTTTGCCGTTGCCTCGTGGTACCAGAGGTCACGGCCTTCGCTCCAGCTGACGTCGCCGCCGGTGCGCTTGACCACGAGCACGCTGCTGACGGCCGGGCAGCTGGCCAGCGCCTTGTCGACATTCTGCTTGAGCGGTATGCGCTTGCCGCCGCGTACCCCTTCGTCGGCAGTGATCACGGTGCGGCAATCGGCGTCGAGGATACGGTCGCGCAGGGCATCGGGGGAGAAGCCGCCAAACACCACCGAGTGAATGGCGCCGATGCGGGTGCAGGCGAGCATCGCGTAGGCGGCCTCGGGGATCATCGGCATGTAGATGCATACCCGATCGCCTTTCTTCACACCCCGGGCTTTCAGGGCATTGGCCAGCCGGCACACCTGGCGGTGCAGCTCGCGGTAGCTGATGGCCTTGCTGTCCTTGGGATCGTCGCCCTCCCAGAGCAGGGCGGTCTGCTCGCCGCGCGTGGCCAGGTGGCGATCGATGCAGTTATGGCTGACATTCAGCTGGGCGCCGTCGAACCAGCGCGCCGTGCCGGTCTTCAGGTCGCATTGCTGCACGCTCGACCAGGGCTTGATCCAGTCCAGGCGCTTGGCCTGCTCGGCCCAGAAGGTGTCGGGGTCGTCCACCGACTGGCGATAGAGGCAGCGGTAGTCGTCGTCGGAGAGTGTGGCGGCCTGGCTGACGGCCAGTGCCTCGGGATAGTCGCGGATATCGAACATGGCGGGTGGTCCTGCTCTTGTTAGGGGCGAGGGACTGCAACGGCTATTCGATGGACAGTGTAGAAGGTGGGGGTGTTCCCGGGCGGAAAGCATCGCGGGGCAAGCCGCATCGGCGCACCGATGCGATTTGCCCCGCGATTGACGGCTACAGGTCGATCAGCCGCGATGACGGCCGCGGAAGTAGTTGATCAGGCCTTGGGTCGAGCCATCCTCGGCGCTGTCTTCCTGGGCGCCGACCAGGCGCTGGTACACGCCCTTGCCCAGTTCCTTGCCCAGCTCCACGCCCCACTGGTCGAAGGCGTTGATGCCCCAGACCACGCTTTGCACGAACACCTTGTGTTCGTACATTGCCACCAGCGCGCCAAGGCGGCGCGGGCTGATGCGCTCGACCACCAGGGTGTTGCTCGGGCGGTTGCCCGGGATCACCTTGTGCGGCGCCAGCTTGGCGATGTCGTCCTGGTTCAGGCCCTTGGCGCGCAGTTCGGCCTCGGCTTCCTCGCGGGTCTTGCCGAGCATCAGTGCCTGGCTCTGCGACAGGCAGTTGGCGTACAGCCACTGGTGATGGTCGGCCACCGGGTTGAAGCTCACCACCGGCACGATGAAGTCGGCCGGGATCAGCTGGGTGCCCTGGTGCAGCAGCTGGTGGTAGGCGTGCTGGCCGTTGCAGCCGACGCCGCCCCAGATCACCGGGCCGGTTTCGGTCTGCACCGGCGTGCCATCGGTCAGCACGCTCTTGCCGTTGGACTCCATGTCCAGCTGCTGCAGGTGCTTGGTGATGTTGCGCAGGTAGTGGTCGTACGGCAGGATCGCGTGGCTGCGGGCGCCCCAGAAGTTGCCGTACCACACGCCCAGCAAGGCCAGCAGCACCGGCATGTTCTTCTCGAACGGCGCGGTCTGGAAGTGCTGGTCCATGGTGTAGGCGCCGGACAGCAGCTCCTTGAAGTTGGCGGTGCCGATGGCCAGGGCGATCGGCAGGCCGATGGCCGACCACAGCGAGTAACGCCCGCCCACCCAGTCCCACATCGGGAAGATGTTCTCTTCGCGGATGCCGAAGGCCACGGCCGCGGCCTTGTTGCTCGACACGGCGATGAAGTGGCGGTACAGCTCGGCTTCCGAGCCGCCCTGGGCCAGGTACCAGGTACGCGCGGCCATGGCGTTCTTCAGGGTTTCGAGGGTGTTGAACGACTTCGACGACACGATGAACAGGGTGGTCTCGGCGCGCAGGTTGGCCGACAGTTCATGGAACTCGCTGCCGTCGATGTTCGCCAGGTAGTGGCAGCGCACGCCGCGCTGGGCGTAGGGCAGCAGAGCCTCGGAGACCAGCTCCGGGCCCAGGAACGAGCCGCCGATGCCGATGTTGACCACGTCGGTGATCGGCTTCTCGCTGTAGCCGCGCCACAGGCCGTCGTGGATGCGCCCGACCAGCTCGGTGATCTGGTTGAGCACCTTGTGCACTTCGGGCATCACGTTGACGCCGTTCACGCTGAGCTTGTCGCCGACCGGGCGGCGCAGGGCGGTGTGCAGCACCGGGCGGCCTTCGGAGGCGTTGATGATCTCGCCGCTGAACATCGACTTGATGGCCGCTTCCAGGTCGACTTCCTTGGCCAGGTTGACCAGCAGGTCTCGGGTCTGCTCGGTGATCAGGTTCTTCGAGTAGTCGAGAAACAGGCCGCAGCTGCTCAAGGAGAACTGGTCGAAGCGCTTGCCGTCGGCGGCGAAGGCTTCGCGCATGCTGAAGCCCTGCATGGCGTCGCGGTGTTGCTGGAGCGCCTGCCAGGCGGGCAGCGCCGTCACATCGTGGGGGGTACGGTAATACGCCATTGCGGGTGGTTTCCTTGTTGCATGGTCAGGCTTGGACAGCGGCAGTCATTGCCGGTTGCAAGCTGGACATTATAGGCATTGGCGCCAAGGCGGGAATGGGGGGAGGCGGGCGGTGCGGATTAAAAATTGTCACTGGCCTGATACTCAAGGCACGCGTGGGGCGGCGTTGAGCCGCTCCCACGCGTCGAGCTCAGGCGGTCTGCTCTTCCAGGTGCAGATAAAGATTGTCGATCAGCCGGGTGTTACCCAGGTAAGCTGCGGCGATCACCACCAGGTCACGGTCATCGACCTGCGCCGGGCGCAGGGTGACGGCGTGGCGTACTTCCAGGTAATCCTTACGGAACCCGGCGGCTTCGAGTTGCGCCTGGCCCTCGGCGATCAGCGCCGCGTAGTCGCGCTGGCCACGGCGCAGGGCCTCGGCCATGCCGGCCAGCACACGGTACAGCGCCGGCGCGGCGGCACGCTGCTCCGGCGTCAGGTAGCCATTGCGCGACGACAGCGCCAGGCCATCCTCGGCGCGCACGGTTGGCTCGCCGATGATCTGGATCGGCATGTTCAAGTCGCGGACCATGGCGCGGATCACCGCCAGTTGCTGGAAATCCTTCTCGCCGAACACGGCCAGGTCCGGCTGGACCATGTTGAACAGCTTGCTGACCACGGTCGCCACGCCTTCGAAGTGGCCAGGACGGCTGGCGCCGCACAGCCCTTCGGACAGTTGCGGCACGCTGACGCGGGTCTGCACGGTCATGCCGTCGGGGTACATCTCCTCGACGGTAGGGGCGAACAGCAGGTGGCAGCCGGCCTGGAGCAGTTTCTCCTGGTCGGCGGCGAGGGTGCGCGGGTACTTGTCCAGGTCTTCGCCGGCGCCGAACTGCAACGGGTTGACGAAGATGCTGGCGACCACGAAGTCGGCGCGCTGTGCGGCCTTGGTCACCAGGGCGGCGTGGCCGCTGTGCAGGTTGCCCATGGTCGGCACGAAGGCAATGCGCTTGCCCTCGCCACGAGCGCGGGCCACGGCGGCGCGCAGCTCACGGACGGTCTTGACGGTATTCATGCGCTGAACCCATGTTCGCTGCCGGGGAAGCTGACTTCCTTGACCGCGCGGACATAGGCGGCCAGGGCGCTCTGGATGTCCGGCTGGCCGGCCATGAAGTTCTTCACGAACTTCGGCACGCGGCCGCTAAGCGACAGCCCGAGCATGTCGTGCAGCACCAGCACCTGGCCATCGGTGGCACTGCCGGCTCCGATGCCGATCACCGGAATGCTCACGGCCTGGGAGATTTCCGCGGCCAGCTCGCTGGGCACGCACTCGAGCAGCAGCATGGCCGCGCCGGACTGTTCCAGGGCGATGGCGTCGGCGCGCATCTGCCGCGCCTGGGCTTCCTGGCGCCCCTGGACCTTGTAGCCGCCCAGCACGTTGACCGTCTGCGGGGTCAGGCCCATGTGCGCGCACACCGGCACGCCACGTTCGGCCAGCAGGCGGATGGTCTCGCCCAGCCAGGCGGCGCCTTCGATCTTGAGCATGTGGGCGCCGGCGCGCATCAGTTCGGCGGCGTTGGCGAAAGCCTGCTCGGGGGTGGCGTGGGCCATGAACGGCAGGTCGGCGAGGATCAACGCCCCATCGTTGCCGCGTTTGACGCAGGCGGTGTGGTAGGCCATGTCGCGGTTGGTGACGGGCAGGGTGCTGTCATGGCCCTGCAGGACCATGCCCAGGGAGTCGCCCACCAGCAGCACTTCCACGCCGGCCTGGCTGGCTGCCTTGGCGAAGGTCGCGTCGTAGCAGGTCAGCATGGTGATTTTTTCACCCTTGGCCTTCAGGCCGTGCAGGGTGGTCAGGGTTACTTCAGGCATGTAGGGGAGTCCTCGTTCAGGCGCTGTGAACAACAACTGCGTACAACGCGTGTATTCATCTTCCGGAGCGGCACATCATCGGTCGTGATGTTCGGGCACAGATCCGTCCGAGCCTAAATGGGTGATAGCGGCACAGTGGCGCCGCGGGACGCCTATAGTCGTGAGCGAGGTGGGGGAAGTCAACCAGCCGTGTTACCGCATTGTTACGGCGTGGGTGTTACTGGCGTTACCGTCGTCTGAAACGCCCGATTTACAGGCGTTCCAGGCCGACGAACGGGCAGTCCTCGAGCAGTTGCGCGAGGGGGCGGCCGTCGGCAAGGCGGAAGCTTTCGGGAACCAGCTCGGCGAGCGGGTAGAGCACGAAGGGGCGGGCCTGCATATGGTAATGCGGCACTTTCAGGCGCGGCACGTCGATGACCTGATCGCCGAACAGCAGCATGTCCAGGTCGAGGGTGCGCGGGCCCCAGCGTTCCTTGCGTACGCGGCCCTGGCCGTTCTCGATGGCCTGGAGGGCGTCCAGCAGGTCAAGCGGTGCCAGTGCCGTGTCGATGGCCGCCACGGCGTTGGTGTAGCGTGGCTGGCCCGGCAGCAGCGAATCGCTGGTGTAGAGCGCCGAGGCCGCCGCCAGGCGGGTTTCGGCGATCAGGTCCAGCGCCTGCAGGGCGCTGCGCAGCTGCTCGGCGGGCTCATCCAGGTTGCTGCCCAGGCCGATGTACGCACGGGTGGTCATGCTCAGTCCCAGGCCTGCTCGTCGTCACGCTTGCGCTTGCCGCCACTGCGCTTGCGCTTGCGTGGGCCGGCGCCGGCGCCAGCGGCGTCGTCACGGTTGCCCAGCTCGCGGATCATGTCGCGGCGCTGGCTGTCGTTGGCGTCCTGGTAGTCGGTCCACCATTGGCCCAGCCCATCGGTTTCCTCGCCGGCGCTTTCACGCAGCAGCAGGAAGTCGTAGCCGGCGCGGAAACGCGGGTTGTCCAGCAGCATGTCGGCGCGCTTGCCGCTGCGCCGTGGCAGGCGCTCCTGCATGTCCCAGATCTCGCGGATCGGCAGGGTGAAGCGCTTGGGGATGGCGATGCGGGCGCACTGTTCGGCGATCAGGTCGTGGGCCGCGCCGTTCATGGCTGGAATCGGCGGCACGCCCTGGCTCTGCAGGTACAGTACGCGGCTTGGCAGGGCTGGCCAGAGCAGCGCGGCGAACAGGAAGGCGGGCGTCACCGGCTTGCCCTGCTTGACGCGCAGGTCGGTGTTGGCCAATGCCTGGCTGATCAAGCTGTGGGTGTAGCTCGGACGTTCTTCCAGGGCATGGCTGCTGGCCGGGAACAACGGCTCGAACAATTGCAGGTCGACCAGCATCTCGAAGGTGATCGCCCCCTGGCCGTTGAGGAACAGCTTGAGGCTTTCCTCGAACAGGCGCGCGGGTGGGATGTCGCGCAGCATCGGCGCCAGCTCGCGGATCGGCTGCACGGTGTGCTTCTCGATGCCGAAGTCCAGCTTGGCGGCGAAGCGCACGGCACGCAGCATGCGTACCGGATCTTCCTGGTAACGGTGGGTCGGGTCGCCGATCAGGCGCAGCAGCCGGTTACGGATGTCGTGGACACCGTTGGCGTAGTCGAGGATGCGCTCGCTGACCGGGTCGTAGTACAGGGCGTTGATGGTGAAGTCGCGGCGTTGCGCGTCTTCTTCCAACGTGCCGTACACGTTGTCGCGCAGGATGCGACCGCTGGCATTGTGCGACGAACGGTGGCTATCGGACTGGTCGTCATCGGAATGGGGCGCACGGAAGGTGGCGACCTCGATGATGTCACGGCCGAAATGCACATGGACCAGCTTGAAGCGCCGGCCGATGATGCGGGCGTTGCGGAACTCCGCGCGGATCTGCTCGGGGGTGGCGCTGGTGGCCACGTCGAAGTCCTTGGGCGTGATGCCCAGCAGCAGGTCGCGCACACAGCCACCGACCAGGTAGGCCTGGTAGCCGGCCGCCTGCAGGCGCTCGACAATGCCCACGGCATGGCGGCTGAACTGGCTGCGCTGCAGCGAGTGCTGGCTCTTGTTGATCACTTCAGGCGTGGTGCGCCTGTGGTGCTGGCCACGAACGGGCGGGCGGAACGACTGGAACAGCTTCTTCAGCATGGGATGCACTGTTTGAAGGAATGATCGGCCAAGGATAGGAGAATGGCCGCATGATGGGCGGGGATTCTAGCATTTACTGGGGGAATGGTGTAGGCGGTGTGCCAAGCGTGATGCAGAAGTGAGAAACGACATGGGGAGCCGAAGCTCCCCATCAAGTCGTTGCGTGCTCTTATTGTTCTTCTGCCGGGCTTCTTGTTTTTGTTGAATGCCCTGTCCACAAATCTCGAAGCTTGTGGACGACCCCCAAACCGGGGGTGAAGAGCAAACGGATTGCTTTGGTCGCCGAGTTGATGCTGATCTGTCGATCCAATCAGTTCAGGTGCTGCTTTTGAGTGCAGTTTTTGTTGTTCTCTGCCTGATCGTGGGGCAAGCCCCAAACACAACGCCTCTCCAAAAGAATCAGTTAGCTGCGCCTCCGCCGTCTTGTTTTTATTGTGCGTGAGCCGTTTCGTCTTGTTCTTATTCTGAGTTGCAGTGCTTGTTATTGTTCTTGTACCAGACATATAGCAGGTGCCGTGCCAACTTTTGAAAACCCAATGAAATCGGGGGTTTCAGCGTTTCAGGCAGGTTTTGCCGCGGGGCAAATGTAGAAATTTCGTTACCTTACGCCTCGGGGGATGTTACGCCCGGCAGGGTAGGTAACAGATTTTTGCGGTAACTGATGTGTTACCCCCCAAACGACCGCGGGGCAAGCCTGCCCCCACGCGCTGTGGGTGCGGGCTTGCCCCGCGATCGGATTACACAGAATCAGTTGTCGCTGGTGGCGTTGCTCTTGCGCCGCGGGATGCCCAGGCGCTGGCGGCGTTCCCACAGGCATTTGCGGCTAACGCCCAGCTTGCGGGCCAGTTCGGTTTCGGTCATGTGGTCCTGGTGCTCGAGCACGAAGTGCTGGAAGTAATCCTCCAGCGACAGGTCCTCGGTCGGCTCATGGCTGGCGCTGTTACTGCTGGCCAGCGCCGGCAGGTTGTCCAGCATGTCGTCGTCTTCCAGGTCGCTCAGCTCGATGTCGATGCCCAGCAGGTCGGCGGAAATTTCCGCGCTTTCGCTGAGAATCACTGCGCGCTCCACCGCGTTTTCCAGCTCTCGCACGTTGCCCGGCCAGCTGTAGTGGCGGATGGCTTGTTCGGCATCGTGGGAGAAATGCAGGTCGTCGCGGCCGATCCGGGCGCTCTGGCGGGCAAGGAAGGCATTGGCGATCTCGTTGACGTCGCTGCCGCGCTCGCGCAGGGCCGGCAATTTCAGGGCGATCACATGCAGGCGGTAGTAAAGGTCTTCACGGAACTGCCCGGCTTTGGCCAAGTTCTTCAGGTCGCGGTGGGTGGCCGCGATCAGGCGCACGTCGACCTTCTGCGATTGCACCGAACCCACCCGGCGGATCTCGCCTTCCTGCAACACCCGCAGCAGGCGGGCCTGGGCTTCCAGTGGCAGCTCGCCGATCTCGTCGAGGAACAGGGTGCCACCATCGGCGGCTTCGACCAGCCCCGCCCGGCCCGCGCTGGCGCCGGTGAAGGCGCCTTTCTCGTGGCCGAACAGTTCCGACTCGATGAGGGTTTCCGGGATCGCCGCGCAGTTCACCGAGATCATCGGTGCCTTTGCCCGGCGCGAGAGGTTGTGCAGGGCGCGGGCGACCAGCTCCTTGCCGGTGCCGGATTCGCCCTGGATCAGCACATTGGAGTCGGTTGGCGCGACCTTGCGGATCTTCACGAACATGTCCTGCATCGGCGGGCAGGAGCCAATGATGCCGATCTCGCCATTGGCGGCGGCGGGGCTGGCCTTGTCCGTGCTGGCCTTGCCGTTGGCGGCCCGGGGCTCGCCGGCCGGCGCCGAGGCCGGGGCGTTCACCCGGTCGCGCAGGATACGCGCCACGGCCTGGAGCATCTCGTCGTGGTCGAAGGGCTTGGCGATATAGTCCACCGCGCCCATTTTCATCGAGTCCACCGCCGAGCGCAGGCTGGCGTAGCTGGTCATGATCAGTACCGGCGTGCCCTGGCCGAGCTTGATCAGCTCGGTGCCCGGGGCACCCGGCAGGCGCAGGTCACTGACGATCAGGTCGAAGGTGGCAATGCTGAAGCGTTCCTGGGCTTCCTGCACCGAGCCGGCTTCGCTGACCTGGTACTGGTTCCGCTCGAGCAGGCGACGCAGGGCCGAACGGATGATGGTTTCGTCTTCGACGATCAGAATATGCGGCATTGATTCAATTCTCTCGACGGTCTCGAATTTCAGGGGACGTCGCTACGACATGCCGGGGCAGGGTCACGCGGATCCGGGTACCACGTTGGCGCTCGATGTCGGCCGGGCTGTCGATGGTGATTTGCCCATAATGCTCTTCCACGATGGAATAGACCAGAGCGAGCCCCAGTCCGGTTCCTTCGCCCGGGTCCTTGGTGGTGAAGAAGGGTTCGAACAGGCGGTCCATGATGCTTTTCGGAATACCGCTGCCTTCGTCCTCGACCACCAGGTCGACGGTGTGCTCGTTGATTTCACTGCGCACGCGCACGGCGCTGCCGGGTGGCGAGGCGTCGCGGGCGTTGGAGAGCAGGTTGATCAGCACTTGGGCCAGGCGTTGCGGGTCGCCCTCGACCCAGTGTTGCGGGTCGCAGAGGTTGAAGAACTGTACTTCGAAATTGCGCCGGTTCAACGCCAGCAGACCAATGGCATCCTGCGCCACCTCGGCAAGGCACACCGGCTCTTCGCTGTTCTGCTGGCTGCCGCCGGCGTGGGCGAAACTCATCAGCGACTGGACGATGCGCGACACGCGCTTGGTCTGCTCGAGGATCTGGCTGGACAGCTCGATGATCTCGCCGTCGCCCTCGCGCTCCTCGCGCAGGTTCTGCGCCAGGCAAGCGATGCCGGTGATCGGGTTGCCGATCTCGTGGGCCACGCCCGCGGCGAGGCGGCCGATGCTCGCCAGGCGCTCGGAGTGCACCAGCTTGTCTTCCAGCGCCTGGGTCTCGGTGAGGTCCTCGACCAGCAGCACCAGGCCGCTGTTACCCGGGGCCAGCGGCTCGTCGATGGCCGCCTTGTGCAGGTTCAGCCAGCGCGGCTGGCCATCGAGGACCAGGCGCTGCTTGTGCAGGTGTTCGTCGGGCACGTTGATGAAGCCTTGCAGCAGACCGCGCCAGGGTTCGGCGATGGTCACCAGGCGCGAGCCGACCACATGCTTGGCGGCGATGCCGGTGAGCTCCTCCATCGCCTTGTTCCACATCAGGATCTCCTGGTCCTTGGCCAGCGAGCACACGCCCATGGGCAGTTCCTGGAGGGTCTGGCGGTGATAGCGGCGCAGGGCGTCGAGCTCGGCTGCAAGGCCGGTCAGGCGCGAGTGATAGTCCTCGAGGCGGCTCTCGATGAAGTGAATGTCCTCGGTGACGTAGTTCTCGTTGCCGGACTTGTACGGCAGGAAGGTCTCGACCATGTCCTGCGCCACGCTCGGCCCCATCAGGCCGGACAGGTTGGCCTCGATGCGGTCGCGCAGGCGCCGCAGGGCATAGGGGCGGCGTTCGTCGAAGGGTAGGTAGAGGTCGCGCAGGGCTTGCTCCACCTCTTTTTGCGCAGCCTTGGCGCCCAGCGGCTTGGCCAGCTGGGTGGCGAACTCCTGGGGTGAGGCGGCATGCAGTTCGCGGCGTTGCGGGCGGCGTACGTTGTCCACCGCGCAGGCCTCGGCGGCGCTGACCTCTTCGCTGCTGGCATTGGTGAACAGCGAGATCAGGGTGAATAGCAGGACGTTGGCCGCAAGCGAGGCGATGGCCGCCATGTGCCAGCTGGTGTCGTCCAGCACGTAGATCATGTCCAGCAACGGGATGTAGAAGCCCTGCAGGTTGCCCAGCAGCGGCAGCAGCATGGTCACCATCCACACCAGCATGCCGGCCAGCAGGCCGGCGATGAACCCTCGTCGGTTGGCGGTCGGCCAGTACAGCACCGAAAGCACCCCGGGCAGGAACTGCAAGGTGGCGACGAAGGCGACGATGCCCAGGTTGGCCAGGCTCTGGTGGTTGTTCTGGGTAAGGTAGAAGACGAAGCCGGCGGTGATGATGGCGACGATCAGCGCCCGGCGGGTCCACTTCAGCCAGCGGTAGATGTTGCCTTCGGCCGGCGGCTGGTACAGCGGCAGCACCAGGTGGTTCAAGGCCATGCCCGACAGCGCCAGGGTGGTGACGATGATCAGCCCGCTGGCGGCCGACAAGCCACCGACATAGGCCAGCAGCGCCAGCGCTTCGTTGTTGGCGGCAATGCCCAGGCCCAGGGTGAAGTACTCGGGGTTGGTGCTGGCGCCCAGGCGCAGGCCGGCCCACAGCACCAGCGGCACCGCCAGGCTCATCAACAGCAGGAACAGCGGCAGGCCCCAGCTGGCGCTGACCAGCGAGCGCGGGCTGAGGTTTTCGGTGAAGGCCATGTGGTACATGTGCGGCATGACGATCGCCGAGGCGAAGAACACCAGCAGCAGGGTGCGCCAGGGGCCTTCCTGCAACGGCGTGTGCAAGGCGGCGAGGGCGGTCTGGTTCTGCAGCAGCCAGACTTCCAGCCCATGCGGGCCACCGAACACGCCGTACAGCGCATAAAGGCCGATACCACCCAGCGCCAACAGCTTGATCACCGATTCGAAGGCGATGGCGAACACCAGGCCTTCGTGCTTTTCGCGGGTGGCGATATGGCGTGAGCCGAAGAAGATGGTGAACAGGATGATCAGCACGCAGAAGGCGAACGCCACCCGCGCCTTGACCGGCTCGCCGGTGAGGATGCTGATCGAGTCGGCCACCGCCTGGATCTGCAGGGCCAGCAGGGGCAGCACGCCGATCAGCATGAAGATCGTGGTCAGCGCGCCGGCCCAGGTGCTGCGAAAGCGAAACGCCAGCAGGTCGGCCAGTGACGACAGCTGGTAGGTACGGGTGATCTTGAGGATCGGATAGAGCAGCACCGGGGCCAGCAGGAAGGCCCCGGACACCCCCAGGTAACAGGCAAGGAAGCCGTAGCCATATTGATAGGCCAGGCCGACCGAGCCGTAGAAGGCCCAGGCACTGGCGTAGACGCCCAGCGACAAGGTGTAGGTCAGGGGGTGGCGAATGATCGCCCGCGGGATCAGCCCGCGCTCGCTGATCCAGGCCACGCTGAACAGCACCAGCAGGTAGGCGGCGCTGATCAGGATCATCTGGGTCAGGCTAAAGCTCATCGGCATCTCGTTGGCTCTGCAGGATGAAGGTGACGACGATGAGGATCAGCCAGAGCAGGTAGGGGCGGTACCAGGCACCGGTCGGCTCGATCCACCAGTCCATGATGGCGGGGGAGAACAGGTAGATCCCCACCACCAGAAGCAGGACCAAACGATAGATGTACATGCTGGCCTCGAAGGGTTGGGCGCTGCGGTTTGGACTTATTATTGGCGCAAATGGCTGGGGCGATGCTAGCGGGAATCGGGGCTGTTAGCCAAGGGTTTGAATTTGTTGGGCTTTTGAGCCTGGTTTTACTTGTTCTGGCCCTGTCGCGAGCCTGCGCATAGCCAGGCATCATGGGAGCGGGCTTGCCCCGCGACAGGGCCGCGACTGCCTCAGCGCAAATCAGCCTCGGGCACCGTCATCTGCCGCGCAATGTGCTCCGGCCGCCACTGCTGGCGCGCTACCGCCAGCACCTCGGCCGGGCTAGCTCCTGTCAGTGCCGGATCGGTCTGCTGCCCCAATGCCCGCAACGCTCGCAGCAGCAACGGCGTGGCCTGGTCTGCCTCAAGCGGCGGTGATCGATACGACTTGCCCAGCTTGTGCCCGTCAGGCTGCACGATCAATGGAATGTGCAGGTAACGCGGCTGCGAGAAGCCCAGCAACTCCTGCAGGTAAAGCTGGCGGGGCGTGTTGTCCAGCAGGTCGGCGCCGCGCACGATGTCGGTGACGCCCTGCCAGGCATCGTCCAGCACCACTGCCAACTGGTAGGCATAGAGCCCGTCGCGGCGCTGGATGACGAAGTCGCCCACCTCGCGCCCCAGGTGCTGTTCGAACGTACCCTGGACGCGATCCGTGAAGCGGTAGATCAATTCCGGCACACGCAGGCGAATGGCCGCGTCTTGCCGGGGATGCCCGGCGTCACGGCAAAAGCCTGGGTAGATACCGTCGTACCCTTCCAGTTGCTTGCGCGAACAGGTGCAGGCATAGGCCAGGCCCATGCTGAACAAACGGTCGACCACGGCGGCATAGGCCTCGTGGCGCTGGCTCTGGAACACCACTTCGCCGTCCCACTCCAGGCCGTAGCGCTCCAGGGTCTGCAGGATCGCATCGCGTGCTCCGGGCATTTCCCGGGGCGGGTCGGTGTCTTCCATGCGCAGCAACCAGCGGCCATCGACCGCGCGGGCGTCGAGCCAGGAGGCGAGGGCGGCCACCAGCGAGCCGAAGTGCAGAAAGCCGCTGGGGGTGGGGGCGAAGCGGCCGATGTAGCGGGAGTCGTTCATGGATTGCACAGCTATATAAATGAAGACGGGGCGTACCGATTGCAGGAGCGGGCAAGCCCGCCTCCACAACCAGTACGCCCCGTCTGCGAGGTTCTGGAATCAGCCTTTACCGACAGTCTTTTCCTTCTTCTCGGCAATTTCCTTGCAGTCGAAGCACAGGTCGGCGGTCGGGCGGGCTTCGAGGCGGCGCAGGCCGATCTCGATGCCACAGGAGTCGCACCAGCCGTACTCTTCGTCCTGAATCTTCTGCAGGGTCTTGTCGATCTTCTTGATCAGCTTGCGCTCACGATCGCGGTTGCGCAGTTCCAGGGCGAACTCTTCTTCCTGGCTGGCACGGTCAGCCGGGTCTGGGAAGTTGGCTGCCTCGTCCTTCATGTGCGTCACGGTCTGGTCCACGCTCGTCATCAACTCAAGCTTCCATGCTCCCAGAAGCTTGGTGAAGTGCTTGCGCATGGGCTCCCCCATGTACTCTTCGCCCTTGGTTTCTTTATAGGGCTCTACACCGTACATGGACTGACTGGTTTTTTGCTTTTCTACGGTGGACATGAATAGACCGCCTCTCACTCATCTGATCCAATGCGCAGGCTTGCTTCCATCGCCGGCACCCGCCGGCCCTGCGACTGCGAGCCGCCGAACTTACCAGATAGATCCGGGGTGCGCTACCCCGCCCTATGCCTGCTATTGACAGCAGGCCGGGCGGCACGTTCGCTGCGGTGCACAGGTAGAATCACCAGTTTAGACCCAATTGAGAGAAGGCCCATGGCTCAGCCACACAGTGCGCGCAGTCGCGCCATCGAACCCTTCCACGTGATGGCCCTGCTGGCGCGTGCCAACGAGCTGCAGGCTGCGGGCCACGACGTGATCCACCTCGAGATCGGCGAGCCGGACTTCACCACCGCCGCGCCGATCGTCGCCGCGGGCCAGGCTGCCTTGGCCGCCGGGCACACCCGTTACACCGCTGCCCGTGGCTTGCCGCAACTGCGTGAGGCAATCGCCGGGTTCTATGGCCAACGCTACGGTGTGGACCTCGACCCGGAGCGCGTGCTCATCACCCCGGGCGGTTCCGGCGCGCTGCTGCTGGCCAGCAGCCTGCTGGTCGATCCGGGCAAGCACTGGCTGCTGGCCGACCCGGGCTACCCGTGCAACCGCCACTTCCTGCGCCTGGTCGAAGGCGGCGCGCAGCTGGTGCCGGTGGGGCCGGAGGTCAATTACCAGCTGACCGCCGATCTGGTCGAGCGTCACTGGGACAAGGACACGGTCGGTGCCCTGGTGGCGTCGCCAGCCAACCCGACGGGTACGGTACTCGACCGTAACGAGCTGGCCAGCCTTTCCAAGGCTACCCGCGAGCGCCATGGGCATCTGGTGGTGGACGAGATCTACCACGGCCTCACCTACGGCATGGATGCGCCGAGCGTGCTGGAAGTCGACGATGAGGCCTTCGTCCTGAACAGTTTTTCCAAATATTTCGGCATGACCGGCTGGCGCCTGGGCTGGCTGGTGGCGCCGCCGTCGGCGGTAGCGGACCTGGAAAAGCTGGCGCAGAACCTCTACATCAGTGCTCCGAGCATGGCCCAGCATGCCGCGCTGGCCTGCTTCGAGCCGCAAACACTGGCCATCCTCGAGGAGCGCCGCGCCGAGTTCGCCCGCCGCCGCGACTACCTGTTGCCGGCATTGCGTGAGTTGGGCTTCGGTATCGCCGTGGAGCCGCAAGGCGCCTTCTATCTGTATGCCGATATCAGCGCGTTCGGCGGCGATGCCTTCGCGTTCTGCCGGCACTTCCTCGAAACCGAGCACCTGGCATTCACGCCGGGGCTGGACTTCGGTCGTCACCAGGCCGGCCACCATGTGCGTTTTGCCTACACCCAGAGCCTGTCGCGCCTGGAAGAGGCGGTGCAGCGCATCGCCCGTGGCCTGAAAAGCTGGCAGGGCTGACGGATGCTGTTTCCGCAACTGGAACAGGCGCGCCTGCTGCGCCGCTATAAACGCTTCCTGGCCGATATCGAACTGGCCACTGGCGAGCAGCTGACCATTCACTGCCCCAACACCGGCTCCATGCTCAATTGCATGCGCGAGGGTGGGCAGGTGTGGTTCAGCCGCTCCAACGACCCCAAGCGCAAGCTGCCCGGTACCTGGGAGATCAGCGAAACGCCCCAGGGGCGGCTGGCCTGCGTCAACACCGGGCGCGCCAATGCGGTGGTGGAGGAAGCGCTGCGGGCCGGAGTGATCACGGAGCTGGCCGGGTTCACCACGCTCAAGCGTGAAGTGGCGTATGGCGAGGAACGTAGCCGTATCGACTTCTATCTGGAGTTCGCCAATGGCGACAAAGCCTATGTCGAGGTCAAGAGCGTGACCCTTGGTTATCCCGATACCGCCGTGGCGGCGTTCCCTGACGCCGTCACCCAGCGTGGGGCCAAACACCTGCGCGAGCTGGCCGCCCTGGCACGCCAGGGCATCCGTGCAGTGCAGCTGTATTGCGTGAACCTGACCGGCATCGAGGCCGTGCGCCCGGCCCAGGAGATCGACGCCGCCTACGCCCAAGCACTGCGCGCTGCGGTGGCGGAAGGGGTCGAGGTGCTGGCCTATGGCACGCGGCTGGATGCCCAACAGTTGGTCATCGACCGGCCGCTGCCGGTACTGCTCAATCCGTGAGCCAGATGCCCTGGCTGTCTTCCCGACAGTCCAGGGCTTCCAGCCATTCGCCCGCGCAGGGGCCAGTAATGCATTCGCCGCTTTCTATCAGGAACTGGGCGCCGTGATGGGCGCACTGGATCAGGCTCGCGCTGTCATCGAGAAAGCTGGCCGCCGCCCAGTTCAGCGGGATGCCCCGGTGCGGGCAGCGGTTGCGGTAGAGGTGGACCGTGCCCTGGCGGCGCACGCCGAACAGCGCTATGCCGGCTACGCTGAAGGCGCGGCTGTGGCCCTCGGCGAGGTCGTTGGAGGCGCAGAGAAAATGCATCGCAGCGGAGTCTTCCGGTTAAGCCGTGTGACAAAGGGATGGCTTGACGCTTCAATGCGAATAATTATCAAATTGCCCGCATTCGTCGCGCCAGGCTGTCTATGGTGCGCACTTGTGCCGCCCGCCACAAGGTGTGCTGTCCGCCCTCTGCAAAGGAATCCGATGATGCGCCGTCCCGCTGCCTTGATTGCCCTGTGCGCCGGTCTTGCCCTGTCTACCCACACCATGGCCGCCGAGCTGCCACAGCGCTGGGTGAGCGCCGGCGGTGCCTTGAGCGAGTGGATCAGCGCCCTGGGCGGTGAGCAGCGCCTGGTTGGCGTCGACACCACCAGCCAGCACCCCGAGTCGCTCAAGGCGCTGCCCAGCATCGGTTACCAGCGCCAGCTGTCGGCCGAAGGCATCCTCAGCCTGCGCCCTGACGTACTGGTGGGCACCGAGGAAATGGGGCCACCGCCGGTGCTGGCGCAGATCCGCAAGGCCGGGGTGCGGGTCGAGCTGTTCTCCAGCAAGGCCGAAGTGGGCGCGGTTGACGAGAACCTCAAGCACCTGGGGGCATTGCTCGGCGATGAGCACAAGGCCAAGACGTTGGCTGCCGATTACCGCCAGCAGTTGGAGGCGTTGCACAAACAGGTCGAGCAGGCCCAGGCCGGGCAGAAGGCGCCTGGGGTGTTGCTGCTGGTCGGGCATGCCGGCGCCAAGCCGATGATCGCCGGGCAGGGCACTGCCGGGGACTGGGTGCTGCGTCAGGCGGGAGGGCACAATCTCGCCGACCACCAGGGCTACAAGAACTTCTCGGTGGAGGCCCTCGCCGCGCTGAACCCGGACGTGGTGGTGTTCTCCGACCGGGCCCTCAGTGGTGAACAGGCCTTGCAGGCACTGATCAAGGAAAACCCGGCCCTGGCGACTTCCCGCGCGGTGCGCGACAAGCGCCTGCTGTCGCTCGACCCGACGTTGCTGGTCGGCGGCCTCGGCCCGCGCCTGCCGGCCACCCTGCATGAGCTGGCCGCCAGCTTCTATCCCGCCGCCAAGGCCAGCCTCAATCCATGATGCCGCGGGTTCGACCACGTACGTTGTTCATTACCCTGGCCTTGCTGTGCCTGCTGGCGGTGTGGTTGTCGCTGGCGCTGGGGCCGGTCAGCCTGCCGCTGTTCGATACCCTGCGCGCCGGCCTGCGCCTGGTCGGGTTGCCGGTCAGTGGCGAGGGCCTGGAGCAGGCCGAGATGATCCTCGGCCAGATCCGCCTGCCGCGAACCCTGCTGGGGCTGGCGGTCGGCGCGGTGCTGGCATTGTCCGGCGTGGCGATGCAGGGGTTGTTCCGCAACCCGCTGGCCGATCCGGGGCTGGTCGGTGTCGCCAGCGGCGCTGCCCTGGGGGCCGCGGTGGCGATCGTCGGCGGCAGCTGGCTGGGCGGCATTCCTGACTGGTTCGCGCCTTATCTGTTGTCGTTGTGTGCCTTCGTCGGTGGCCTGGGCGTGACAGCGATGGTCTATCGCCTGGGGCGCCGCGACGGCCAGACCAACGTGGCGACCATGCTCCTGGCCGGTATCGCGATGACCGCGCTGGGCGGCTCGGCGGTGGGCCTGTTCACTTACCTGGCCGACGACGCCACCCTGCGCACCCTGACTTTCTGGAACCTGGGCAGCCTCAACGGCGCCAGCTACGAGCGGCTGTGGCCGTTGCTGCTGGTGGCGGCGGCCGTGGCCTTGTGGCTGCCGCGCCGGGCGCAGGCGCTCAACGCGTTGCTGCTAGGCGAGTCGGAGGCGCGGCACCTTGGCATCGAGGTGGAAAAGCTCAAGCGCGAGCTGGTGTTCTGCACCGCGCTCGGCGTGGGGGCGGCGGTTGCCGCGGCCGGCCTGATCGGCTTCATCGGCCTGGTGGTGCCGCACCTGGTGCGGCTGGTGGCGGGGCCGGATCATCGGGTGCTGCTGCCGGCCTCGTTGCTGGCGGGCGGTACCTTGCTGCTGTTCGCCGACCTGATCGCGCGCCTGGCCCTGGCCCCGGCAGAGTTGCCGATCGGCATCGTCACCGCCTTTATCGGGGCGCCATTCTTCCTGTTCCTGCTGGTGAAGGTGCGCAACTGATGCTCGACGTCCAAGGGCTGTCTCTCAAACGTGGTGGCAGCCAGGTGCTGCACGACCTCAACCTCACGTTGCGGCCAGGGCAGGTGCTGGGTGTGCTCGGGCCCAATGGCGCCGGCAAGAGCAGCCTGCTCGGCGTGCTGTGTGGCGAGCTGGCGCCCAGTGCCGGGCGCGTGCACCTCGACGGCCGCGGGCTGGACGATTGGCCGGGCCAGGAGCGGGCCCGGCGCCTGGCGGTACTGCCGCAGGCGTCCAGCCTTGGCTTTGCCTTCAGTGTCGCGGAAGTGGTCGGTCTTGGCCGCCTGCCCCATGCCAGCGGCCGTCAGCGCGACCGGGAAATCGTCGAGGCGGCGCTGGCGGCGGCGGATGCTCAGCACCTGGTCGAGCGCAGCTACCTGGCGCTGTCCGGGGGGGAGCGCCAGCGCGTGCACCTGGCGCGGGTGCTGGCCCAGCTGTGGCCGGGCGAGCCCGGCACCACGCTGTTGCTGGATGAGCCCACTTCTGCGCTGGACCCGCTGCATCAGCACACCACGCTGCAGGCGGTACGCAGTTTCGCCGACCGAGGCGCTTCGGTGCTGGTGATCCTGCATGACCTGAACCTGGCGGCGCGCTACTGTGACCATATTCTCTTGCTGGAGCAGGGCCGCAGCCATGCACTGGGTACACCGCAACAAGTGCTGACACCGACGGCGCTGCGAGCGGTGTTCGGCATCGACGTCCTGGTGCAACCTCACCCGGAGCGCGGCCATCCGCTGATCATCACTCGCTAGGAGCCATTCGCCATGCGCCATCCCTTGCTGTCCGGCTTGTCCATTTGCCTGGCGCTGGCGCTCGGCGGTTGCCAGGCGAGCCTGCCGCCCGTGCCGGCCTGGCAGGGGACCGAGGGCCGCGACAACGTCCAGTTGGGGCAGATCATCGAGTTGTCCAGCGGCCAGGTATTGAGCCCTGGGCAGCTGGTCCAGCGCCTGGCCGATGCGCCACGGGTGCTGGTCGGTGAAAAGCACGACAATCCCGACCACCACCACTTGCAGCTGTGGCTACTGCGCGCCCTGGAGAGCCACCGCGCGCAGGGCAGCCTGCTGCTGGAAATGCTCGAGCCGCAACAGCAGGCGCTGATCGATGCGCAGAAGGGCAAGGCATCGCCTGCAGCCGACCTGCCGAAGGCGCTCGCCTGGCAACCTGGCTGGGATTGGACGCTGTACGGGCCTATCGTGCGCGAGGCCCTTGGCCAGCCATACCCGCTACTGGCGGCGAACCTGTCGCCCGATGAAATCCGCCAGGCCTATCGCCAGCCAGCGACACCACCGGGCGAACGCTCCAATGCGCCGGCAGTGGTGCAGGCGTTGCTGGCACAGGTGCGTGCCGGCCACTGCAACCTGCTGCCGGAAAGCCAGCTACCGGCGATGCTGGCGGTGCAGCAGCAGCGTGACCGGCGCATCGCCGAGCGCTTGCTGGCCGCGCCGCAGCCGGCGCTGTTGCTCACCGGCAGCTACCATGCGCGCAAGGATCTCGGCGTGCCGCTGCACCTGGCCGACCTCGACGCCAAGTCTGAAGACAAGGTGCTGTTGCTGGCGGAAGTGGGGGAAACGGTCGAGCCGGCCATGGCGGACTTCGTCTGGTACACCCCGGCGACACCGGAGCAGGACTACTGCGCCCAACTGCGCAAGGGCCACTGAATCGCAGGCAAAAAAAGACCCGGCAAAAAGCCGGGTCAATAACCGTGATTAGCCTGATGAGGAGATAATCTGAGCGTCCGAACCAGGGAGCATTCAGGTTACCCAACCGGTCTCGCGACCAGTTGTGATAATCATAACGATTCTCATTTCGGAGTCAATGCCTTTGCACAATTATTTTTCGTTCTTTTGTGATTGGGCTGGGCACTTGGCATCGAGCTGCTGGTTCAACGCCTGCTTGCGTTCGACCGGCAGGTCATTCCAGTGCATGTCCAGCAGGGCGCCCTCGATGGCGTACAACAACACCTTCGAAGCCCGGAATCCTCGCGTTCTCACGGCCTGATAGGCACCCACCGCGCCGAGCCGGCGCAGGTCCGATGCACTGTGGATGCCGACGGCATGCAGCCATTGCGCGGAGGTCTTGCCAAGGTTTTTCAGATGCTGCAATTCATCGTTCATCGAGCCTCCTTGCGATGGCTGAACGGGTCGTGGGGATAAATCGCGAGCAGGTCAATGAGGAGTGTAGCGGGGGTTGTGGATTACGCGGCCTTTTGCCATCGGCGCCGACGGGATGTAGCGCTCTGGCTGAACGGGAGCGGGCAAGCCCGCTCCCAGGTGTGTCCGATCCACAAGGTTCGTGGCCACCGCCTTGTGCAGGCCAGACGCTTACCCTTGGCGTGGGCTGCGATAACGCATCCGCGTCCCGAACTTCACCGACATCAGGATCTCGTCGGCGCTCAGCTCGGCCGGGAAATACGTCCCGGAGATCTGCGCATGGGCCAAGCTCGCCCCTTCCAGGCCGTTTTCCCGCAGGTCCAGCCCGCGCAGGTCGGCGGCACGGAAGTAGGCGTCGGAAAAGTCGATGCCGCGTACATCCAGATCGCGCAGGTCGAGGCCGCGGAAATCACCGCCGCGAAAGTCGATCGGTGAATCGCTGGGTTTCTCGCGGTTGAACGCCGCGATCTTCTCGTCGCGGATCATCGAGTACAGGACGTTGTCCAGCTGACGGGGCTGATTCATGGCGGCGCCTCCTCCGTGGGGTGTGATGATATTGTAATGACATCACTGGAGGGGCGCCGGACTTCAGGCGTGAACTGTCGACTGCTTCACGCCTGATGGCTCAAAAGCCGGGGAAATGCTGGCGGATCTGTTCGATCAACTGGTCCATGCTGGCGCTTTCCTGGGTGTTCACTCGCTTGCTGTGCTTTTGCTCTTCGGCATCGAGCGGATCGCGCGTCGCTTGCTGCGCCTTGACCACCTCCAGGGTGGCGTCCGACGGGTCGATGGCCTCGGCCTGGCGTTGCGCCAGCCAGCTGGCGATCACCGCGTCCGGGGCATGGCAGTCGAGGATCAGGAACGGCACGCCGGTCTCGCTGGCGACCTCGGCCGCGGCCTTGCGCTGCTCATGCTTGAGGTAGGTGGCGTCGAGCACCACCGGGAACCCGGCGTGGAGGATGATCTCTGCAAGTTCGTGCAGGCGCTGGTAGGTGGCAACGCTGGCCTGCTTGTCGTAGATGCCGGCTTCCAGGTGACCGGCATCGGCCGCCGATTGCTTGCCGAACAGGCGCTTGCGCTCCACGTCCGAGCGCACGCGCACTGCGCCGAGCGCCTCGACCAGGCGCATTGCCACGTGGCTCTTGCCCACTGCCGAGACGCCCTGGGTGATGGCCAGCAGGCGCGAAGGGATGGCGCTGTAGCTTTCGGCCAGGTTGGCATAGTTGCGGTAGGTGCGCAGGGTGGTGGCGCGCTGCACGCCGTCGGCCTCGGCCGGCATGCTGAACAGCGCGACCTTGGCCCGCACCAGGGCGCGGTAGGCCTTGTAGAAGTTCAGCAGTTCCAGGCCCTGGTAGTCGCCGGTCAGCTCCAGGTACTGGCTGACGAAGCGGCGCGACAGGCACTTCAGGCCGCGATCCTCGAGGTCCATGGCCAGGAAGCCGACGTCGGCGTAGACGTCGGTCAGGCGGAAGGGTTCGTTGAACTCGATGCAGTCGAAGATCACCACCTTGCCGTCGATCAGGGTGGCGTTGCCCAGGTGGATGTCACCGTGGCATTCGCGAATGAAACCGTTGGCCTTGCGCGCCTCGAGCAGGCCGTGCAGGCGCTTGAAGCTGTCCTGGGCCCAGGCTTGCAGTGCATCGAGCTGCTGCAGGTCGGCCTTGTCGCTGAGGAACGGGCGGATCTGTTCGAAGTTCTGCTCCACCGGCGCCATCACCGCGTCCGGAGTGCCCAGCGGGTGCTCGACCGGCACCTTGGGCGCCTGCAGATGGAACTCGGCGATCTGCCGGGCCATCTGGTCGATATGCCCGGCATTCAGCTCGCCGTTGGCCTGCAGGGTGCTGAGCATCTGGCCCTGGGGGAACTGGCGCATCTTCAGCGCGTATTCGATCGCCGGGCCTTCGCCGTCGATCTGCGGCGCTTCGACGCTACCGGTGATCGGCAGCACTTCCAGGTACAGACCTTCGGTCAGGCGCTGGTTCAGGCGCAGCTCTTCGTTACAAAAATGCCCGCGCTGGTCGAGGCCGGTGAAGTCGAGGAAGCCGAAGTTCATTGGCTTCTTGATCTTGTAGGCAAACTCGCCGGTCAGCAGGACCCAGGAGATATGCGTCTCGATGAGCTCGAAGCCCGCGACAGGGTGCGGATAGAGGGCGGGGTTCTGCAGCGCGCTGATCAGGGCTTGGCTCACGGATCATCCTTTAAGGGGTCAGGGAATTCGAATCGAACATTATGGTCAATGGTGCGGTCCCTGCAAACCGCCAAGGGGCGTCTGCCCCCCTTTTCCAAAGTGCGTATAATCCGCCGCCATGACTCGTACCCGAAATTCCCGCACCTCTAAAAAACGCCCGACCGGCCGCGCCCGTGCCTGGCTGGGCTGGGCGCTCAAGCTCAGCCTGGTCGGCCTGGTACTGATCGCCGGCTTCGCGGTCTACCTCGACGCCACTGTCCAGGAGAAGTTCTCCGGCAAGCGCTGGACCATCCCGGCCAAGGTGTATGCCCGGCCGCTGGAGCTGTTCGTCGGCCAGAAACTGAGCCGCAACGACTTCCTCACCGAGCTCGATGCCCTCGGCTACCGTCGGGAAAGCGCGGCCAACGGCCCGGGCGCGGCGTCGGTCAACGGCAACAACGTCGACCTCAATACCCGTGGCTTCCAGTTCTACGAGGGCATGGAACCGGCGCAGTTCGTGCGCGTGCGCTTCTCCGGCGATTATGTCGCGGGCCTCAGTGGCGCCAATGGCGGCAAGCTCGACGTGGTGCGCCTCGAGCCGCTGATGATCGGCGGCATCTACCCGAAGAACCTCGAAGACCGCATCCTGATCAAGATCGACCAGGTGCCGCCGTATCTGGTGGAGACCCTGATCGCCACCGAGGACCGCGACTTCTACAGCCACTTCGGCGTGTCGCCCAAGTCCATCGCCCGTGCGGTGTGGGTCAACACTTCGTCCGGCGCCATGCGCCAGGGCGGCAGTACCCTGACCCAGCAGTTGGTGAAGAACTTCTTCCTCACCAACGAGCGCAGTCTCAGCCGCAAGCTGACCGAAGCGATGATGTCGCTGCTCCTGGAAGTGCACTATGACAAGCACGAGATCCTCGAGGCATACCTGAACGAAGTGTTCATCGGACAGGACGGCCAGCGCGCCGTGCACGGCTTCGGCCTGGCCAGCCAGTTCTTCTTCAGCCAGCCGCTGCAGGAGCTCAAGCTGCACCAGATCGCCCTGCTGGTGGGCATGGTCAAGGGCCCGTCATACTACAATCCACGCCGCCATCCCGAGCGCGCCCTGCAACGGCGCAACCTGGTGCTCGACCTGCTCGCCGAGCAAGGCGTGGCCACTCAGGACGTGGTAGACGCGGCGAAGAAGATGCCCCTGGGCGTGACCAAGCGCGGCAGCCTGGCCGACAGCTCGTTCCCGGCCTTCCTCGATCTGGTCAAGCGTCAGTTGCGCCAGGACTACCGCGACGAAGACTTGACCGAAGAAGGCCTGCGCATCTTCACCAGTTTCGACCCGATCCTGCAGATGAAGGCCGAAACCGCCATGAGCGAGACCTTCAAACGCCTGGCCGGGCGCAAGGGCGCCGACGAAGTCGAGTCGGCGATGGTCGTCACCAACCCGGAAACCGGTGAGGTGCAGGCGCTGATCGGCAGCCGCCAGTCGGGCTTCGCCGGTTTCAACCGCGCCATCGATGCGGTGCGGCCGATCGGTTCGCTGGTCAAGCCGGCGGTCTACCTGACCGCGCTGGAACAGCCGAGCAAGTTCACCCTCACCAGCTGGGTGCATGACGAGCCGTTCTCGGTCAAAGGCGCCGATGGCCAGGTATGGCGGCCGCAGAACTACGACCGCCGCCCCCATGGCACCATCTACCTGTACCAGGGCCTGGCCAACTCCTACAACCTGTCCACCGCCAAGCTGGGCCTTGAAGTGGGCGTGCCCAACGTGATCAAGACCATCGCCCGACTGGGCGTGCAGGTCGACTGGCAGGCGTTCCCATCGATGCTGCTGGGCGCCGGCGGCATGTCGCCGATGCAGGTGGCGACCATGTACCAGACCATCGCCAACGGCGGTTTCAACACGCCGATGCGCGGTATCCGCAGCGTGCTCACCGCCGAAGGCGAGCCGCTCAAGCGCTACCCGTTCCAGATCCAGCAGACCTTCGACCCGGGCTCTATCTACCTGGTGCAGAACGCCATGCAGCGGGTGATGCGTGAAGGTACCGGGCGCTCGGTGTACAGCACGCTGCCGAGCTCGCTGACCCTGGCCGGCAAGACCGGCACCAGCAACGATTCGCGCGACAGCTGGTTCTCCGGTTTCAGCCAGGACCTGCTGGCGGTGGTCTGGCTGGGCCGCGACGACAACGGCAAGACGCCGTTCACCGGTGCCACCGGCGCGTTGCAGGTGTGGACCAGCTTCATGAAGAAGGCCGACCCGCTGCCGCTGGACATGCCGCAGCCGGACAACGTGGTGCAGGCCTGGATCGACCCATACAGCGGCCAGGGTTCCGACGGCAGCTGTCCGGGAGCGGTGCAGATGCCGTATATTCGTGGCAGTGAACCGCCCGCAGGCGCCGCCTGTGGCGGCGAGCAGAACCCGGCCGAACAGGTGATGGACTGGGTCAAGGGCTGGATGAATTGAGCGCGAGCTTCTGAAGAGGGTGTGAAGTGAACAAGTGGTGGATTCCTGCCGTGGCGGCAGTGACCGTTCTGCACGGCTGTGCCAGCGTCCCGCGTGGCAACATTCCGGTGGTCGATTCGAGCACCCGGGTCTCCAACAGCGAGCGCGTCGCGGCCAACCGCACGTCGGCCTATCCGACCAGCGGCGGCAGCAGCCAGGCCCAGTCATTGCCGGAAGACTCCGGAGTCACCGTGATGATCCCGCAGGGGACAGGCGGCGCGCCGATCCAGTCGTTCCCGGCAGGCACCGGGCCTGCGCCGATCAGCACCGGCCCGATCACCCCTGGCCCGGTCAGCAGCGGGCCGATCACGACCAACCCCAACCCGATTGCCGACGAACCGTTCGACATCGCTTCGATGAGCAACCCGGCGCCGGTGACCAGTGCCCCGACCGGTATCCCGCGTGGCAACGCCTCCAGTGGCGGCCTGTCGGCCGACGAGCAGCTCGACGGCCCGGTGCTGGCCTTGCTCACCACTGCCCAGCAGCAGCAGGGCAGCGGCGACTTCAACGGCGCCGCGTCGAGCCTGGAGCGTGCCCAGCGCATCGCCCCGCGTGAGCCGCAGGTGTTGTTCCGCCTGGCCCAGGTACGCCTGTCCCAGGGCGATGCGGCGCAGTCCGAGCAACTGGCGCGCCGCGCCCTGACCTACGCCAACGGTCGCCCAGACCTGCAGGCCCAGCTGTGGAACACCATCGCCCAGGCCCGTGAAAAGCAGGGTGACAGCGCAGGTGCCGCCCTGGCGCGGCAGAAGGCGCGGGTCAACCTGTGATGGAACAGCGCATTCTCGATATCGCCGACCAACTGCTGCTGATCGAGCAGGAGCTCAAGGTCCAGGGCTGGTGGAGCGACGCCACCCCCAGTGCCGAGGCGTTGGCCAGCGTGGAGCCGTTCGCGGTGGACCGCATGAGCTTCGAACAGTGGCTGCAGTGGATCTTCCTGCCGCGCATGAAGCTGATCCTCGAGCACGGGCACCCGTTGCCCAACGCCTCGGGCATCCTGGTGATGGCCGAGACGGTGTTCGTCGACCGCCCGGAACAAAGCCGCGAGCTACGGCGTTTGCTCGCAACTTTCGACCAATTGATCGCGCCTTCCGCCTGATTTCTACCGTTTTTCCTTCAAGGGCCGCAGATTGTGGCCCTTTTTTATGGAAATCTTATTTTTCCTGCTGCTGCTCGCGCTATTAGTGGTGGTGAGAATTCATCTTGATGAAAAATTGGCAATAATTTCTCTTGACTTGTGAGCGCCGAATCACAAGAATCCAGATTCCGCTGTAGAGGGACTGCCAGAAGCAGACCCGCTAAGCAGATCATGAGGCGCACACCCGCGCCGACTTGTAACACCCCGCAACGCGTTACCTCGCGCTGGGTGGGAAGGCCCGCAACACACCAGGGTATTCCCAATACTTGCTCAGTCAGTGCTGACGTTCGCTCATGCTCTGCTTGGCAGTAAACCTAATAAGACCCGCTCAGTGAGGGCGGTATTCTGGCGTTTTAGAGGTGAACAACGTGGAGCTCTTATCCGGCGCTGAAATGGTCGTCCGCTTCTTGCGCGACGAAGGCGTTAAGCACATCTACGGGTACCCTGGCGGTGCTCTCCTTCATGTTTACGATGCCTTGTTCAAGGAACCGGAAGTCCAGCACATCCTGGTTCGTCACGAGCAGGCTGCCACCCATATGGCGGACGGTTACGCCCGTGCCACCGGCAAGGCCGGCGTGGTACTGGTGACTTCCGGCCCAGGCGCGACCAATGCCATCACCGGCATTGCCACCGCCTACATGGATTCCATCCCGATGGTCATCCTGTCTGGCCAGGTGCCCAGCACCATGGTCGGCACCGATGCGTTCCAGGAAACCGACATGATCGGTATCTCCCGGCCGATCGTGAAGCACAGCTTCATGGTCAAGCACGCCTCGGAAATCCCCGAAGTCCTGAAAAAAGCCTTCTATCTGGCGCAGTCCGGCCGTCCTGGCCCGGTCGTGGTCGACATTCCAAAAGATATGACCAACCCGGCCGAGAAGTTCGAGTACATCTACCCGAAAAAGGTCAAGCTGCGTTCCTATAGCCCGGCCCTGCGCGGCCATTCCGGGCAGATCCGCAAGGCAGCCGAAATGCTCCTCGCGGCCAAGCGCCCGGTGGTCTACTCCGGCGGCGGCGTGATTCTCGGCGGTGGCTCCGAAGCCCTGACCGAAATCGCCAAGTCGTTGAACCTGCCGGTCACCAACACCCTCATGGGCCTTGGTGGCTTCCCCGGCACCGACCGCCAGTTCCTCGGCATGCTCGGCATGCACGGCAGCTACACCGCCAACCTGGCCATGCACAACGCCGACGTGATCTTCGCTGTCGGCGTGCGTTTCGACGACCGCGTGGTCAACGGCCCGGCCAAGTTCTGCCCGAACGCCAAGATCATCCACATCGACATCGACCCGGCGTCGATCTCGAAGATGATCAAGGCCGACGTGCCGATCGTCGGCCCGGTCGAGAGCGTGTTGAGCGAAATGCTCGGCATCCTCAAGGAAATCGGCGAGCAGCCCGACAAGGCGGCGCTCGATGCCTGGTGGAAGCAGATCGACGAATGGCGTGGCGACGGTGAGCTGTTCCCCTACGACAAGGGCGACGGCAACATCATCAAGCCGCAACAGGTCATCGAGACCCTGTGCGAAGTGACCAAGGGCGATGCCTTCGTCACCTCCGACGTGGGCCAGCACCAGATGTTCGCGGCGCAGTACTACCGCTTCAACAAACCCAACCGCTGGATCAACTCCGGTGGCCTGGGCACCATGGGCTTCGGTTTCCCGGCGGCCATGGGCATCAAGCTCAACTTCCCCGACCAGGACGTGGCCTGCGTTACCGGTGAAGGCAGCATCCAGATGAACATCCAGGAGCTGTCCACCTGCATGCAGTACGGCCTGCCGGTGAAGATCGTCAACCTGAACAACGGTGTGCTGGGCATGGTTCGCCAATGGCAGGACATGTCCTACAACGGTCGCCACTCGCACTCCTATGTCGAGTCGCTGCCGGACTTCGTCAAGCTGGCCGAGGCCTATGGCCATGTGGGCATTCGCATCACCAGCCTGAAAGACCTCAAGCCGAAACTGGAAGAGGCTTTCGCGATGAAGGACCGCCTGGTGTTCATCGACATCGCGGTCGACCGGACCGAGCACGTCTATCCGATGCAGATCAAGGACGGCTCGATGCGTGACATGTGGCTGAGCAAGACGGAGCGTACCTGACATGCGGCACATCATCTCCCTGCTGCTGGAAAACGAACCCGGTGCCTTGTCTCGCGTGGTCGGCCTGTTCTCCCAGCGCAACTACAACATTGAAAGCCTGACCGTGGCGCCGACCGAAGACCCGACCCTGTCGCGTCTGACGCTGACCACCGTTGGCCATGACGAAGTGATCGAACAGATCACCAAGAACCTCAACAAGCTGGTCGAAGTGGTCAAGCTTGTCGACCTGTCGGAAAGCGCCCATATCGAGCGCGAACTGATGCTGGTCAAGGTCAAGGCCACCGGTGCCCAGCGCGCCGAGATCAAGCGCACCACGGATATCTTCCGTGGCCAGATCGTCGACGTGACCGCCAGCGTGTACACCGTGCAGCTGAGCGGCACCAGCGACAAACTGGACAGCTTCATCCAGGCCATCGGCACCGCATCGATTCTCGAAACCGTGCGCAGTGGCGTCACCGGCATTGCCCGTGGCGACAAAGTGCTCAGCATCTAACTTCAAAAATAGCGATGGCTCCGCAGGGGCCGAGATATAACCAGGGGTATTTTCATGAAAGTTTTCTACGACAAAGACTGCGACCTCTCCATCATCCAGGGCAAGAAAGTCGCCATCATCGGCTACGGTTCCCAGGGCCACGCCCAGGCGTGCAACCTGAAGGACTCCGGTGTGGACGTTACCGTCGGTCTGCGTAAAGGTTCGGCCACCGTTGCCAAGGCTGAAGCCCACGGCCTGAAAGTGGCCGACGTGGCCAGCGCCGTCGCTGCCGCCGACCTGGTCATGATCCTGACCCCGGACGAGTTCCAGGGCCAGCTGTACAAGAACGAGATCGAGCCGAACATCAAGAAGGGCGCCACCCTGGCCTTCTCCCACGGCTTCTCGATCCACTACAACCAGGTCGTGCCGCGTGCCGACCTCGACGTGATCATGATCGCGCCGAAGGCCCCGGGCCACACCGTGCGCTCGGAGTTCGTCAAAGGCGGCGGCATCCCTGACCTGATCGCCATCTACCAGGACGCCTCGGGCAACGCCAAGAACGTCGCCCTGTCCTACGCCGCTGGCGTCGGTGGCGGCCGTACCGGCATCATCGAAACCACCTTCAAGGACGAGACCGAAACCGACCTGTTCGGTGAGCAGGCCGTTCTCTGCGGCGGTACCGTCGAGCTGGTCAAGGCCGGTTTCGAAACCCTGGTCGAAGCGGGCTACGCCCCGGAAATGGCCTACTTCGAGTGCCTGCACGAGCTGAAGCTGATCGTTGACCTCATGTACGAAGGCGGCATCGCCAACATGAACTACTCGATCTCCAACAACGCCGAGTACGGTGAGTACGTCACCGGCCCTGAAGTCATCAACGAAGAATCCCGCAAGGCCATGCGCAACGCTCTGAAGCGCATCCAGGACGGCGAGTACGCGAAGATGTTCATCAGCGAAGGCGCCACCAACTATCCTTCGATGACCGCCAAGCGCCGCAACAACGCCGCTCACGGCATCGAGATCATCGGCGAGCAGCTGCGTTCGATGATGCCGTGGATCTCGGCCAACAAGATCGTCGACAAGACCAAGAACTGAGTCTTGCGTCGATAATGAAAAACGCGGCTTCGGCCGCGTTTTTTCGTTTGCGCGGTCAGCTTCTGGTATAAAGCGACCAGTGGCTCGCTGTCAGAACCGTTTTGCAGAGCCCATGTCGAACATATTCCACCCTGTTGCAAGGTACTTTTCATGAGCGAACGTCCCGAAGAGCCGAACAAGCCCTCCGACGCCGAAAGCCTGCTACCTGTCGATGAGCACGTTGAAGAAGGCCACGACGCCGAAGGGCGCAAGGTGCGTCACCGCGGTATCTATCTGCTGCCCAACCTGTTCACCACCGCGAACCTGTTCGCCGGCTTCTATTCCATCATCAGCTCGATGAGCGCGCAGAGCGCCCTGAGCGCGGGTGATCCACG
Source organism: Pseudomonas sp. FG36 (assembly GCF_057809275.1). NCBI lineage: Bacteria > Pseudomonadati > Pseudomonadota > Gammaproteobacteria > Pseudomonadales > Pseudomonadaceae > Pseudomonas > Pseudomonas sp. FG36. The sequence continues at coordinate 149,836 of NZ_JBMDJQ010000011.1, forward strand.
CGAGGCGAGCAAGTACTTCGCCTTCGCTGCCATCGCCATCTTCGTCGCCATGGTCCTCGACGGCCTCGACGGCCGCGTGGCGCGCATGACCAATACGCAAAGCGCCTTCGGTGCCGAGTACGACTCGCTGTCGGACATGGTCGCCTTCGGCGTGGCCCCGGCGCTGCTGGCGTTCGGCTGGGCCCTGGGCGACATGGGCAAGGTCGGCTGGATGGTCGCCTTCATCTATGTGGCCGGCGCGGCCCTGCGCCTGGCGCGCTTCAACACCCAGGTCGGCACCGCCGACAAACGTTACTTCATCGGCCTGGCCAGCCCGGCGGCGGCCGGCGTGGTGGCCGGTACCGTCTGGGCGTTCAGCGACTACGGCATCCAGGGTTCCAAGCTGTCGTTCCTGGTGGCGCTGCTGGTTGCGGCTGCCGGCATGCTGATGGTCAGCAACATCAAGTACAACAGCTTCAAGGAGCTCGACCTCAAGGGCCGCGTGCCCTTTGTCGCGATCCTCGCCGTGGTGCTGGTGTTTGCCGTGGTGTTCAGCGATCCGCCACGTATCCTGCTGCTGATCTTCCTCGCCTATGCTGCATCGGGGCCGATCCAGTTCCTGTTGCGGGCGCGCCGTCGCAAATCCTGACAAGGATTTAATCGCGGAATAACCTGCCGGCTCCATAGTCTTACGTGTACATCAGTTACCCGTACTGTGGAGCCGCCATGCTCATCAAGCTTCCCCGATCCAGCGACTGCAAGTCGTCCGAGATCACCCCCGAAAGTTTCTACCTCTCCCGTCGCAAGCTGCTGGGCGCCAGCCTTGCAGGTGCAGCCCTGGGCGCCTTGCCCCGGTTGGGCGCCGCGGCGGAGGTTTCCCGCTATGCCGATGTCGAGGCGGGCAGCGCGCCAGGCTGGTTCAGCGACAAGCTCGGCGCCACGCGCTGGCAGGCGGTCACCGTCAGCGGCGAGGCGATCACGCCGTTCAAGGACGCGACTCATTACAACAACTTCTATGAGTTCGGGCCCGACAAGGGCGACCCGGCGGCCAATGCCGGCAGCCTGAAGACCGAGCCGTGGAGCCTGGTGGTCGATGGCGAAGTGGCCAAGCCCGGGCGTTATGCGCTGGAGGACTTCGTCAAACCGTACCAGCTCGAGGAGCGCATCTATCGCCTGCGCTGCGTGGAGGCCTGGTCGATGGTGATTCCCTGGCTGGGCTTCCCCTTGGCCGAGGTGCTCAAGCAGGTCGAGCCAACCTCCAAGGCGCGCTATATCCGTTTCGAAACCCTGGAAGACCCCAAGCGCATGCCGGGCCAACGCTCCGGCTTCGCCCTGATCGACTGGCCCTATGTGGAAGGCCTGCGCCTGGACGAGGCGATGAACCCGCTGGCGATCCTGGCGGTGGGCATGTATGGCCGTGAACTACCCAACCAGAACGGCGCGCCGCTACGCCTGGTGGTGCCATGGAAGTACGGCTTCAAGAGCATCAAGTCGATCGTGCGCATCAGCCTGGTGGCGGAGCAGCCTGCGACTACCTGGCAGGGGTTGGCGCCGGATGAGTACGGCTTCTATGCGAACGTCAACCCGACGGTGGACCATCCACGCTGGACCCAGGCCCGCGAGCGGCGCCTGCCCAGCGGGCTGTTCAGCCCCAATGTGCGCGATACGCTGATGTTCAACGGCTATGCCGATGAAGTGGCGTCGCTGTATACCGGCCTCGACCTGCGGAAGAACTATTGATGCGCTATCCGTGGCTGCGCCTGGCGATCTTCGTGATCGGGTGCCTGTTTCCCGTGTGGTGGTTGTATGAGGCAGCCATGGGTTTGCTCGGCCCGGATCCGGGAAAGATCATGGTGGATCGCCTTGGCCTGGGGGCGCTGGTGTTCCTGTTGATCACCCTGAGCATGACACCGCTGCAGCGGTTGACGGGGTGGTCGGGGTGGATCGTGGTGCGGCGGCAACTGGGGCTGTGGTGCTTTGCTTATATAGTGCTGCACCTGACGGCGTACCTGGTGTTCATCCTGGGGCTGGACTGGGGGCAGTTTGGCGTCGAGCTGCGCAAGCGGCCCTACATCATTGTCGGTGCATTGGGTTTTCTTGGCTTGCTGGCGCTGGCGGTCACGTCCAACCGGTTTAGCCAGCGGCGCCTTGGGGCGCGGTGGAAGAAGCTGCACCGGCTGGTCTATGTGATTCTCGGGCTTGGGTTGCTGCACTTCCTGTGGATCGTACGCTCGGACCTGAAGGAGTGGGCGGTGTATGCCGCTATCGGGGGCTTTCTCTTGGTGCTGCGTATACCCCCGGTGTGGCGGCGTGTTCCACGGCTGGTGGGGCGGGGGAGGGCGGCCTGAAATCTTTCTTTAATAAAAGGTTGACGCCCTCTCAGATCCCCTTATAATGCGCCCCACTTCCGACGTAGTCGAAACGCAAAACCTGTTGTTAATCAATAAGTTGAGTGTTTCAGGTAGTATCGGAAGTGCTTCGATCACCAGATCGGCAGCGGTGAAAAAGGCAGTTGACAGCAGGTTGTAACGCTGTATGATT
>NZ_JBMDJQ010000012.1:0-147625 GCF_057809275.1 Pseudomonas sp. FG36
CGAACCCGAACCCGAACCCGAACCCGAACCCGAACCCGAACCCGAACCCGAACCCGAACCCTTACCCCCGAAAAGCCCGAATAAAAACCCCCACCGCCTCCCGCACATGCGCCTCAGCCTCATCCCCCTCCAGCGCCGGCGAGCACCCCAACAGCAACCGATAATCCGGCGCCCCCTTCACCAGGCAGAAGAAATGCTCCGCCGCTTGCCAAGGGTTATCGATCCGCAGCAGCCCCCGCTGATCGACACAACGCAGCAACGCCTCCATCCCGCTCATCACCCGCTTGGGCCCCGCCGCGTAGAAGTACTGCCCAAACCCCGGATCCTGGCTGCCCAAGGCAAAGATCAGGCGGCTCAGCTTGACGGCCTCATCGCTGCTGATCAAAGCCTGAAAACCACGCGCAATGTTCAGCAGCACGTCTTCCACCGCCGCGCCTTCGGGATACTCGAACATCAGGTCAGGCAACTGGTTCTGGCAGGTGGCCATGACCGCCGCGCCGAACAACGTCTGCTTGTCGGTGAAGTGGCTGTAGACGGTGAGCTTTGAAACACCTGCCGCCGCAGCGACCGCATCCATGCTGGTGTTGGCATAACCAAGGCTGAGGAACAGGCGCTTGGCGGCTTCGAGGATGGCCTCGCGCTTGGCCAGGTCCTTGGGCCGGCCGGGGCCGATGGGTGCGTCGTTGGACATGAGGGACCGCATTCTCTGTGAAAGGGGCACATCTTACCGGGTCCGGGGGCGGTCGGCTGCAGCGTACGTCGCACCACTAAATATCGATTTTCTCTGAAGCGCCTGCTTCCCCGACCCGATTCGCTGACTTAATATACTCGCCAGTATAAATATTCGATGCGCCCTCTGCCAAAGGTCATTCATCATGTTGCGTCGTGCGTTGTCCCTCGCCCTGCCGGCCGTTGCCGTGCTGCTGCTCACCGCCTGCGGCCAGGAGGCCGCGCCACCCGCCGCGCCGCGTCCGGCACTGGTGGTCCAACCCCAGCCGGCCGGGGCATCCGCCGACAGCTACCCGGGCGAGGTGCGGGCGCGGTTCGAGCCTGAACTGGCGTTCCGTATCGGTGGCAAGGTCAGCAAACGCCTGGTGGAGGAAGGGCAGCGGGTCAAGGCCGAGCAGCCGCTGGCCGAACTCGACCCGCAGGACGTGCGCCTGCAACTGGAGGCCAATCGCGCTCAGCTGGCGGCGGCCGAGGCCAACCTGGCGTTGGTACGTGCCGAGCGCGACCGCTACCAGAAACTGCTGGATCGGCAGATGGTCAGCCATTCCCAGTTCGACAATGCCGAGAACCTCTACCGCGCCGGCATGGCCCGCTTGAAGCAGGCAAAGGCCGAGTACGAGGTGGCGGGCAACCAGGCCGAGTATGCCGTGTTGCGCGCCCCCCAGGCCGGCGTGATCGCCAAGCGCCAGGTCGAGGTGGGCCAGGTGGTGGCGGCAGGGCAGACCGTGTTCACGCTGGCCGCCGATGGTGAGCGCGAAGTGGCCATCGGCCTGCCGGAGCAGCAGTTCGCCCGCTTCGCCGTCGGGCAGACGGTCAGTGTCGAGCTGTGGTCGCATCCGAACCAGCGTTTCGAAGGGCGGATCCGCGAGCTTTCCCCGGCGGCGGACCCGCGTTCGCGTACCTTCGCCGCGCGCATTGCCTTTACCTCCAACGCCACCCCGGCCGAATTGGGCCAGAGCGCGCGGGTGTTCATCGACCATGCCGAACGCTCGGCGCTGGCGGTGCCGCTGTCGGCGGTGACCGCCGAAGCGGGGCAGGCCTATGTCTGGCGGGTTGGCAAGGACAACCGGCTGGAGCGGGCCGCTGTGCGTCTGGGTGCCTATGGCGCGGACAGCGTGCCGGTGCTCGAAGGCCTGCAAGCCAGTGATTGGGTGGTGGCAGCAGGCGGCCATGTACTGCGCGAGGGGCAACAGGTGCGGCCTGTGGACCGCAGCAACCGTGAAGTGAACCTGGCGGCCAAGGAGTAAGTCCCGATGGGTTTCAACCTTTCCGCCTGGGCGCTGCGCAATCGCCAGATCGTGTTGTTCCTGATGATCCTGTTGGCGGCGATAGGCGCCATGTCCTACACCAAGCTGGGGCAGAGCGAGGATCCGCCCTTCACCTTCAAGGCCATGGTCATCCGTACCCTGTGGCCAGGCGCGACCGCCGAGGAGGTGTCGCGCCAGGTCACCGAGCGTATCGAGAAGAAACTGATGGAGACCGGCGAGTACGAGAAGATCGTCTCGTTCTCCCGGCCCGGTGAGTCCCAGGTCACGTTCATGGCCCGTGACGCGATGCATTCCAAGGATATCCCCGAGCTGTGGTACCAGATCCGCAAGAAGGTCGCGGACATCAAGCACACGCTGCCCCCCGAGGTGCAGGGGCCATTCTTCAACGACGAGTTCGGCACCACCTTCGGCAATATCTACGCCCTGACCGGCGCCGGCTTCGACTATGCGGTGCTCAAGGACTACGCCGACCGTATCCAGATCCAGCTGCAGCGGGTCAAGGACGTGGGCAAGGTGGAGCTCATCGGCCTGCAGGACGAGAAGATCTGGATCGAGCTGTCCAACGTCAAGCTGGCCACCCTCGGGGTGCCGCTCGCCGCCGTGCAACAGGCACTGCGCGAGCAGAACGCGGTGAGTACCGCGGGCTTCTTCGAAACCCCCAGCGAGCGCCTGCAACTGCGGGTCAGCGGGCGCTTCGACAGCGTCGAACAGATTCGCCAGTTCCCTATCCGCATCGGTGACCGTACCTTCCGCATCGGTGATGTCGCCGAGGTGCAGCGCGGTTTCAACGACCCACCCGCGCCGCGCATGCGCTTCATGGGCGAGGACGCCATCGGGCTGGCGGTATCGATGAAGGACGGCGGCGACATCCTGGTGCTCGGCAAGGCCCTGGAAGGCGAGTTCGCCCGGCTCGCGCAGAGCCTGCCGGCGGGCATGGAGCTGCGCAAGGTGTCCGACCAGCCGGCGGCGGTGAAGGCCGGGGTCGGTGAGTTCGTCCAGGTGCTGGTCGAGGCCCTGGCCATCGTCCTGCTGGTGAGCTTCTTCTCGCTGGGCCTGCGCACCGGCCTGGTGGTGGCGCTGGCGATCCCGCTGGTGCTGGCCATGACCTTCGCCGCCATGCATTACTTCGGCATCGGCCTGCACAAGATATCGCTGGGGGCGCTGGTGCTGGCCCTGGGCCTGCTGGTCGACGATGCGATCATCGCGGTGGAGATGATGGCGATCAAGATGGAACAGGGCTACGACCGACTCAAGGCCGCTAGCTACGCCTGGACCAGCACGGCGTTCCCGATGCTCACCGGCACCCTGATCACCGCGGCGGGCTTCCTGCCGATCGCCACGGCGGCTTCGAGTACTGGGGAATACACCCGTTCGATCTTCCAGGTAGTGACCATTGCCTTGCTCACGTCCTGGGTAGCGGCGGTGGTGTTCGTGCCCTACCTGGGCGAGCGCCTGCTGCCGGACCTGGCCAAGCTCCACGCTGCTCGCCACGGCGCCGACGGGCACGCCCCCGATCCCTATGCGACACCGTTCTACCAGCGTGTCCGGCGCGTGGTCGAGTGGTGCGTGCGGCGGCGCAAGACGGTGATCGTGCTGACCATCGCCGCGTTCGTCGGCAGCATCCTGCTGTTCCGCTTCGTGCCGCAGCAGTTCTTCCCCGCGTCCGGGCGGCCGGAGCTGATGGTCGATCTGAAGCTGACCGAAGGGGCTTCGCTGAACAACACCGCTGAGCGGGTCAAGCAATTGGAGGCGCTGCTCAAGCAACAGGACGGTATCGCCAACTATGTCGCCTATATCGGCACCGGTTCACCGCGTTTCTACCTGCCGCTGGACCAGCAACTGCCGGCGGCGAGCTTTGCCCAGTTCGTGGTGCTGGCCAAGTCGCTGGAAGACCGTGAACGCCTGCGCAGCTGGTTGATCGGCACCCTGGACCAGCAGTTCCCCGACCTGCGTTCGCGGGTCACGCGCCTGGAAAACGGCCCGCCCGTAGGTTATCCAGTGCAGTTCCGTGTCACCGGCGAACACATCGAGAAGGTTCGCGCCCTGGCCCGCGAGGTGGCGGCCAAGGTGCGCGAGAACCCGCACGTGGTCAACGTGCACCTGGACTGGGAAGAACCGAGCAAGGCGGTGTACCTGGATATCGACCAGGACCGTGCCCGGGCGCTGGGCGTGAGCACCGCGCACCTGTCGAGCTTCCTGCAGAGTTCGCTGACCGGCAGCAACGTCAGCCAGTACCGCGAAGACAACGAGCTGATCGAGATTCTCCTGCGCGGTACGCCAGAGGAGCGCCGTGAACTGGGCAACGTGGGCAGCCTGGCGGTGCCCACCGACAACGGTCAGAGCGTGGCCCTGTCGCAGGTGGCGACCCTTGAGTACGGCTTCGAGGAAGGCATCATCTGGCACCGCAACCGCCTGCCCACGGTCACCGTGCGCGCCGATATCTACGACAAGGAACAGCCGGCGACCTTGATCAAGCAGATCCAGCCGACGCTGGCGCAGATCAAGGACGAGCTGCCTGATGGCTACTTGCTCGAAGTGGGCGGCACGGTGGAAGACTCCGAGCGTGGCCAGCGTTCGGTGAACGCCGGCATGCCGCTGTTCATCGTGGTGGTGCTGAGTCTGCTGATGATCCAGCTGCGCAGTTTCTCGCGGATGTTCATGGTGTTCCTCACCGCGCCCCTCGGGCTGATCGGCGTGACCCTGTTCCTGCTGGTGTTCCGCCAGCCGTTCGGGTTCGTCGCCATGCTCGGGACCATCGCCCTGGCCGGCATGATCATGCGCAACTCGGTGATCCTGGTGGACCAGATCGAACAGGACATCGCCGGGGGGATGGAGCGTTGGCAGGCGATCATCGAGGCCACGGTGCGGCGCTTCCGGCCGATCGTGCTGACTGCGCTGGCGGCGGTGCTGGCGATGATTCCGTTGTCGAGGAGTGTGTTCTACGGGCCGATGGCGGTAGCGATCATGGGTGGATTGATCGTCGCCACGGTGCTGACCCTGCTGTTCCTGCCGGCGCTGTATGCGGCGTGGTTCAGGGTCAAGAAAAACTGAGGAACGAGCGGGAGGGCTTTGCCCTGCTATCGCCGGCAAGCCGGCTCCCACACGAGTTGCGCAGTACCTGTGGGAGCTGGCTTGCCAGCGATAGGGCTGCACAGCAGCCCCACTGGTTTTCAGCTCAACATCACAGCGCGCCGAACACCTTCTTGGCCAGGCTGGTGGCCGCACCGGCCGGGTTCTGGCGAATGCTTTCTTCCTGCTTGCCGATCATTTCGAACAAGCCGTCCAGCGCCTTCTCGGTCACATAGTTCTCGATATTGGCGTCATCCTTGATCAGGCCCAGGCCTTTGGCCTGCCCGGCAAAGCTGTTGTACTGCTGGGCCAGGCCGACCTTGTCGGTGGCCTGCTTGACGATCGGCAGGAACTTGGCGCGGATCTGCTCGCGGCTGCTCTTGTTCAGGTACTGGGTGGCCGAGTCCTGGCCGCCGCTGAGGATGCCCTTGGCGTCGGTCACGGTCATCTTCTTCACCGCGTCCACCAGGATCGCCTGGGCTTGCGGCACGGCAGCCTCGGCGGCCTTGTTCATGCTGGTTTCCAGGGCATCGACCTGGTCACCTTTGCCGAACATCTTCATGGCCTTGGCCGCTTTGCCGAGGTTGCCCGGCAGCTCGATGCGCACGACCGGGTTGTTGCTGAAGCCGCCGGGGGTGCTCAGTTGCTTGACGGCGATCTGCGCGCCTTGGGTAAGGGCGTCCTTCAGGCCGCCGGAGGCGTCGCTCTGGGACAGGTCGCCGAGCGACAGGGCCAGGGCGCTGGCCGACATCAGCAGGCCGGCGCACAGGGTGGTGAAGCGCAGGGAGGAGCGGATCATGGGGCTTTCCTTATGGGCAGAATGGAGCAGGTTCAGCGTATCGTTTAGTCCGTGATCGGGCCAGTCAGGCAGTCGCCGCAGGGTCCGGTGTTTCATCGCGGTGCAAGGCCACCTGGCGGATCGACAGGCGCAGCTCGGCCGACAGCACGCGCTTGGCCACGCCTTCGGCCAGCTCGGCGAGCTTGTCGTGGTAGCCCAGCTTACCGGCGCTGTCGGGTCGCAAGACGCCTTCACGTACCAGCGTCTGGATGAAGTGGCGGAACAGGGTCTTGTCGAAGAACTCGGGCGCATTCAAGCCATGCAGGATCGACAGGCGCTGGGCCATCATCACGCACAGCTCCTCCAGCTCTTCGGCGCTCAGCGTGTGCTGGCCGCTGTTGAGCAGCAGCGAAGTGGCCATGTAGAAGCGCTGCAGGGTCTGGGTGATGGTGCGGGCCAGCAGCGTCAGCAGCACGAACTGGCGCGAGCTGGGCGCGGGGCGCATGTAGATGTCTTGTTCCTTGCGCAGCAGCCCCTGTTCGACCAGCGCCGCCAGCCACTGGTCGATCACCTCGTCCAGTTGCTCGGGCGTCCAGCGCAGGAACAGTTCGGCCTGCAGGTACGGATACAGCGCCCGCACGTACTGGCCCAGCAGTTCGCGGCTCATGCGCGAGCTGCTGAGGAAGAAGCTCGCCAGCAGCCCCGGCAGGGCGAAGATGTGCAGCACGTTGTTGCGGTAGTAGGTCATCAGTACCGCGTTGGCTTCGTCCAGGTACAGGATGCGACCCAGCGCATCCTTCTGCTCGGCCAGCAAATCCATGCCCAGTACGTGCTCGATAAGTGCCTTGCCGTCACCCTCGGGCAGGGTGGTGTGCGGCGAGTAGGGCACCTGGCGCAGCAGGGCCAGGTACAGGTCGAGCACGCGGGTCAGGGCACGTTCGTCCAGGGCCAGGCGGCTGGTCGACAACAGGGCCAGCGCCACCAGGTTGACCGGGTTGATTGCTGCAGCCTCGTTGAGGTGGCGGGCAACGGTCTCGCCCAGGCGGGTGGTGGTCTCGTTGAGCCAGTCCGGGCGGAACTGCGGGGCCAGCGCCTGTTCGCGCCAGCCGGGTTGCTGCTGGTCGAGGAAGCTGTTCAGGCGGATCGGCTCGCCGAAGTTGACGTACACCTGGCCGAAGCGCTGCTTGAGCGCGCCGATGACCTTGAAGATGTCGAAGATCGATTCCTTCTTCTTGCTGGCGCCGCGCAGCTCGCCCAGGTAGGTGCGGCCTTCGAGCACCCGCTCGTAGCCGATGTACACCGGCACGAAGACGATCGGCGTGCGCGAGGAGCGCAGGAAGCTGCGCAGGGTGATCGCCAGCATGCCGGTGCGCGGTTGCAGCATGCGTCCGGTGCGCGAGCGCCCGCCCTCGACGAAGTACTCCACCGGGAAGCCCTTGGTGAACAGGGTGTGCAGGTATTCGTTGAACACGGCGGTGTACAGCGGGTTGCCCTTGAACGTGCGGCGCATGAAGAACGCCCCGCCGCGGCGCAGCAGGCCGCCGATCACCGGCATGTTGAGGTTGATGCCGGCAGCGATGTGCGGCGGCGTCAGGCCGTTGCGGAACAGCAGGTAGGACAGCAGCAGGTAGTCGATATGGCTGCGGTGGCAGGGCACGTAGATCACTTCGTGGCCGGGGGCGATGCCCTGCACCTGCTCGATGTGGTTGACCTTGATGCCGTCGTAGATCTTGTTCCAGAACCAGCTCAGCACCACTTCGAGGAAGCGGATCGCGGTGTAGGTGTAGTCCGAGGCGATCTCGTTGCCATAGTGCAGCGCCTTGGCCTCGGCCTTGGCGTAGGGGATCTTCTCGCGGTCGGCCTCGTCGCTGATCGCCTGGCGCACCAGAGGATCATGTACCAGCCCTTTGACCAGGTTGCGACGGTGCGAGATGTCCGGCCCGATGACCGCGGTCTTCAGGTTGCGAAAATGCACGCGCATCATGCGTTGGGCCATGCGCACGGTGCGCTCGTGGCCCTTGTTGTGCTGCACCAGCTCGCGCAGGTGGATCGGCGCGGAGAACTGCACCCGGGTCTTGCGCCCGAGGATCAGCACGCTGAGCAGGCGGCGCAGGCGGCCGGTGACGGCCCAGCTGTCGGCGAACAGCAGCTTCCACGGGCTCGACTCGCTGGCCGGGGTCTGGCCCCAGAACACGCTGACCGGGATGATCTGCGCGTCTTCCTCGGCATGTTGGCTGATTGCCGCGACCAGGCGCTCGAGGGTGGGCGGCGCGCCGCGTTTGTCCTGGCGCCCGAGCCAGTCGGGGTCGGGGGTCAGGTAGAAGAACGCCGCGGGCTCCTGCAGAAGGCCGACGGCCACTGGCAGTACCGGGCGCGGCAGCCCTGCCTTGGTGCACTCGTGGTCGACCACGGCCAGGTCGGTGAGCGACGGCGAGGAGAGGGCATAGAACACCGGTCGGCTGCGGTCGAGATTGAGCGTCAGCGAGGACTGGTTGATGGTTTCGGAGCGCACCCACAGGTAGAGAACGCGACGCAGGGCGCCGAAGATGAGGCGGCGCAGGGGAGAACGGGTCATGGGGTGGGCCCTGGGTGGAAGTAACGGTGTTTTTTCAGCGCGTTAGTCTGCCGTATCTGCGTAAGTTCAGCAAAATTCCGCCATAAATGCCCCTGTCATGATTTTTTTTTGTTCCCTGTCATATACTCGGCCTGCCGCTTGCAGGATATTCGTGCAAGCTGCGTCGGCGTGGGCGGTGAGCCCATGCCAGCAAGGCGATCTTCAAAATAAAAATCCGGAGTAGTTCAGATGTCGTCTCGTGAGACTGGGAATGTGAAGTGGTTCAACGATGCCAAGGGTTATGGCTTCATTCAGCGCGAAGGTGGTGCGGACGTGTTCGTCCACTATCGGGCTATCCGCGGTGAGGGGCATCGCACCCTGGTCGAGGGACAGCAGGTGGAGTACGCACTCGTGCAGGGCCAGAAAGGCCTGCAGGCAGAGGATGTAGTCGGGCTCTGAGCCTTCCGGCTGCACGCTCAAGCTGCAAGTTGGCCGTGGAACTTGCAGCCTGATGCGAACGGCCTCAGCTGGTACGCCAGGTGATTTCCTCTTCACCGTCGGCGCTGATGCGGATCCAGCGATCGGCATCTTCTTCCCCGTCTTCTTCCGCCCAGCTACCTGGCGCGCAACGCACTTCGACGTTCAGCGCGGCGAATGCCGCACGGGCGCAGGCGATGTCGTCGGCCCAGGGGGTCTGGTCGCTTTCCAGGTACAGGCTGTTCCATTTCCCCACAGCTTTCGGTAACCAGGTGACCGGGATGTTACCGGCCGTGCACTTGAAGGTCTGGCCTTTCTGCTTCCATTCGCTGCACGGGCCAAGGGCCTGGGCCAGCCAGTCGGCGATCTGCTTGTGATCGACCTCGGCGTCCTTGAGGTAGATCTCGATATCGGGTTGACGCATGGGAGGCTCCAGTGTGCTCAGTCTTGGCGCACGAAATAGTCATAACGCATGGAAACGGTGACCACGAAGGGTTCGGGCTGTTCGATCACTTGTGCGCGCTTCTCGGCGCTGGCTCGCCAGCCGTGTGGGGTCATGGCCAGCAGGTCGGCGCGGGCCTTGGCCTCGACCAGGCTCAGGCGGAACTCGAGGATCTCGCTGTGGGCGTGGGTCATGCCTGCCGGGACCAGGGCCAGGTGCTTGTCGTCGGCGTAGGGGCGCACTTCATCGTAGAGCACCTCGCGCAGCTCCATCAGATGACCGCTGGTCGGGCCGACCCGCATCAGGCCACCGCCCGGGGCCAGCAGGCGCCTGGCTTCCTGCCAGTCGAGCGGGCTGAACACGCTGGCAATGAAGCCGCAGCTGGCATCGGCCATGGGCACGCGGGCCATGCTGGCCACCATCCAGGTCACCTCGGGCGCACGGCGGCAGGCACGCTTGACCGCTTCGCGGGAGATGTCCAGGGCGTAGCCGTTGGCCGTTGGCAGGGCCTGGGCGATCTGCGCGGTGTAGTAGCCTTCGCCGCAGCCGATGTCCAGCCAGGCCTGCGGCTGGCGCTCGGCCGCCAGTTGCGCCAGGCGACTTGCCACTGGAGCGTAATGGCCGGCGTCGAGGAAGTCGCGACGGGCTTCGACCATGGCCTGGTTGTCGCCCGGGTCGCGGCTGTTCTTGTGCTGCACCGGCAGCAGGTTCAGGTAGCCCTGGCGGGCGCGGTCGAAGCGGTGGCCGGCGGGGCAGGCCACGCCATTGTCGAGCTGCGCCAGCGGCGCCTGGCAGAGAGGGCAGGCGAGCATCAGGCGAGCAACCGCACCAGGGTCTGGTAGTAGATCTCGGTCAGCAGGTCGAGATCGCTGGCCAGGATACGCTCGTCCACTTGGTGGATGGTGGCATTGACCGGGCCGAGCTCGACCACCTGGGTGCCCATGGTGGCGATGAAGCGGCCATCGGAGGTACCGCCACTGGTCGATGGTCGGGTCTCGCGGCCAGTGACGGCCTTGATGCTCGAGGACACCGCATCGAGCAATTCACCCGGCTCGGTGAGGAACGGCAGGCCCGACAGCGCCCAATCGATGCTCCATTCCAGCTGGTGTTTGTCGAGGATCGTCGCGACGCGTTGCTGCAGGCCTTCGACCGTCGATTCGGTGGAGAAACGGAAGTTGAACAGCGCGGTCAGCTCGCCTGGGACCACGTTGGTGGCGCCAGTGCCGGAGTTGAGGTTGGAGATCTGGAAGCTGGTTGGAGGGAAGAACGCGTTACCTTCGTCCCAGTGCTCGGCGGCAAGTTCCGCCAGGGCTGGCGCGGCCAGGTGGATCGGGTTGCGCGCCAGGTGCGGGTAGGCCACATGGCCCTGCTTGCCGCGCACGGTCAGCTTGGCGCCGAGCGAGCCGCGCCGGCCATTCTTGACCACGTCACCGAGCAGGGTGGTGCTGGACGGCTCGCCGACGATGCACCAGTCCAGGCGCTCGTTGCGCGCCTTCAGGCGCTCGACCACAGCCTTGGTGCCGTGGTGGGCCGGACCTTCCTCGTCGCTGGTGATCAGGAAGGCGACCTTGCCGCGGTGGTTCGGGTAGTCGTGCACAAAGCGCTCGCAGGCCACCACCATCGACGCCAGGCTGCCCTTCATGTCGGCGGCACCACGGCCGCAGAGCATGCCGTCGGCATCGATCAGCGCTTCGAACGGCTCATGCTGCCACTGCTGCACCGGGCCGGTGGGCACCACGTCGGTGTGGCCGGCGAAGCACAGCACAGGGCCGTCCTGGGTGCCATGGCTGGCCCAGAAGTTGTCGACGTCTTCGATGCGCATCGGCTCGAGCTGGAAGCCGACGGCGCCCAGGCGGTTCATCATCTGGGCCTGGCAGTCGGCATCGACCGGGGTGACCGACGGGCGGCGGATCAGGTCGCAGGCCAGTTGCAGGGTAGGCGAAAGCTCGGCAGGGGCCGTCATTGCAAGACTCCGGGGGCAAGGCAGGGCGGGAAACTGGGGCGTTATCTTATATCAAATGATGTCCGCGGACACGATGTGCTTCGCGGGAGCGGCGGCGCACCGCCGCTTCCACGCTACATCAAACGACCTGTGCTTCGCTTGCCTTCTCCGCCGGCTTGGGTAGCGACGACAGCAGCGCCATCACCAACGCTGCCAGGTATGGCAAGGACTGCACCAGCAGCATCGCTACCCAGAAGCGTATGTCCGAACTCGGCAGACCCTGCACCAGATAGATCCCCAGCGTGCTACAACCGGTCCGCGTGGCTGTGGAACTTCGAGCGTCGGGCCAGTCATGGCAGTGACGAAATCCCATAATATCCGTGCTGACGGTGCACTAATGCAACTGCCAGAAATGCCAGTTTCCTTTTATCTGAATTGCGCCAATAAAGGCCCGGTGGGTAATAAAACCATTGGATGTCAGAAGGGAGCTGTTTATGGAACTAGTCGATAGAGTTGCCGAGCGTCTGAAACCCAAAGATCGTTTGCGATCCGGTTCCTTTGATCGCGTCGATAATATCTATGTGTATCTGAGTCCTATGGGGCTGGGGTTTGAGTTGAAAACCGACCAGGGGGTGATGCACATCAACATACCCAATGAAGAGGAGCAACGCATGCTCTACGGATTACTGGCCAAGCTGGAGATTTCTGGCAAGCCGGTAGAGGTTATGGGCGGGGTCCAAAACGGAAAGTTTTTTTATCTGTCCTATTAGTCCATGCGTAATCAACGTGGGCAATGGCTCTGTTGACCTGCGCCCACGTTGTATCTTCATGCCAATGTCATGGCCCGGGTCCACCATGACACGGGCTGGATGGCAGCCCACTTGATCATGAAGTTTCCGACGCTTCGTCGCGGTAGCCCATATCGTTCGGCTTGGGCAATGACGACAGCAGCGCCATCACCAATGCCGCCAGGTACGGCAAGGACTGCACCAGCAGCATTGCCACCCAGAAGCGCATGTCCGAACTCGGCAGCCCCTGCACCAGGTAGATCCCCAGCGCCGCGCCCCACAGCATCAGCATGATGAACAGCTCTTCGCGGGCCTCGGCAATCGCCACCAGCAGACCATGGCTGTCGGCATTCTTCGGCGTGCGGAAGAACGGCATGCTGCTGGTGAAGAAACCGTACAGCACCGCCTTGGCGATGGTATGCGACAGCGCCAGCCCCGCCAGGGCGGCGGCGAAGGCATCCTTCAGGTCGACCCCCACCGCGCGGCGATAGAGGAACAGGATCTTGCCGACCTTGAAGAAGAACAGCGCCAGCGGCGGAATGGCGAACATCATCAGCGGCGGGTCGACCCGATGCGGCACGATGATCATCGCCGCCGACCACAGCAGGGCGCCCACGGTGAAGAAGATGTTCATGCCATCGGCGATCCATGGCAGCCAGCCGGCCAGGAAGTGGTAGCGCTGGCCGCGGGTCAGCTCGCTGCCCTTGCCGCGAAGCAGGGCGCCGGCGTGGTGCTTGATGATCTGGATGGCGCCGTAGGCCCAGCGGAAGCGCTGCTTCTTGAAGTCGATGAAGGTGTCGGGCATCAGGCCCTTGCCGTAGCTGTTGTGGGCGTAGGCCGCCGACAGGCCTTTCTCGAACACCCGCAGGCCCAGTTCGGCGTCCTCGCAGATGCACCATTCGGCCCAGCCGAGTTCCTCGAGCACGCTGCGCCTGGTCATGGTCATGGTGCCGTGCTGGATGATCGCGTCACGGTCGTTGCGGGTGACCATGCCGATATGGAAGAAGCCCTTGTACTCGCTGTAGCACAGCTTCTTGAAGGCGCTCTCGTGCTGGTCGCGGTAGTCCTGCGGCGACTGCACCACGGCGATCTTCGGGTCGGCGAAGTGCGGCACCATGTGCTTGAGCCAGTTGCGGTCGACGCAGTAGTCCGAGTCGATCACCGCGATCACCTCGGCGTCCTTGGCGGTGTGCGGGAGCAGGTAGTTCAGGGCGCCGCCCTTGAAGCCCGCCAAGGGCGCGACGTGGAAGAACTTGAAGCGCTCGCCGAGCTTCTCGCAGTGGGCCTTGAGCGGTTCCCAAACGGCCGGATCCTTGGTGTTGTTGTCGATCACCAACACTTCGTAGTCCGGGTAGTCCAGTGCGGCGAGGGCGTCGAGGGTCTGCTTGACCATCTCCGGCGGCTCGTTGTAGCACGGCACATGCACCGAGACCTTGGGCCGATAGGCGCTGTCGCCCTGAACGGGCAGGAACTCGCGTCGGCGCTTGTGGATCCACACCGCCTCGGCCAGTTCGTGGGCCTCGGTCAGCAGCACGATGAATACCCCGAGGGCGCCCAGTGCCAACAGCACGCCCACGGTCAGGCTGAACCAGGTGCTGTACTGCTGGCTGTAGTCGTAGGCGATCCATACCAGCACCGACCCGCACAGGAAGGTGATGAAGGTGAGGAAGGTGCGCCCGCGCTGGCGCAGGGCCGAGCCGTCGATCAGCAAGATGGCCAGGGCGATCATCGCCAGCACCACCGAGGCCACGGCCAGGGCGCGCCATTGCGGGATCGCCACGATCGGCCCCTCGAAGTTGAACTTCTGCTGGCGCTCGGCGTTGTACACGCCCCAGTAGGCGCCCACCGAGCCTTCGTCGCTGGCTTTCCATGGCTGGTCGTAGGCCTCGATGACGAAGTAGTTGTAGCCACGACGGTTGAGGGTGTTGACCAAGGTGCGCAGGTAGATGGCCTGGTCGGCCTGGGTGGCGTCGGCGCCACCGCGCATGCGGCCATTGCTCGGCCAGCCGACCTCCGAGAGCAGCAGCGGTTTGCGTGGGAACTGCTTGCGCAGCTCGCGGGCACGGTCGAGGACGAACTGCACCGAGTCCTTCATGGGCACGAATTCCCAATAGGGCAGGATGTGCGCGGCGATCAGGTCGACGTGTTTCGCCAGCTCCGGGTGTTCCTTCCAGATGTGCCACTGCTCACTGGTGGTCACTGGCACCTTCACCGCAGCGCGCACCCGGTCCAGGTAGCCGATCAACTGTTCGGCGGTGACTTCCTCGCGGAACAACGCTTCGTTACCGACCACCACCCGCACCACGCTGCGTGAGGTATTGGCCAGGCCGATGGCCTTTTCGATCTCGCGCTCGTTGCGCTCCTGGTCGTTGCTGATCCAGATGCCCAGGGTCACGCGCAGGCCGAGCTCTTCGGCCAGGCGCGGTACCTCGGCCTGGGTGCCTTCGACGGTGTAGATACGCACGTTGTCGGTCAGTTTGTTCAGTTGCTCGAGGTCCTGGCGGATCTCGTCCTCGCTGGGGTACTGGCCTTTTTGCGGGCTCTGCCCCAGGCGGAAGGGCGAATAGGAGAAACCGGAAATCTGTTCCGGCCAGGCGGGGGCGGACACCGGGCGGTTGATCAAGGCCCAGAACCCGGTGAACAGCGCGGCAATGGCCAGGACCACTACCAGGTTGAGACCGAATTTACGTGATGACATAGGTGTTCGAGGTTCCGAAGAGGGGAGCGAGGTTCGCTGTCGCAGGCCGTGGGTCCTACAAGTGCCGGAGAAGGTAATCCGTTGGATTATCGGCAAGTGATGTAGTTCTGAGGCCGCTCGCTTGTCGTCCAGATATATTTGCTTGATAGGACATTAAAGCAGGCTAGGTAGGTTTTGTTCCAACCCCGAGCCGCTCTGCCACGCCGTTGCGGCGTGTTCACGCGCTGTGCTCCCCCCGGAGCGCATGCCTTGGCATATAATGCGCGCCGGTTTTTTCGAGGTCCCCACATGAGCACAGAAGATCCACGCTTCGCCGGCGTCGCCCGGCTCTACGGCGACGACGGCTTGCAGCGCCTGCGCCAGGCCCATGTGGCCATCGTCGGCATTGGCGGGGTCGGCTCGTGGGCGGCCGAGGCCCTGGCCCGCAGCGGCGTGGGCGAGATCAGCCTGTTCGACCTCGACGATGTCTGCGTGAGCAACACCAACCGTCAGGCCCACGCCCTCGAAGGGCAGGTGGGCCGCCTCAAGGTGGAGGTGATGGCCGAGCGTCTGCGGGCGATCAACCCGGCCTGCACGGTGCACGCGGTGGCCGACTTCGTCACCCGCGAGACCATGGCCGAGTACATCACCGAGCAGATAGACTGCGTGATCGACTGCATCGACAGCGTTATGGCCAAGGCCGCGCTGATCGCCTGGTGCCGCCGGCGCAAGATCGCCATCGTCACCACCGGTGGCGCCGGTGGGCAGATCGACCCGACCCAGATCCAGGTCGGCGACCTCAACAAGACCTTCAACGATCCGCTGGCTTCACGGGTGCGCTCGACCTTGCGCCGCGACTACAACTTCTCGCGCAACACCAGCCGCAACTATGGCGTGCCGTGCGTGTTCTCCAGCGAACAGCTGCGCTACCCCAAGGGAGACGGCAGTGTGTGCCTGCAGAAGAGCTTTGTTGGTGAAGGTGTACGCCTGGACTGCGCCGGTGGTTTCGGCGCGGTGATGATGGTGACCGCGACCTTCGGCATGGTGGCGGCGAGCAAGGCCGTTGAAAAGCTTGTGGCCGGGGCGCGGCGTCCTTCGGAGCGGGTCAAGGCTGATTAGGCTGTCGCGGGGCAGTGATTCAGGCCTGGGTGGCGAGTTCGGCCATCCTCAGTAGCACCGCATGCAGCCCATTGCTGCGCGACGGCGACAACTGCCGCTCCAGCCCCAGTTGGGTAAACCAGGTGCTCAGGTCGAGCGCTGCCAACTGATCGCTGGCCAAGCCTTGTACTCGCACAAGAAGAAGTGCCAGCAACCCCCGCAGCATCCGCGCATCGCTGCCTGCCTTGAACCGCCACTGTCCGTCGTCCTGCACCGCCACCAGCCATACCAGGCTCTCGCAGCCATGCACCCGGTTGGCTTCGGTCTTGTCGCTGTCGCCCAGTGGCTCCAGGCGGTCACCCCACTGCATCAGCAACCGCGCCCGCTGCTCCCAGCCACGCGCCTGTTCGAAAGCTTCCAGCGCTTGGCTGGCCTCTGGCGAAAGGTTCATCGCAACAGCTCCAGGCCTTTGTCGAGCGCCTCGAAGAAGCGCTGCAGGTCGTCGCTATCGGAGTACAGCCCCAGCGATACGCGGATCGCGCCATCGAGCCCCAGGTGCCTGAGCAGTGGCATGGCGCAATGGTGCCCGGCGCGCACGGCGATACCCTGTTCGGTCAGCAGGTGGGCGATATCGGCGTTGTGCACGCCATCGATGACGAAACTGGCCAAAGCCGCCTCGGGTGAGCCGAGCAGGCGAACCCCCTCGCGATCGGTCAGGCCCCGTACCAGGTACTGGTGCAGGCTGGTTTCATGGGCAGCCACGGCATGTACGTCGAGGCTGGCCAGGTAGTCCAGGGTGGCGCCCAGGCCGATTACCCCGGCAATTGGCGGGGTGCCGGCTTCGAAACCCAGTGGCGCGGGGCGGAAGCTGGCGCTCTGGTAGTCCGCCATCTGCACCATTTCTCCGCCGTATTGCCAGTGACGCAGCAACGCCAGCGCATCCTGGCGGCCGTAAAGTACGCCCACTCCGTCGGGACCATAGAGTTTGTGGCTGGAGAACACATAGAAGTCGCACGCCAGTTGCTGCACGTCATGCCGGCCATGGACCACGCCCTGGGCGCCATCGACGACGCTCAGCGCGCCCTGGGCGCGGGCATGTGCCAGCAAAGGCGTCAGCGGTTGCCAGGTACCCAGCACGTTGGACAGTTGGCTGATCGCCAGCAGGCGAGTGCGCGGGCCGATCAGTTGCAGGGCCTGCTCCAGGTCGACATGCCCCTGGTCGGTGACCGGCAGGACCACCAGCCGCAGGTTGCGGCGATGCGCCAGTTGTTGCCAGGGCAGCAGGTTGGCGTGGTGCTCCAGGCCGCTGACGGCGATTTCGTCGCCTGCCTCGAAGCGATGTTCCAGGCCATAAGCCAGCAGGTTCAAGGCCGAGGTAGCGCCGTGGGTGAATACGACCTGGCGCGCATCGGCTGCATTGAGCCAGGCGGCGACCTTGTCCCGTGTACCCTCGAAGGCCTGTGTCGCCAATGCGCCGGGCAGGTGTTGGGCGCGGTGCACGTTGGCTGCGCCATGGCCGTAGTAATGGCTCAGGGCATCGAGCAGGGCCTGGGGTTTCTGCGTGGTGGCGGCGCTGTCCAGGTAGGTCTGGTGCTGCCGTTGCAGGGCGGCGATGGCCGGGAAGTCGGTACGCCAGGGGGAGGGCTGGAACATGTTCGCGGGGCCTGGAATGAAAAATCGGGTCTGCCCGTAGGAGCAGACCCGATCTTATCACCTCAAACCCAGGCAGAGCCTCAGTTGTGAGCGTGCAGTGCCTCGTTCAGCTCGATGGCCGACTTGTGGGTCTTGCACTCCACGGCGCCATTGAGTGAGTTGCGGCGGAACAGCAAGTCGGTCTGGCCGGCCAGATCGCGCGCCTTGACCACCTTGACCAGCTGGTTGTTCTCGTCCAGCAGGTTCACCTTGGTGCCGGCGGTGATGTACAGGCCGGCTTCGACGGTGTTGCGGTCGCCCAGCGGGATGCCGATACCGGCATTGGCGCCGATCAGGCAACCTTCGCCGACCTTGATGACGATGTTGCCACCGCCGGAGAGGGTGCCCATGGTCGAGCAGCCGCCGCCCAGGTCGGAGCCCTTGCCGACGAACACGCCAGCGGAGACGCGGCCTTCGATCATGCCCGGGCCTTCGGTGCCGGCGTTAAAGTTGACGAAGCCTTCGTGCATGATGGTGGTGCCTTCGCCGATGTAGGCGCCCAGGCGCACACGTGCAGTGTCGGCGATGCGCACGCCGGCTGGCACCACGTAGTCGGTCATCTTCGGGAACTTGTCCACCGAGAACACTTCCAGCAGTTCGCCTTTCAGGCGCGCTTCCAGTTGCCGCTCGGCCAGCTCCGCCAGATCGACCGCGCCCTGGTTGGTCCAGGCGACGTTGGGCAGCAGCGGGAAGATGCCGGCCAGCGACACACCGTGCGGCTTGACCAGGCGGTGCGACAGCAGGTGCAGCTTGAGGTAGGCCTCGGGGGTGGAGGCCAGGGCGCCGTCTTCGGCCAGCAGGGTGGCGACCAGCGGCTTGTGGCTTTCGGCCAGGCGGGTCAGCAGGGCGGCCTGGGCGGCGTCGACGCCCTTGAGCGCGTCGGCCAGCTGGGCGGCCTGGGCGGTGCTGAAGGCGATGGCCTGGTTGCCACCTTCATAACCGAGGACCGGCGCGATGGCCGCGACCAGTTCGGCGGACGGCTTGAGCACAGGCTGTGCGTAGAAGACTTCCAGCCAGGCGCCCTGGCGGTTCTGGGTGCCGACACCGAAGGCCAGGCTGAACAGCGATTGAGACATGCGATTACCTCATGCGAAAAGGGGATGGAGCGTAATGCGTGATCAGGCCAGCGCCGCCGCGTACAGGTCGGGCTTGAAGCCGACCAGCGTGCGCTCGCCGAGGTCGAGCACCGGGCGCTTGATCATCGACGGTTGGGCGACCATCAGTTCGACGGCCTTGGCCTGGTCGAGGTCGGTCTTGCTGGCGTCGTCGAGCTTGCGGAAGGTGGTCCCGGCGCGGTTCAGCACGACTTCCCAGCCATGCTCGTCGCACCAGCGGTTCAGGCTGTCACGGTCGATGCCCTGGGTCTTGTAGTCGTGGAAGTCGTAGCCAATGGCCTTTTCTTCAAGCCAGGTACGGGCCTTTTTCATGGTGTCGCAGGCTTTGATGCCGTAGAGAGTGTAAGCCATTGAAATGCCTGGGGCTGCCGGGCTTGGCCTGGCGTCCCCGATACTCCTTGAAGATTGGGTGGCAGCGATTATGCGGTATCGATGGGGTTGGCGCCACGGCTGCGGGCCCGAAGGTATGGGGGGATGTATGTCACATCGTCTCAAGTAGCATTGTGTTACATATTCGCCGGTGGGTTGCGACTAACGTGCAGCGGTCCACAATAGAAGGTCCTCGCTAACATATTGTTTCAATGGCGATGTTTCGCCTTGCTGTTGTTTCTCCGATTACACAGGAAGCTTGCCGATGCAGTCAGCCTATACCGTTCTTATCCTGCTGATGCTGGTGAGCGTGTCGAAACTGGTGGGGCGCGTGTTGCCGCTGCCGCTGCCGCTGGTACAGATTGGCGCGGGCGCCTTGCTGGCATGGCCAACCCTCGGCCTGCATGTGGCACTCGACCCGGAGCTGTTCCTGTTCCTGTTCTTGCCGCCGTTGCTGTTCGCCGATGGCTGGCGCATGCCCAAGCGCGAGCTGTGGCGCATACGCGGGCCGGTGGTGGCCCTGGCGGTGGGGCTGGTGCTGTTCACCGTGGTCGGCGCCGGGTACTTCATCCACTGGCTGCTGCCGAGCATTCCCCTGCCGGTGGCCTTTGCCCTGGCGGCGGTGTTGTCGCCCACCGATGCGGTGGCGGTCTCGGCCATCACCCAGGACCGCCTGCCCACGCCGCTGATGCACATGCTGCAGGGCGAGGCGCTGATGAACGACGCCTCGGGCCTGGTGACCTTCAAGTTCGCCCTGGCCGCCGCCATCACCGGCGTGTTCTCGCTGACCGAGGCCAGCCTGACCTTCGTGCTCGTCGCCCTTGGTGGCCTGGCGGTGGGCGTGGCGCTGAGCTGGCTGGTGGGGCGCCTGCGCATGTGGATGATCACCCGCGGCTGGGACGATCCGGCCACCCACGTGGTGTTCATGCTGCTGCTGCCATTCGCCGCCTACGTGCTGGCCGAGCGCCTGGGCGTGTCGGGCATCCTCTCGGCGGTGGCCGCGGGCATGATGCAGAGCTGGCTCGACCTGCTGCCGCGCCAGACCAGCACCCGCCTGCTCAATCGCAGTGTCTGGTCGTTGCTGGAGTTCGCCTTCAATGGCCTGATCTTCCTGCTGCTGGGCCTGCAGTTGCCGGACATCATCAAGGCGGTGGTCACCGACGAGGCAACTGTCTGGCCGACCCTGGCCTGGCGCTGCCTGGACGTGGTGGCGATCTTCGCCGCGCTGGTGCTGCTGCGCTTTGTCTGGGTGCAGAGCATCTGGCGCGCTATCGGCGTGGTGCGGCGCTGGCGCGGCAAGCCGACGCTGGTACTGATGCCGACCGCGCGCTCCTGCTGGCTGCTGACCTTCGGTGGCGTGCGCGGGGCGGTGACCCTGGCGGGCGTGATGTCGGTGCCGCTGCTGATGGGAGCGGGCAAGGCCTTCCCCGAGCGCGACCTGCTGATCTTCATCGCCGCCGGGGTGATCCTGCTGTCGCTGGTCAGCGCGGTGATTGCCTTGCCGATTTTGCTGCGTGGCGTTACCAAGAGTCCCGATGAGCGCTTGCACCAGGAGGTGCAGGAGGCCTGGCGGCGCACGGCCGAAGCGGCTATTCACGCCCTGGAAGCCGAGGAGGTGATCGATGCCAATGCGCCCCAGGACGCCGCCCAGGCCACCTTGGCCACCGAGCTGAAAGCGCGGTTGATGGCCGAATACCGGGATGAACTGGACAGCTACAACGACACTGCCGAGGCTCGGGCGCTGGCAGAGCAGATGGATCTGCTGGAGCGTCGCCTGCGCCTGCGGGCATTACGTGCTCAGCGCCTGGAGCTGTACGAGCTGCATCGCCAGCATCTGGTGGGTGATGAGGTGGTGCGACAGGTGCTGGGGGAACTGGACATGAGCGAGGCGAACCTGGGGCAGGTTCGCTAGTGAAGCAGGGGGCGCAGGGCGCCCCCTTGCAACTCAACGGTTGCGCAGGAAGTCGCGAATCCTCTCGGCGGCCTCGATGCACTCGGCCAGCGGCGCTACCAGTGCCATGCGCACGCGCCCGGCGCCCGGATTGACCCCGTCCACCTCGCGTGAAAGGTACGAACCCGGCACCACGGTCACATGTTCGGCCTCGAACAGGTCGCGGGTGAAATCGGCATCGCTGCCCGGCACCTTGGCCCACAGGTAGAAACTGCCATCCGGGCGCTGCACATCCATCACCGGCTGCAGGATGTCGAGCACCGCGTCGTACTTGGCGCGGTACTGGTCGCGGTTTTCGCGCACGTGGTCCTCGTCCTGCCAGGCAGCGATGCTGGCCAGCTGGGTCTGCACCGGCATGGCGCAACCGTGGTAGGTGCGGTACAGCAGGAACGGCTTGATGATCTCGGCGTCGCCAGCCACGAAGCCCGAACGCAGGCCTGGCAGGTTGGAGCGCTTGGACAGACTGTGGAACACCACGCAGCGCTTGAAGTCACTGCGACCAAGCGCAGCGCAGGCGCTCAGCAGGCCCGGTGGCGGCGCGTCCTCGTCGAAGTACAGCTCGCTGTAGCACTCGTCGGCGGCGATCACGAAGTCGTGCTTGTCGGCGAGGGCGATCAGCTTCTTCAGGGTGTCCATCGGCACCAGGGCGCCGGTGGGGTTGCCCGGGGAGCACAGGAACAGGATCTGGCAGCGTTCCCAGGTCTCGGCCGGAACGGCATCGAAGTCGGGGTTGAAACCGTTGTTTTCCAGGCATGGCAGGTAGTGCGGGGTGGCACCGGCCAGCAGGGCCGCGCCTTCGTAGATCTGGTAGAACGGGTTGGGGCTGACCACCAGGCCGTCGTCGTCGCGGTTGACCACGGCCTGGGTGAAGGCGAACAGCGCTTCGCGGGTGCCATTGACCGGCAGGATATGACGGTCGGCGTCCAGCCAGCCCGTCGGTACGCCGAAGCGCCGTTCGCACCACTGGCCAATGGCCTGGCGCAGGGCCGGCAGGCCGATGGTGCTGGGGTAGACCGCCAGCTTGTCGAGGTTGTCGGCCATGGCCTTGGCGACGAACGCCGGCGATTCATGCTTCGGCTCACCGATCGACAAGGCGATGGCGCGCTTGTCGGCTGCCGGTTTCACGGTGCCCAGCAGGGCGCGCAGTTTCTCGAACGGGTAGGGCTGGAGCTGGGTCAGGGCGTGGTTCATCGGCGCAAGGTCTCGTTAGCGTCAAAAGGTCATGCGGGTAGGGCTGGCGTCGCTGGCCTGGCCGGCCTGCAGCTGCTGGACGATGGCTTCCTGCAGGCGGCTGCATAGCTGCGGGTCGGACAGCGGCTGGTTGTCGGCGTCGGTGATGAAGAACACGTCTTCCACGCGCTCGCCGAGGGTGGCGATCTTGGCGTTCTGCAGCGAGATGTCGAATTCGAGGAAGATCCTCCCGATCCTGGCCAGCAGGCCGGGGCGATCGGGCGCGGTGATCTCGAGGATGGTCACCGGGCGTTGGGCGTCGTTGAGGATGGTCACCTGCGGCGGGAAGTCGAAGTGCTTGAGCTGACGCGGCACCCGACGCTGGATGATCGCTGGGTAGTCCTCGGGGTTGCGCAACGCGTCGGTCAGGCCGTCGCGGATCTGCCTGACCCGCTGTGGATTGTCGCCGATCGAGCCGCCGTCGTTGTCTAGCACGATATAGGTGTCGAGGGTGAACTGGCTGCTCGAGGTGATGATCCGGGCATCGTGGATGTTCAGGTTGAGCTGGGCCATGGCGGCCACGGTCACGGCGAAGAAGTCGTGCTGGTCGGGGGCGTAGATGAAGATCTGCGTGCCGCCCTCGAACTCGCGCTGGGTGGTCTCCTTGATCAGCACCAGCGGGCCGCCATCGGCCGGTTGCTGGAGGATCGCATCGCTGTGCCAGGCCACATCGGCGGCGTTGTGCTTGAGGAAGTAGTCGTCACCCAGCTGCGACCAGAGCTGCTCGACGTCATCCGGGTCGGTGCCCTCGCGCACCAGGATATCCAGCGCCGCGCTCTGGGTCTGGCGGATCTGCTCTTCGCGGTCCAGCGGGTTTTCCAGGCCACGGCGCAGGGCGCGCTTGGTCTCGGTGTAGAGCTGGCGCAGCAGGCTCGCCCGCCAGGAGTTCCACAGGCTGGGGTTGGTGGCGTTGATGTCGGCCACGGTCAGCACGTAGAGGTAGTCCAGCCGTGTCTCGTCACCGACATGCAGGGCGAAATCGTTGATCACCTGCGGGTCGGAGAGGTCCTTGCGCTGGGCGGTGGTGGACATCACCAGGTGGTTCAGCACCAGCCAGACGATCAGGCGGCTGTCCCAGGCCGGCAGTTGGTGCCGTTCGCAGAACTGCTGCGCATCCACCGCGCCCAGTTCGGAGTGATCGCCCTGGCGACCCTTGCCGATGTCGTGGTACAGGCCAGCCAGGTAGATCAGCTCGGGCTTGGGCAGGCGGCCCATGAGCTTGCTGGCCAGCGGGAATTTCTCCGAGACCGGCGTGTATTGCAGTTTGCGCAGGTGCTTGATCAGGTTGAGGGTGTGGGCATCGACCGTATAGATGTGGAACAGGTCGTGCTGCATCTGCCCGACGATCAGGCCGAACTCCGGCAGGTAGCGGCCAAGGATGCCGTAGCGATTCATCCGCCGCAGGTTGCGGTGGATGCCGATCTCGCACTTGAACAGCTCGATGAACAGGCTGGTGTTGCGGATATCGTGGCGGAACTTGTCGTCGATCAGGTGGCGATGTTCGCGCAGCAGGCGCACGGTGTCGGCACGCACGCCCTTGATTTCGGGATGCTGGGCCATCAGTACGAAGATTTCCAGCATGGCGAACGGGGTGCGCCGGAAAACGTTCGGGTTGACCGCTTCTATATAGCCATCGTGCAGGCGGAACCGCGCATTGACCGGCTGCGTGGCGCCGCTGTCATCGGCCAGGATCACCTCTTCGAAATGCTGGATGATCAGGTCGCACAGCTGGCTGATGCTCATCACCACCCGGTAGTACTGCTGCATGAACTGTTCGATGGCGCGCTTGGGGTTTTCGTCGGTGTAGCCCAGCAGCGCGGCGATGCTGCGCTGGTGGTCGAACAGCAGGCGGTCTTCGGCGCGCCCGGCGAGCATGTGCAGGGCGTAGCGCACACGCCAGAGGAAGGCCTGGGACGAGGCCAGCAGCTCGTTTTCGCTCTCCAGCAGGAAGTCCTCGCCTGCCAGCGCGTGCAGGTTCAGCGTGCCGTACTGGCGCCTGGCTACCCAGAGCACGGTCTGGATGTCGCGCAGGCCACCCGGGCCGCCCTTGACGTTGGGCTCGAGGTTGTACTCGGTGTCGTTGTACTTGTGATGGCGGGCCTTGAGTTCGGCACGTTTGGCCAGGAAGAACTCTTTGCTGGGCCACATGTGCGCGGTGCTGGTGGCGTCGAGCATGCGCTGACGCAGCGCCTCGGGGCCGGCGATGGTGCGGCTTTCCATCAGGTTGGTGATGACCGTGAGGTCGGCCCGGGCCTGCTCGGCGCACTCGTCTACGGTGCGCACGCTCTGGCCGACCTCCAGGCCGATGTCCCAGAGCAGGGTGAGGAAGCGCTCGATGGCATCGCGGTACTGCTCGTGCTCGGCGGCGTCGAGCAGGATTAGCAGGTCGATGTCCGAATACGGATGCAGCTCGCCACGGCCGTAGCCGCCCACCGCCACCAGGGCGATGCCGCCTGGCGCGCCCCAGCTGAACTGGTGCCATGCCTGTTGCAGGATGTTGTCGACGAACCAGGCGCGGTCCTCGATCAGCCGGCGGATCTCGCGGCCTTCGCGAAAACGCTTGTCGAGCACCTCGCCGGCCATGCGTATGGCCTTCTTGAAAGCAGCGATGGGGCTTGCCTTGAGGGCCAGTTCCGCCTGGAACTGGCCACGGTCGAACAGCTCGGGATCCACCTGGGGCATCGAGTCGCGTTCCTGTCGTTCAGTGTCAGGCCGAGGTGCGCGGGATGGTGTCGTCCTTGCGCAGGGTGAAGATCTCGTAGCCGGTGGCGGTCACCACCAGGGTGTGCTCCCACTGGGCCGAGAGCTTGCGGTCCTTGGTTATGGCGGTCCAGCCGTCGCCCAGTACCTTGGTGTCGGCCTTGCCCTGGTTGATCATCGGCTCGATGGTGAAGGTCATGCCTTCCTTGAGCTCCATGCCGGTGCCGGCGCGACCGTAGTGGACGATCTGCGGCTCTTCGTGGAACACCTTGCCGATGCCGTGGCCACAGAACTCGCGGACCACCGAGAAACCGTTCTTTTCGGCGTGCTTCTGGATCACCTCGCCGATGTCGCCCAGGCGGCAGCCGGGCTTGACCAGCTCGATGGCCTTGTACAGGCACTCCTGGGTGATCTTGGACAGGCGCTCGGCCCACGGCGCGACGTTGCCGACATGGAACATGCGGCTGGTGTCGCCGTGGTAGCCGTCCTTGATCACGGTCACGTCGATGTTGATTGTGTCGCCATCCTTGAGTGCCTTGTCATTGGGGATGCCATGGCAGACCACGTGGTTGATCGAGGTGCAGATCGACTTGGGGAAGCCTTTGTAGTTCAGCGGCGCCGGGATGGCCTTCTGCTCGTTGACGATGTAGTCGTGGCAGAGGCGGTCGAGCTCCTCGGTGGTGATACCGGGCTTGACGTATGGCTCGATCATTTCCAGCACTTCGGCGGCCAGGCGGCCGGCGATGCGCATCTTCTCGATGTCTTCTGCGGTCTTGATGGTGACGGTCATTACAGGCTCTCTACGGCGCCGCGCGCGGCGCGAACAAACGGGAAAGGCCGGATTCTACCAGAGCGCGGCGGCGATCTGTCGGGATAGTCCAGCAGATCCGGTGGTCTATTGAGGGCATTCTGGCCCCAAAAGGCGGGGGCTGCAAAAGCCGCTGACGGACGAAGCATCATCCGGGTTCCGTTCGCTCGCCGGCTGTGGTATAAAATGCGCCGCTTTCGGGGGATGTCCTCCGTCAGCTCAAACCCACACACGTGTCGACACGATGGCCTGGGTGCCCGGTTTCCCTGGAAACACGGGTTGGTCATTGGGATACGTGGAGGCCCAACCCGACTTATCAAGGAACTATCATGTCCCAAGTCAACATGCGCGATATGCTGAAGGCCGGTGTGCACTTCGGCCACCAGACCCGTTACTGGAACCCGAAAATGGGCAAGTACATTTTCGGCGCGCGCAACAAGATCCACATCATCAACCTGGAAAAAACCCTGCCGATGTTCAACGAGGCTCTGTCCTTCGTAGAGCGCCTGGCCCAGGGCAAGAACAAGATCATGTTCGTCGGCACCAAGCGTTCCGCCGGCAAGATCGTCGCCGAGCAAGCAGCTCGTTGCGGTTCGCCATACGTTGATCACCGTTGGTTGGGCGGCATGCTGACCAACTACAAGACCATCCGCGCTTCGATCAAGCGTCTGCGTGACCTGGAAACCCAGGCCGAAGATGGTACTTTCACCAAGCTGACCAAGAAAGAAGCTCTGATGCGTTCGCGCGATCTGGAGAAACTGGACCGCAGCCTGGGTGGTATCAAGGACATGGGCGGCCTGCCTGATGCCCTGTTCGTGATCGACGTCGACCACGAGCGCATTGCCATCACCGAAGCCAACAAGCTGGGCATCCCGGTTATCGGCGTTGTCGATACCAACAGCAGCCCTGAAGGTGTTGACTACATCATCCCAGGTAACGATGACGCCATCCGCGCTATCGAGCTGTACATGACTTCGATGGCCGACGCCGTCATCCGCGGCCGCAACAACGTTGCCGGCGGCACTGAAGTCTATGTTGAAGAAGCGGCTGCACCTGCTGCCGAGTAATTGACGCTTAGCGTCTACTTGGCACGCAAAAAGGGGGCTTTGCCCCCTTTTTGCCACCTTGAAATCCTGCTGTCAGCGAAGGCCCCGCATCATGGGCCGGCTGAGGTATAAAACAGCGGATTTGCAGAATTTAACGCCCGTGACGAACGGGTGGAATGGTTGAAAAACTTTCCAAGAGGATTTTGAAATGGCAGCAATTACTGCAGCGCTGGTCAAAGAACTGCGCGAGCGTACCGGCGAAGGCATGATGGATTGCAAGAAGGCCCTGGAAAAGGCCGGCGGCGACATCGAGAAAGCCATTGACGACATGCGTGCCTCGGGCGCCATCAAGGCCGCCAAGAAGGCTGGCAACGTTGCCGCCGAAGGCGCCATCGCCGTCAAGACCGACGGTAAATCCGCCGTCCTGCTGGAAGTGAACTCGCAGACCGACTTCCTGGCCCTGCAAGACGACTTCAAGAACTTCGTTGCCGAAAGCATCGAACAGGCCTTCGCCGAGAAGCTGACCGATGCCGCTCCGCTGATCGCTTCGCGTGAAGCCGCTCGTGAAGCCCTGGTCGCCAAGTGCGGCGAGAACGTCAACATCCGTCGCCTGGTGCGCGTTGAGGGTGACGTTGTCGGTGCCTACCTGCACGGTAACAAGATCGGTGCAGTTGTTGTCCTGAAAGGCGGTGACGTCGATCTGGCCAAGAACATCGCCATGCACGTTGCCGCTTCGAACCCAGAGTTCCTGGACGCGTCGGAAATCTCCGCCGAGGCCATCGAGCGCGAGAAGAACGTCTTCCTGCAGCTGAACGCCGACAAGATCGCCGGCAAGCCGGAAAACATCGTTGAAAACATGATCAACGGTCGTATCTCCAAGTTCAAAGCCGAAGCCTCGCTGAAAGAGCAAGCCTTCGTGATGGATCCGGAAGTCAAAGTTGGCGCGCTGGCCAAGAAAGCCGGTGCCGAAATCGTTTCCTTCACCTACTTCAAGGTTGGCGAAGGCATCGAGAAGCCGGTTGACGACTTCGCTGCCGAAGTTGCCGCCCAGGTAGCTGCCGCCAAGCAGTAAGACGGACTCGTCTGTCGCCCCAAAGAGGCTGCCCGCTCACGCGCGCAGCCTCTTTGTCAAAGCGGGAGTGGTTTACCAGACCGCTGCTCGCTGACGCAGTAGCTGCGTCACGCTAGAGTTACGCGCAGGCTGAAAACAGCCCGCCAGATTTTTACAAACGCCGCAGGAGAGATTCGCAATGGCTCAGCAGGGCAGTGGTCATCAGGCTCGCTATAAACGCATTCTACTCAAACTTAGCGGCGAGGCCCTGATGGGCTCGGAAGAGTTCGGGATCGACCCCAAGGTCCTGGATCGCATGGCGCTGGAAGTCGGCCAACTGGTCGGCATCGGCGTCCAGGTCGGCCTGGTGATCGGTGGTGGCAACCTGTTCCGTGGTGCGGCGCTCAGCGCAGCCGGCATGGATCGGGTCACTGGCGACCACATGGGCATGCTGGCCACCGTGATGAACGCACTGGCCATGCGCGACGCGCTGGAGCGGGCGAACATCACCGCGATCGTCATGTCGGCCATCTCCATGGTCGGTGTGACCGATCACTATGATCGCCGCAAGGCCATGCGCCACCTGAACTCGAAAGAAGTCGTGATCTTCGCTGCCGGTACCGGCAACCCGTTCTTCACCACCGACTCCGCCGCTTGCCTGCGTGCCATCGAAATCGATGCCGACGTGGTATTGAAGGCAACCAAGGTCGATGGTGTATACACTGCAGATCCATTCAAGGACCCGCATGCCGAGAAGTTCGATCATCTGTCCTACGATGAAGTGCTGGATCGCAAGCTGGGTGTAATGGACCTGACGGCAATCTGCCTGTGCCGCGATCACAAGATGCCGTTGCGCGTCTTCAACATGAACAAGCCCGGCGCCCTGCTGAACATCGTGCATGGCGGCGCGGAAGGAACTCTGATCGAGGAAGTTCAAAAATGATCAACGAAATCAAGAAAGACGCCCAGGCGCGCATGCAAAAGTCGCTGGAGTCGCTGATCCACGCCTTTGGCCAGATCCGCACCGGCAAGGCGCACCCGAGCGTCCTGGGTAGCGTGATGGTGCCTTACTATGGCACCGACACCCCGCTGACCAGCGTGGCCAACGTGACCGTGAAAGACAACCAGACCCTGCAAGTGGTGCCTTTCGAGCGCAACATGCTGGGCGCCATCGACAAGGCCATCGGCAGTGCCGGCTTGAACCTCAACCCGACCAACCTGGGTGAGTTGCTGCTGGTCAATATGCCTCCGCTGACCGAAGAAACCCGCAAGGGCTTCACCAAGCAGGCCCGCGCCGCTGCCGAAGATGCCCGCGTTGCCGTGCGCAACATTCGTCGTGACGCCATGGGTGACCTGAAGAAGCTGTCCAAGGACAAGGAAATCAGTGAAGACGAAGAGCGTCGTGCCAGTGCCGACATCGACAAGCTGATCAAGGATTTCGAGGCGCAGATCGCCAAGGCCACCGAAGCAAAAGAAAAGGACCTGATGGCCATCTAAGGGTCAGGACACCTTCATGGAAAAGACCAAGCAGACTGTGCCCTCCGTGGTGCCGCGTCACGTGGCGATCATCATGGATGGGAATAATCGCTGGGCGAAGAAGCGCTTCATGCCCGGCGTTGCCGGGCATAAGGCGGGTGTCGATGCGGTGCGCGCCGTGATCGAAGTGTGCGCCGAGGCCAAGGTCGAGGTGCTCACGCTTTTTGCGTTCTCCAGTGAGAACTGGCAGCGACCGGCGGATGAAGTCAGTGCCCTCATGGACCTGTTCTTCAAGGCGCTGCGCCGCGAGGCCAAGCGCCTGAACGACAACAACATCAGCCTGCGCATCATCGGCGACCGCTCACGCTTCCACCCTGAACTCCAGGCTGCGATGCGCGAGGCCGAGGCCGCGACTGCCGGCAGCAACCGCTTCATCCTGCAGATCGCCGCCAACTACGGTGGTCAGTGGGATATCGCCCAGGCTGCCCAGCGCCTGGCGCGTGAAGTGCAGGCCGGCCATCTGCGCCCGGAAGACATCACCCCGGATCTGCTGCAGACCTGTCTGGTGACGGGCGACCTGCCATTGCCTGACCTGTGCATCCGCACCGGTGGCGAGCACCGCATCAGCAATTTCCTCTTGTGGCAGCTGGCCTACGCCGAGCTGTACTTCTCCGACCTCTATTGGCCGGACTTCAAACACGAGGCCATGCGCAATGCGCTGGCCGATTTCGCTTCGCGCCAGCGCCGCTTCGGTAAGACCAGCGAGCAGGTCGAAGCCGGAGCCCGTGCTTAATGCTTAAACAACGCATCATTACCGCGCTGATCCTGCTGCCGATCGCGGTGGGTGGTTTCTTCCTGCTCAATGGTGGGGACTTCGCCCTCTTCATCGGTTTCGTGGTGACGCTCGGTGCCTGGGAGTGGGCGCGCCTGGCCGGCCTGGTGGCGCAACCGCTGCGCATCGCCTATGCCGCCGTGGTGGCGGGCGGGCTGATGCTGCTCTACTTGATGCCCGACCTGGCGCCCTGGGTGCTGGGCGCTTCGGTGATCTGGTGGGCGCTGGCCACGTGGCTGGTGCTGACCTACCCGCGCAGCGGCGAGCTTTGGAGCAGTGCCGCCTGTCGCCTGCTGATCGGCCTGCTGGTGTTGCTGCCCGCCTGGCAGGGCCTGGTGCTGCTCAAGCACTGGCCGCTGGGCAACTGGCTGATCCTGGCGGTCATGGTGCTGGTCTGGGCGGCCGACATCGGCGCTTATTTCTCCGGTCGTGCCTTTGGCAAGCGCAAGCTGGCGCCACAGGTCAGCCCGGGCAAGAGCTGGGAGGGCGTGTATGGCGGCCTCGCGGTCAGCCTGCTGATCACCCTGGGCGTGGGCATTGCCCGTGACTGGAGTGTCGGCCAGGTGCTGCTGGGCTTGCTGGGCGCCGTGGTGGTGGTGATGTCCTCGGTGGTCGGCGACCTGACCGAGAGCATGTTCAAGCGTCGTGAAGGCATCAAGGACAGCAGCAACCTGTTGCCGGGCCATGGTGGCGTGCTTGATCGCATCGACAGCCTGACCGCAGCGATTCCGATGTTTGCCGTACTGTTGTGGGCGGCTGAGTGGGGTGTGATGTGAGTCGCATGCAACGCATTACCGTGCTGGGGGCCACCGGCTCCATTGGCTTGAGCACGCTGGACGTCATCGCTCGCCACCCTGACCGTTACCAGGTGTTCGCCTTGAGCGGCTATTCGCGCATCGACGAACTGCTGGCCCTGTGCGAGCGCCATCGCCCGGCGTACGCCGTGGTGCCGAGCGCCGAGGCGGCCGGGCGGTTGCGCGCGGGGCTGGCCAAGGCTGGATGCGCCACCGAGGTGCTGGAAGGTGAGGCCGGGCTGTGCCAGGTCGCCTCCGCATCGGAGGTCGATACGGTGATGGCGGCCATCGTCGGCGCTGCCGGCTTGCGTCCGACCCTGGCCGCGGTCGAGGCGGGCAAGAAGGTGTTGCTGGCCAACAAGGAAGCCTTGGTAATGTCCGGGGCCCTGTTCATGCAGGCGGTGCAGCGCAGCGGCGCGGTGCTGCTGCCGATCGACAGCGAGCACAACGCGATATTCCAGTGCATGCCCGGCGACTATGCCCGTGGTCTGGGCGCTGTTGGCGTGCGCCGCATCCTGCTGACGGCCTCTGGCGGCCCGTTCCGCGAAACCCCGGCCGAAGCCTTGCTGGATGTCACGCCGGAGCAAGCCTGCGCCCATCCGAACTGGTCCATGGGGCGCAAGATCTCGGTCGATTCGGCGAGCATGCTGAACAAAGGCCTGGAGCTGATCGAGGCCTGCTGGCTGTTCGACGCCAAGCCTTCGCAGGTTGAAGTGGTGGTGCACCCGCAGAGCGTCATTCACTCGTTGGTGGACTATGTCGATGGCTCGGTGCTTGCCCAGTTGGGCAACCCCGACATGCGCACGCCGATCTCCAATGCCCTGGCCTGGCCGGAGCGCATCGATTCGGGCGTGGCGCCGCTGGACCTGTTCGCCATCGCCCGTCTGGATTTCCAGGCCCCCGACGAACAGCGCTTCCCATGCCTGCGCCTGGCGCGTCAGGCTGCCGAGGCGGGCAACAGTGCGCCGGCGGTGCTCAATGCCGCCAACGAAGTGGCTGTCGAAGCGTTTCTCCAGCGGCGTATCCGCTTCCCGGAGATCGCGGGTATGATCGAACAGGTGCTCGACCAGGAGCCTGTGGTGGCATTGCCCACGCTTGACGCGGTATTCGCCGCCGACCAGCGTGCCCGGGAGCTGTCCCGGGAATGGTTGCGACGCCACGGCCGCTGAAGCCTGCGGCCGGCTCCGCCGAATGTCATCCGGAGATAGGACATGACTGCGCTCTACATGATTGTCGGCACGCTGATTGCGCTCGGCGTGCTGGTCACCTTCCACGAGTTCGGCCACTTCTGGGTGGCGCGGCGTTGCGGGGTCAAGGTCCTGCGTTTCTCGGTGGGCTTCGGCACACCGTTGCTGCGCTGGCACGATCGCCAGGGCACCGAGTTCGTCGTCGCTGCGATTCCCTTGGGCGGCTACGTCAAGATGCTCGACGAGCGTGAGGGCGAGGTGCCGCCGGCGCTGATCGAGCAATCGTTCAACCGCAAATCGGTACGCCAGCGCATCGCCATCGTGGCGGCGGGTCCGGTCGCTAACTTCCTCCTTGCCATCCTGTTCTTCTGGGTGCTGGCCATGCTCGGCTCGCAGCAGGTGCGCCCGGTCATCGGCGCGGTCGAGGTGGGCAGCCTGGCGGCCAGCGCCGGCCTGGGCGTCGGCCAGGAAATCGTTTCCATCGATGGCAAACCGACCAATGGCTGGTCGGCGGTCAACCTGCAGTTGGTGCGCCGCCTCGGCGAGAGCGGCACGCTGCGCGTGGGCGTGCTCGATGAAGGCGCAACGGTCGAGCGCCAGTTCGACATTACCCTGAACAATTGGCTCAAGGGCGCCGATGAGCCTGATCCGATCCAGTCCCTGGGCCTGCGCCCGTGGCGACCTGCGATGGTTCCGGTGCTGGCGGAAATCGATCCGAAAGGGCCGGCCGCTGCCGCCGGGCTCAAGACTGGTGACAAGCTGCTGGCGCTCGACGGCGTGGCGCTGGGCGACTGGCAGCAGGTGGTCGACGCGGTCCGTGCCCGCCCCGAGCGCACGGTGAACCTGCGCGTCGAGCGCGACGGCGCAACGCTCGAAGTACCGGTCACCCTGGCGCGCAAGGGCGAAGGCCAGGCATCCGGTGGTTACCTCGGTGCCGGGGTCAAGGCCAGCGAATGGCCGGCGAAGATGCTCCGCGAGGTCAGTTACGGGCCGCTGGAGGCGGTGGGCGAGGGCTTGTCCCGCACTTGGAACATGAGCGTCCTGACCCTCGAATCGCTGAAGAAAATGCTGTTCGGAGAGCTCTCGGTAAAAAACTTGAGCGGACCGATAACCATTGCTAAAGTGGCGGGCGCTTCAGCCCAGTCGGGCGTTGGGGATTTCCTGAATTTCCTGGCCTACCTGAGCATAAGCCTGGGGGTTCTGAACCTGCTGCCCATCCCAGTACTGGATGGGGGGCATTTGCTGTTCTACCTGATCGAGTGGGCGCGCGGTCGTCCGCTCTCGGATCGGGTGCAAGGTTGGGGGGTCCAGATCGGTATCAGTTTGGTCGTCGGGGTGATGTTGCTCGCCCTGATCAACGATCTGGGTCGACTATAAAAGCTTCGCTCAATCGCGAAACCTGCCGCCTTCTCGCGGCGGGTTGTTTATTGCCAGTTGGAATAAAAGGACTTCATGAAACGTCTGCTGCTAACTGCGGTGCTCTCCGCACTGATGATCGCTGAAGTTCACGCCGAGTCCTTCACCATCTCCGATATTCGTGTCAACGGCCTGCAGCGGGTTTCCGCCGGCAGCGTGTTCGGCGCGTTGCCGCTGAACGTCGGTGACCAGGTCGACGACCGCCGTCTGGTCGAATCCACCCGCTCGCTGTTCAAGACCGGCTTCTTCCAGGACATCCAGCTGAACCGCGACGGCAATGTCCTGATCATCAACGTGGTCGAGCGCCCTTCGGTGTCGAGCATCGAGATCGAAGGCAACAAGGCGATCAGCACCGAAGACCTGATGAAGGGTTTGAAGCAGTCGGGCCTGGCCGAAGGCGAGATCTTCCAGCGCGCGACGCTGGAAGGCGTGCGTAACGAGCTGCAGCGCCAGTACGTGGCCCAGGGCCGCTACTCCGCCGAAGTCGACGCCGAGGTCGTGCCGCAGCCGCGCAACCGTGTCGGCCTGAAGATCAAGATCAACGAAGGCACCGTCGCCGCGATCCAGCACATCAACGTGGTGGGCAACACGGTCTTCGACGACGAGACCCTCGGCCAGCTGTTCGAGCTCAAGACCACCAACTGGCTGTCGTTCTTCAAGAACGACGACAAGTACGCCCGCGAAAAACTGTCCGGTGACCTGGAGCGCCTGCGTTCCTACTACCTGGACCGCGGCTACATCAACATGGACATCGCCTCCACCCAGGTGTCGATCACTCCGGACAAGAAGCACGTCTACATCACCGTCAACATCAATGAAGGCGAGAAGTACACTGTTCGCGACGTCAAGCTGTCCGGTGACCTGAAAGTGCCGGAAGACCAGGTCAAGTCGCTGCTGCTGGTGCAGCCGGGCCAGGTGTTCTCGCGCAAGGTGATGACCACCACGTCCGACCTGATCACCCGTCGCCTGGGTAACGAAGGCTATACCTTCGCCAACGTCAACGGCGTGCCGCAACCGAACGACCAGGATCACACTGTCGACATCATGTTCGTCGTCGATCCGGGCAAGCGTGCCTACGTCAACCGCATCAACTACCGCGGCAACACCAAGACCGAAGACGAAGTGCTGCGCCGCGAAATGCGCCAGATGGAAGGCGGCTGGGCTTCGACCTACCTCATCGACCAATCCAAGACCCGCCTCGAGCGCCTGGGCTTCTTCAAGGAAGTCAACGTCGAGACGCCGCCGGTGCCGGGCACCGACGACCAGGTCGACGTCAACTACAGCGTCGAAGAGCAGGCCTCCGGCTCGATCACCGCCAGCGTCGGTTTCGCCCAGAGCGCGGGCCTGATCCTCGGTGGCTCGATCAGCCAGAACAACTTCCTGGGTACCGGTAACAAGGTCTCCATCGGCCTGACCCGTTCCGAATACCAGACCCGCTACAACTTCGGCTACGTCGATCCCTACTTCACCCCCGATGGTGTGAGCCTGGGTTACAACGCCTTCTACCGCAGCACCGACTACGATGACCTCGACGTCGACGTGGCCAGCTATGCGGTGGACAGCCTGGGTGCCGGTGTCAGCCTCGGCTACCCGATCAGCGAGACCTCGCGCCTGACCTACGGCCTGACCGTGCAGCAGGACAAGTTGAAGACCGGCCGCTATACCGTCGATGAGATCTTCAAGTTCATCCAGGACGAAGGCGACAACTTCCTCAACTTCAAGGCTTCGATCGGCTGGTCCGAGTCGACCCTGAACAAGGGCGTGCTGGCCACCCGTGGTCACTCGCAGAGCCTGACCCTCGAGACCACCGTGCCGGGCAGCGACCTGTCGTTCTACAAGCTCGACTACCGTGGCCAGCTGTTCAAGCCGATCAACAACGACTACACCCTGCGCCTGCACACCGAGCTGGGCTACGGTGACGGCTACGGCTCGACCAATGGTCTGCCGTTCTACGAGAACTACTACGCGGGCGGCTTCAACTCCGTGCGCGGCTTCAAGGACAGTACCCTGGGCCCACGCAGTACGCCGAGCCGTGGCGCGGCCGTGACCGGCAACCAGGGCACCATTGCCGACCCGGACCAGGATCCGCTGCCGTTCGGTGGCAACGTCCTCGTCCAGGGTGGCGTGGAGCTGCTGTTCCCGCTGCCGTTCGTCAAGGACCAGCGTTCGCTGCGCACCTCCGTGTTCTGGGACGTGGGTAACGTGTTCGACACCAACTGCGGTTCCAAGCCGGACTGCACCAAGGTCGGTTTCTCGGACATGGCCAGTTCCGTCGGTCTGGGCGTAACCTGGATCACCGCGCTGGGCCCGCTGAGCTTCAGCCTGGCGATGCCGATCAAGAAGCCGGACGACGCCGACACGCAAGTGTTCCAATTCTCTCTGGGCCAGACCTTCTGAGGTCGGCCCTTGCATAACGACAACGGATTATCCAGGAGTGCATCGTGCGTAAGTTGACCCAACTGGCCCTCGTGGCCGCGGCGCTGGTCGCCACCCCGGCTTTCGCCGAAATGAAGGTTGCCGTGCTGAACTATCAGATGGCCCTGCTGGAATCCGACGCGGCCAAGAAATACGCCGTCGACGCCGAGAAGAAGTTCGGTCCGCAACTGACCAAGCTCAAGGGCCTGGAAAGCAGCGCCAAAGGCATCCAGGATCGCCTGATCAAGGGCGGCGACAAGATGCCTCAGCCGGAGCGCGAGCGCCTCGAGCTCGAGTTCAAGCAAAAGGCCCGCGACTTCCAGTTCCAGTCCAAGGAACTCAACGAAGCCAAGGCCGTGGCCGATCGCGACATGCTCAAGCAGCTCAAGCCCAAGCTGGATGGCGCCGTCGAGGAAGTGATCAAGAAGGGTGGCTTCGACCTGGTGCTCGAGCGTGGCGCGGTCATCGATGTCAAGCCGCAGTACGACATCACCCGCCAGGTCATCGAGCGCATGAACCAAGCCCGTTGATATGACCGTGACCATGACACTCGGCCAGCTGGCCGAAGCCCTCGGCGCCGAGCTCAAAGGCCCCGAGGCGCTGGAAATCACCGGGTTGGCCACCTTGCAGGAGGCCGTTTCCGGGCAGCTGAGTTTCCTGGCCAACAAGCAGTACCGCAAGTTCCTGGACGACTCCACGGCCAGCGCGGTACTGCTCAAGGCCGAGGACGCCGAAGGTTTCGCCGGTAACGCCTTGATCGTCGCCGACCCGTACCTGGCTTACGCGCGCATCTCGCACCTGTTCGATCCGAAGCCCAAGGCTGTGGCGGGAATCCATCCCAGCGCCGTGGTTGCCGAGGATGCCCAGGTGGATGTCAGCGCCAGCATCGGCCCGTTTGCGGTGGTCGAAAGCGGTGCGCGGATCGACGCCAACGTGACGATCGGCGCGCACTGTTTCATCGGTGCCCGTTGCGTCATCGGCGAGGGTGGCTGGCTGGCACCCCGTGTCACGCTGTATCACGACGTGACCATCGGCAAGCGCGTGGTCATCCAGTCCGGCGCGGTGATCGGTGGCGAGGGCTTCGGCTTTGCCAACGAGAAGGGTATCTGGCGCAAGATCGCGCAGATCGGCGGCGTCACCCTGGGCGACGATGTCGAGATCGGCGTGAACACCGCGGTGGACCGCGGCGCCCTGTCGGATACGCGCATCGGTGATGGCGTCAAGCTCGACAACCAGATCCAGATCGCCCATAACGTGCAGGTCGGTGATCACACGGCGATGGCGGCCTGCGTCGGCATCTCCGGCAGTACCCGTATCGGCAAGCACTGCATGATTGCCGGTGGTGTCGGGATGGTCGGTCACATCGACGTCTGCGACAATGTTTTCGTCTCCGG
Source organism: Pseudomonas sp. FG36 (assembly GCF_057809275.1). Classification (NCBI taxonomy): domain Bacteria; kingdom Pseudomonadati; phylum Pseudomonadota; class Gammaproteobacteria; order Pseudomonadales; family Pseudomonadaceae; genus Pseudomonas; species Pseudomonas sp. FG36. Next base: position 37,299 of record NZ_JBMDJQ010000012.1, read on the forward strand.
CATGACCATGGTGACCCGTTCGATTACCGAACCGGGTGGCTATTCTTCCGGAACGGCCATGCAACCTTTGGCCGAATGGCGCAAGAGCGCCGCTCGCATTCGCCAGCTGGACGAGATGTCCAAGCGTCTCCAGCAGCTGGAAAAGCGTGTCGACACCGTGACCTCAGGTGGCCAGCCGACATCAGAAGGCTGATACCATTTACTGAGCGAGCGTTACAGTCGCTAGCTGGCTCCTCTTTGGATCTGCAAAAGGAGCGTGTGGTCAGCACCTGCGCTCCCTATTCTTATACAGGCTTCCCCCCGAAATGATGGACATCAACGAGATTCGCGAATACCTGCCTCACCGTTACCCGTTCCTGCTGGTGGACCGGGTGACGGACCTGGACTTCGAGGCCCAAAGCATTCGTGCCTACAAGAATGTCAGCATCAACGAGCCGTTCTTCAATGGCCACTTCCCGGCGCATCCGATCATGCCGGGCGTGCTGATCATCGAGGCGATGGCCCAGGCGGCCGGAATTCTCGGATTCAAGATGCTCGACGCCAAACCGGCTGACGGCACGCTTTACTACTTTGTCGGCTCCGACAAGCTGCGTTTCCGCCAGCCAGTGCTGCCGGGCGACCAGCTGGTCCTGGAGGCCAAGTTCCTCAGCCGCAAGAGCATGATCTGGAAATTCGAATGCCGTGCCCTGGTGGACGGCAAGCCAGTCTGCTCGGCCGAGATCACCTGCGCGGAACGCTCCCTATGAGTTCGATTGACCCACGGGCGATCATCGATCCCTCGGCCAGGTTGGCCGAGGGTGTCGAGGTTGGCCCCTGGTCGATCGTAGGCCCCGATGTCGAAATCGGGGAGGGCACCATCATTGGCCCGCACGTCGTGCTCAAAGGGCCGACTCGCATCGGCAAGCACAACCGCATCTACCAGTTCTCCTCGATCGGTGAAGACACCCCTGACCTGAAGTACAAGGGTGAGCCGACGCGCCTGGTCATCGGTGACCACAACGTGATCCGCGAGGGTGTCACCATCCATCGCGGCACCGTGCAGGACCGTTCGGAAACGACGCTGGGCGATCACAACCTGATCATGGCCTATGCCCACATCGGCCATGACAGCGTCATCGGCAACCACTGCATCCTGGTCAACAACACTGCGTTGGCCGGGCACGTGCACGTGGGCGACTGGGCGATCCTGTCGGGCTATACGCTGGTGCACCAGTACTGCCATATCGGCGCTCATGCCTTTTCCGGCATGGGTACCGCGATCGGCAAGGACGTGCCGGCCTACGTGACGGTGTTCGGCAGCCCGGCCGAGGCGCGCAGCATGAACTTCGAAGGCCTGCGCCGTCGCGGTTTCAGCGACGAGGTGCTGCATGCACTGCGTCGCGCCTACAAGATTGTCTATCGCCAGGGCCTGACCGTCGAAGAGGCGCTCAAGGAGCTGGACGAGCTGGTGAGCCAGTTCCCGGAAGTCGACCTGTTCCGTCAATCGATCGCCAACTCTGCCCGCGGCATCACGCGCTGACATGGCCCAGCTTTGCGTGGCGCTGGTCGCGGGCGAGGCCAGCGGCGACATCCTCGGTTCCGGCTTGATGCGTGCCATCAAGGCGCGCCACCCCGATGTACGGTTCATCGGCGTCGGCGGGCCCTTGATGGAAGCCGAAGGCATGACCTCCTACTTCCCGATGGAACGCCTGGCCGTCATGGGCCTGGTCGAGGTACTCGGGCGTCTGCGCGAGCTGCTCAAGCGGCGCAAGCTGCTGATCGAGACACTGATCGGTGAAAAGCCCGACGTGTTCATCGGTATCGATGCACCTGATTTCACCCTGAATATCGAACTCAAGCTGCGCCAGGCCGGGATCAAGACGGTGCATTACGTCAGCCCGTCGGTCTGGGCCTGGCGGCAGAAGCGTGTGCTGAAGATCCGCGAGGGGTGCGACCTGATGCTCACCCTGCTGCCGTTCGAGGCGCGCTTCTATGAAGAGCAGGGTGTGCCGGTGCGCTTCGTCGGCCACCCGTTGGCGGATACCATTCCCCTCGAGGCTGACCGTGGCGCGGCGCGTGCCGAGCTGGGCCTGGGCGATGGCCCGGTGATTGCCCTGATGCCCGGCAGCCGTGGCGGCGAAGTGGGGCGCCTGGGCGCCCTGTTCCTCGATGCGGCCCAGCGCCTGCGCGAGCTGGTGCCTGGCGCACGTTTCGTGCTGCCGTGCGCCAATGCCGCGCGTCGCGCCCAGGTCGAGCAGATGCTCGAAGGGCGTGAGTTGCCGCTGACCTTGCTCGATGGCCAGTCGCACAAGGCCTTGGCGGCGTGCGACGCGGTGCTGATTGCCTCGGGTACCGCCACCCTGGAGGCGATGCTGTACAAGCGGCCGATGGTGGTGGCCTATCGCCTGGCACCGTTGACGTACTGGATCCTCAAACGCATGGTCAAGAGCCCCTACGTGTCGCTGCCCAACTTGCTCGCCCAGCGGCTATTGGTGCCCGAGCTGCTGCAGGACGCCGCGACCAGCGAGGCCTTGGCGCAAACCCTGGCGCCGTTGGTCAAGGATGGCACGCAGCAGACCGACAGCTTCGACCAGATCCACCGCACCCTGCGCCGCGACGCCTCCAACCAGGCGGCCGACGCGGTGCTTGCCCTGTTGAAGGACCGCTGACATGCAGATGGGACTTGATTTCAACCTGGTCGAGGAGCTGGTGGCCGGCGTCGACGAAGTGGGCCGTGGTCCGCTGTGCGGCGCGGTGGTCACCGCAGCGGTGATTCTCGACCCGCGCCGGCCGATCCTCGGCCTGAACGACTCGAAAAAACTCACCGAAGCCAAGCGCGATGCGCTGTTCGACGAGATCTGCGAGAAGGCGCTGAGTTTCTGCATCGCTCGCGCCGAGGTCGAGGAAATCGACCGTCTGAACATTCTCCATGCGACCATGCTGGCCATGCAGCGTGCCGTCGAAGGGCTGCACGTCATGCCGAAGCTGGCACTGATCGATGGCAACCGCTGCCCGAAGCTTTCGGTACCGGCTGCCCCTGTGGTCAAGGGTGATTCGCAGGTGCCGGCGATCGCCGCCGCATCGATCCTGGCCAAGGTCACCCGTGACCGCGAGATGAGCGCGTTCGAGCTGATCTACCCGGGTTATGGGATCGGCGGGCACAAGGGGTATCCGACTCCAGTGCACCTTGAGGCCCTGGCCCGTCTTGGGCCGACGCCCATTCACCGGCGCTCGTTCGCGCCTGTTCGAGCTGCCTGGGAAGCCCGTGAGGGCGTTTCTACCCAGCTGATCTGATCGTCGCCATTCATCGCGGGGCAAGCCCGTTCCCATGCCTAGTATGGGAGCGGGCTTGCCCCGCGATGCATTCTGCAATCAACCGCTGACCTGCAGGCGAGGCAAGCGCAGAGCAATACGCTACAATCCCGCCCTTGTCGTTCAGCACTGCTACAGGATCCTCCATGTCGGTCTCCTTCGTTCACCTTCGCGTGCACTCCGAATTCTCCCTGGTCGATGGCCTGGTGCGGATCAAGCCGCTGGCCAAGGCCCTGGCCGGGATGAACATGCCGGCGGTGGCGATCACCGACCAGAGCAACATGTGCTCGCTGGTGAAGTTCTACAAGACCGCCATGGGCGCCGGCATCAAGCCGATCTGTGGCGCCGACCTGTGGCTGGCCGGGGTCGATCCGGAGGCGCCACTGTCGCGCATCTGTTTCCTGGCCATGAACCCCAAGGGTTACCGCAATCTCACCGAGCTGATCTCGCGTGGTTGGACCGATGGCCAGCGCAATGGGCTGGTGATCATCCAGCGCGAATGGATCGCCCCGGCCAGCGAAGGGCTGATTGCCCTGTCCGCCGGCAAGGAAGGCGACATCGGCATGGCGTTGATGGCCAATCGTCAGGACGAAGCCCAAGTCCTGCTCGCCGACTGGATGAGCATGTTCCCCGAGCGCTTCTACGTCGAGGTGCAGCGTACCAACCGCGCCGGCGACGAGGAGTACGTGCACGCTGCCGTGGCCTTGGCCGATAAGCTTGGTGCGCCGCTGGTGGCAACCAACGACGTGCGTTTCGTCAAGCAGTCGGACTTCGATGCCCACGAGACCCGCGTGTGCATCGGCGAGGGCTGGACCCTGGACGACCCGCGCCGCCCGCGTGGCTACAGCGACCAGCAGTACCTCAAGTCCGCCGAAGAGATGGCCGAGCTGTTCAGTGACCTGCCGGACGCCATTGCCAACACCGTGGAGATCGCCAAGCGCTGCAACATCACCGTGCAGCTGGGCAAGTACTTCCTCCCCGACTTCCCGACGCCCAACGGCATGGGCATCGACGACTACCTGCGCCATGTCTCCCACGAAGGCCTGGAGGAGCGCCTGGCGGTGCTCTGGCCGAAGGAGACCACGCCCAATTACGAAGAGAAGCGCCAGGTCTACCTGGACCGCCTGAAGTTCGAGCTGGATATCATTATCCAGATGGGCTTCCCCGGTTACTTCCTGATCGTTATGGACTTCATCAAGTGGGCCAAGAACAACGACGTGCCGGTCGGCCCGGGCCGGGGTTCGGGTGCCGGTTCGTTGGTGGCCTACGTGCTGAAGATCACCGACCTCGACCCGTTGGCCTACGACCTGCTGTTCGAGCGCTTCCTCAACCCTGAACGTATTTCCATGCCCGACTTCGACGTCGACTTCTGCATGGATGGCCGCGACCGGGTGATCGACTACGTGGCCGAGGCCTACGGGCGCAACGCGGTGAGCCAGATCATCACTTTCGGCACCATGGCCGCCAAGGCGGTGGTGCGTGACGTGGCGCGGGTGCAGGGCAAGTCCTATGGGCTGGCCGACCGCCTGTCGAAGATGATTCCGTTCGAAGTGGGCATGACCCTGGAGAAGGCCTACGAACAGGAGGAAATCCTGCGAGACTTCCTCAAGGGCGACGAGGACGCCCGCGAGATCTGGGACATGGCCCTCAAGCTCGAAGGTGTCACCCGTGGTACCGGCAAGCACGCCGGTGGCGTGGTAATCGCGCCGACCAAACTCACCGATTTTTCGCCGATCGCCTGTGACGAAGAAGGCGGCGGCCTGGTGACCCAGTTCGACAAGGACGACGTCGAGGCCGCGGGCCTGGTGAAGTTCGACTTCCTCGGCCTGCGTACCCTGACCATCATCAAGTGGGCGATGGAGATCATCAACCGCGAGCAGGCCAAGAAGAACCTGCCCGACGTCAACATCGACTTCATCCCGCTGGACGACCGCAAGACCTACGAGCTGCTGCAAAAAGCCGAGACCACGGCGGTGTTCCAGCTCGAATCGCGCGGCATGAAGGAGCTTATCAAGAAGCTCAAGCCCGACTGCCTGGAAGACCTCATCGCACTGGTGGCGCTGTTCCGCCCCGGCCCGCTGCAGTCGGGCATGGTGGACGACTTCATCAACCGCAAGCACGGTCGCGCCGAACTCGCCTACCCACACTCCGACTACCAGTACGAAGGCCTCAAGCCAGTACTGGCGCCCACCTACGGCATCATCCTGTACCAGGAACAGGTGATGCAGATCGCCCAGGTGATGGCGGGCTACACCCTCGGCGGCGCCGACATGCTGCGCCGGGCCATGGGTAAGAAAAAGCCCGAGGAAATGGCCAAGCAGCGCGGTGGTTTCATCGAAGGCTGCGTGGCCAACAACATCGATGCGGACCTGGCCGGTAACATCTTCGACCTGGTAGAGAAATTCGCCGGCTACGGCTTCAACAAATCCCACTCCGCTGCCTACGGCCTGGTGTCGTACCAGACCGCCTGGCTGAAGACCCACTACCCGGCGCCGTTCATGGCCGCGGTGCTGTCGGCGGATATGCACAACACCGACAAGGTGGTGGTGCTGGTCGAGGAAGTACGCAGCATGAAGCTGCGCCTCGACGCGCCGGACGTGAACTTCTCCGACTTCAAGTTCACCGTCAACAACGATGGCCGCATTGTCTATGGCCTGGGTGCGATCAAGGGCGTGGGTGAAGGCCCGGTGGAGGCGATCGTCGAGGCGCGTGCCCAGGGAGGTCCGTTCAAGGACCTGTTCGATTTCTGCGAGCGCATCGATCTCAAGCGCGTCAACAAACGTACCCTGGATGCGTTGATCCGCAGTGGAGCGCTGGATCGTCTCGGGCCGCACTTCCATGACGAGATCAAGGCCTACCAGGCCAACATCGACATCAACCGCGCGATCCTGCTCTCGGCACTGGGTGAAGCCGTCAAGGCTGCCGAGCAGGCGGCCCATACCGCCGACAGTGGCCACGTCGACCTGTTCGGAGGCATGTTCGACGCTGCGGATGTCGACGTCTATGCCAATCACCGCAAGGTGCGCGAACTGACGCTCAAGGAGCGCCTGAAAGGCGAAAAGGACACCCTCGGCCTGTACCTCACCGGGCATCCGATCGATGAGTACGAGACCGAGATCCGCCGTTTCGCCCGCCAGCGCATTGTCGACCTGAAGCCCGCGCGGGATACCCAGACCATCGCCGGGATGATCATTGCCCTGCGCGTGATGAAGAACAAGAAGGGTGACAAGATGGGCTTCGTCACCCTCGACGACCGTTCCGGGCGCATCGAGGCCTCGTTGTTCGCCGATGCCTTCATGGGCGCCCAGGCCCTGCTGCAGACCGACGCCATGGTGGTGGTGGAAGGGGAGGTCAGCAACGACGACTTCTCCGGTGGCCTGCGCCTGCGGGTCAAGACGGTGATGACCATGGAGGATGCCCGTACCAAGCTGGCCGAAAGCCTGCGCCTGAAGGTCGCCCACGACGCGCTTAAGGGTGACCGCCTGAACTGGCTGGGCGAGCTGATCACCCGCCACCGTGGTGGCTGCCCGATCACCCTGGAGTACACCGGCAGCGACGCCAAGGCCATGCTGCAATTCGGCGACCAGTGGTCCATCGACCCGGCCGACGGCCTGATTCAGGCACTGCGTGACCAGTTCGGACGTGAGAACGTCTTCCTGCAATACCGTTGAAACGACGAATTTTAATCTCGACCTATATGCGCCTGATCCCTTAAGGTAGGGCGCCAAACGGATCAACCGGCCGGCCGCCTGGCCGTAGACCCAAGACGGAAGCCTATGAACCCGAATTTCCTCGATTTCGAACAGCCGATTGCCGACCTGCAAGCCAAGATCGAAGAGCTGCGCCTGGTGGGTAACGACAACTCGCTGAACATCAGCGATGAAATTGCCCGTCTGCAGGACAAGAGCAGCACCCTGACCGAGAGCATCTTCGGCAACCTGACCAGCTGGCAGATCGCCCGCCTGGCCCGTCACCCGCGCCGCCCGTACACCCTCGACTACATCGATCACCTCTTCACCGAGTTCGAAGAGCTGCACGGCGACCGTCACTTTGCTGACGATGCCGCCATCGTTGGTGGCACCGCGCGCCTGGACGACAAGCCGGTGATGGTCATCGGCCACCAGAAGGGCCGTGAAGTGCGCGAGAAGGTGCGCCGCAACTTCGGCATGCCGCGCCCTGAAGGCTACCGCAAGGCCTGCCGCCTGATGGAAATGGCCGAGCGCTTCAAGATGCCGATCCTGACCTTCATCGACACCCCGGGTGCCTATCCGGGCATTGACGCCGAAGAGCGCAACCAGAGCGAGGCGATTGCCTGGAACCTGCGCGTGATGGCGCGCCTGAAGACGCCGATCATCGCCACCGTGATCGGTGAGGGTGGTTCCGGCGGCGCGCTGGCCATCGGCGTGTGCGACCAGCTGAACATGCTGCAGTACTCCACCTACTCGGTGATCTCGCCGGAAGGCTGCGCCTCGATCCTGTGGAAGACCGCCGACAAGGCCGCCGACGCCGCCGAGGCCATGGGCATCACCGCCGAGCGCCTGAAGAGCCTGAACATCGTCGACAAGGTCATCCAGGAGCCGCTGGGCGGCGCCCACCGTGATCCGGCCAAGATGTCCGCGAGCATCCGCGCCGACCTGATCGAACAGCTGGACATGCTCGGCAAGCTCGACAACGACGCGCTGCTCAAGCGCCGTTACGATCGCCTGATGAGCTACGGTCTCTGATCGTAGTCTGACGCCCTCGATCGCGGGGCAAGCCCGCTCCCACGTTCTGTAGCGTGGGAGCGGGCTTGCCCCGTGATGCGATTTGAAGAGGGACTACTATGCTCGACCTCACTGCGCAACTCTCTCCCTGGCTCAACGCCCCCGCCTGGTACGTCGCCTTCTCCGGCGGCCTGGACTCCACCGTCCTCCTGCACCAGCTCGCCGATTACACCCGCAACCATTCAACGCCGCCCCTGCGCGCCATCCATGTCCATCACGGCCTGCAAGCCGCCGCCGATGCCTGGCCCGATCACTGCCGAGCGGTATGTGCCGTCATGGGTGTCGAACTCGATGTGGTCCCTGTCCAGGTCGCCCCTGGCGCCAGCCTCGAACAGTCGGCCCGCAACGCCCGCTACGACGCCTTCGAAAAACGGCTGGGCGTAGGCGAAGTGCTGTTCACCGGCCAGCACCGTGACGATCAGGCCGAAACCTTGCTGTTCCGTCTGCTGCGCGGCGCCGGCTTGCGTGGTCTGTCGGCCATGCCCGAGGTGCGCTCGTTGGGGCAGGGCAGGCTCGTGCGCCCGCTGCTGAAGGTTTCGCGCGAGCGTTTGCACGCCTATGCCCAGAGCAGGGGGCTGGTGTGGGCTGACGATCCCTCCAATACCGACACTACCTTCGCCCGCAACTTCCTGCGTTCAGAGGTCTTCCCGTTGTTGCGCGGTCGTTGGCCCCAGGTTGAGGGCAACCTCGCGCGCAGCGCCGAGCATCTAGGCGAGGCCCTGGGCCTGCTTGACGAACTGGCCGCCACCGACCTGGCCCCGGCCTGCGACAATGCGCCGCTGCCCTGGCTCGGCCTTGCCTCCCTCGACCTCGCCGTACTCCAGGCGCTGTCACCGGCGCGCCAGCGCAATGCCCTGCAATACTGGCTCGGCCGCCGCACGCGCCTGCCGGACAGCCGCCACTGGGCCGGTTGGGATGACCTGCGTGACGCGGCAGGCGATGCCTGCCCGATCTGGCGCCTGACCGACGGTCAGTTGCAGCGCAGCCACGGGCGCATCTGGTGGCTGGACGGGCAATGGCTCCAGGCTCCGACGGGTGAGTGGGCGTGGCCGAACCCGTCCAGGCCCTTGGCGCTGCCGGGCAACGGCCAGGTGTGGCTGGAGGGCTGCGTGGACGACGCAGGCCTGCGCATCGCCTACCGTCAAGGCGGCGAAGTGCTGGAGGTCGGCGGCCGTGGCCGGCGCGACCTCAAGCGTCTGCTCAACGAGCTGCAGGTCCCGCACTTCGTGCGTCCGCGCCTGCCGTTGCTGTACCGCGGCGAGCAATTGCTGGCGGTGGCCAATCTGCCTGGACTCGCTCAGGCCGAAGGCCAACTGCACTGGCAACCGCCGACGAACGTGCAAGGTTTGAGCTGAAGGGTACATTCCGGTAGACTACCCTCCCTTCTTGATACAACTTCTGTGGGTTCCGCGAAAACACAGAGGTTGCCGATTACCAAGCAGTTTTTTGCTGGGCTGATTTCTTAAAATGACGAGCGAGCTCCATGCCGGGGATACCCCTGGTCTGTACAGACGCGGCAGTTTTTCGAGATGCACTGTGATTGACGCAGGTGATCGGGGGCTTCGGCCTTCCTTCGCTTTCTCCGGCGGCGCTGGCCGCCTTAACGCAGACTTCTAGGGTTTTTCATGACGCGCTACATATTCGTCACGGGCGGTGTTGTTTCTTCATTGGGGAAAGGCATTGCCTCGGCTTCCCTGGCGGCCATCCTGGAAGCGCGGGGGCTTAAAGTCACCATGCTCAAGCTGGACCCGTACATCAACGTCGACCCGGGCACCATGAGCCCGTTCCAGCACGGTGAAGTGTTCGTCACCCACGACGGCGCCGAGACCGACCTCGACCTGGGCCACTACGAGCGGTTCATCCGCACCACGATGACCCAGAACAACAACTTCACCACCGGCCGTATCTACGAGCACGTGCTGCGCAAGGAGCGCCGTGGTGATTATCTGGGCGCGACCATCCAGGTCATCCCGCACATCACCGACGAAATCAAGCGCCGCATCATCAAGGGCGCCGGCGATGCCGACGTCGCGCTGGTCGAGATCGGTGGCACCGTGGGCGACATCGAGTCGCAACCGTTCCTCGAGGCCATCCGCCAGCTGCGTGTCGAAGTGGGCTCCAAGCGCGCCATGCTGATGCACCTGACCCTGGTGCCATACATCGCCACCGCCGGCGAGACCAAGACCAAGCCGACCCAGCACTCGGTCAAGGAACTGCGCTCCATCGGCCTGCAGCCAGACGTGCTGATCTGCCGCTCCGACCACCCGGTCGACGCCTCGTCGCGCCGCAAGATCGCGCTGTTCACCAACGTCGAAGAGCGTGCGGTGATTTCGCTGGAAGACGTCGACACTATCTACAAGATCCCAGGCGTGCTGCATGCCCAGGGCCTGGACGACTTCGTCGTCGAGCGCTTCGGCCTGCAGTGCAACAGCGCCGACCTGTCCGAGTGGGACAAGGTCGTCGACGCCAAGCTCAACCCTGAGCAGGAAGTGACCATCGCCATGGTCGGCAAGTACATGGAGCTGCTGGACGCGTACAAGTCGCTGATCGAAGCGATGAGCCACGCCGGCATCACCAACCGCACCAAGGTCAACCTGCGCTACATCGACTCCGAAGACATCGAGAACCAGGGCACCAGCCTGCTCGAAGGCGCCGATGCCATTCTGGTCCCGGGCGGTTTCGGCCTGCGCGGCGTCGAAGGCAAGATCACCGCGGTGCAGTACGCCCGTGAGAACAAGGTCCCGTACCTGGGCATCTGCCTCGGCATGCAGGTGGCCGTGATCGAATTCGCCCGTAACGTGATGGGCTGGAAAGACGCCAACTCCACCGAGTTCGACCGCAACAGCGGCCACCCGGTCGTTGGCCTGATCACCGAGTGGGCCGATGCCACTGGCGCGGTCGAAACCCGTACTGAAGCGTCCGACCTGGGCGGCACCATGCGCCTGGGCGCTCAGGACTGCCAGTTGGCAGCCGGCTCCAAGGTGCACGACTGCTACGGCAAGGACATCATCACCGAGCGTCACCGCCACCGCTACGAAGTCAACAACAACCTGCTGCCGCAGCTGGTCGAAGCTGGCCTGCAGGTGTCCGGTCGCTCCGAAGACGGCGCGCTGGTTGAAGTGGTCGAGTCCAAGGACCACCCATGGTTCGTCGCCTGCCAGTTCCACCCGGAGTTCACCTCGACGCCACGTGACGGTCACCCGCTGTTCAGCGGTTTCGTCAAGGCTGCCCTGGCACAGAAGAACAAGGCCTGATCCATGACTCAGAAGATCATTCGCGTCGGTAACATCGAGATCGCCAACGACAAGCCGTTCGTCCTGTTCGGCGGCATGAACGTCCTGGAGTCCCGTGACCTGGCCCTGAAGGTCTGCGAGGAGTACGTGCGGGTTACCGAGAAGCTCGGTATCCCTTACGTGTTCAAGGCCAGCTTCGACAAGGCCAACCGTTCGTCGGTCAGCTCGTACCGCGGCCCAGGCATGGAAGAGGGCCTGAAGATCTTCGAGGAGATCAAGCAGACCTTCAACGTGCCGGTGATCACCGACGTGCACGAACCCTACCAGTGCGAACCGGTGGCCAAGGTGTGCGACATCATCCAGCTGCCGGCCTTCCTGTCGCGCCAGACCGACCTGGTCGTGGCGATGGCCAAGACGGACGCTGTGATCAACATCAAGAAGGCGCAGTTCCTGGCGCCCCACGAGATGAAGCACATCCTCGCCAAGTGCGTCGAGGCCGGCAACGACCAACTGATCCTCTGCGAGCGTGGTTCGAGCTTCGGCTACAACAACCTCGTCGTGGACATGCTCGGCTTCGGCATCATGAAGGAGTTCGAGTACCCGGTGTTCTTCGACGTGACCCACTCGTTGCAGACCCCGGGCGGTCGCGCCGACTCCGCCGGTGGCCGCCGCGCCCAGGTCACCGACCTGGCCAAGGCCGGCATGAGCCAGGGCCTGGCCGGCCTGTTCCTCGAGGCACATCCGGACCCGGACAACGCCAAGTGCGATGGCCCGTGCGCCCTGCGCCTGGACAAGCTGGAACCGTTCCTCAGCCAGCTCAAGCAGCTGGACGACCTGGTGAAAAGTTTTCCGACGGTAGAAACCGCGTAAAGCTCATTTCTCGGGTAAAGTACCGCCCGTTCCACCCCCTGACCTATCGGTCAGGGGCTCCCTTCGCCAGGCCTGCCCGTGCCATGTCGCCTGGTGAACGGCAAGAATTCCCAAAAGTTGCGTTCGTTTCGTCAATTCTGGAGTGCTTACAACAATGGCAAAGATCGTCGACATCAAAGGTCGTGAAGTTCTCGATTCCCGTGGCAACCCCACTGTGGAAGCCGATGTACTGCTCGACAACGGCATCATCGGCAGCGCCTGCGCGCCGTCGGGTGCTTCCACTGGCTCGCGCGAAGCGCTGGAGCTGCGTGATGGCGACAAGAGCCGTTACCTGGGCAAGGGCGTGCTGAAGGCCGTCGCCAACATCAACGGCCCGATCCGCGACCTGCTGCTGGGCAAGGACCCATCGGACCAGAAAGCCCTGGACCGCGCGATGATCGAGCTGGACGGCACCGAGAACAAGGCCAAGCTGGGCGCCAACGCCATCCTCGCCGTGTCCCTGGCAGCCGCCAAGGCTGCCGCCCAGGACCAGGACCTGCCGCTGTACGCGCACATCGCCAACCTCAACGGCACGCCGGGCCAGTACTCCATGCCGGTGCCGATGATGAACATCATCAACGGCGGCGAGCACGCCGACAACAACGTCGACATCCAGGAGTTCATGGTCCAGCCGGTTGGCGCCAAGACCTTCTCCGACGGCCTGCGCATGGGCACCGAGATCTTCCACCACCTCAAGGCCGTACTGAAGGCCCGTGGCCTGAACACCGCCGTCGGTGACGAAGGTGGCTTCGCGCCGAACCTGGCTTCCAACGAAGACGCCCTGGCCGCCATCGCCGAAGCTGTCGAGAAAGCCGGCTACAAGCTGGGCACCGACGTGACCCTGGCCCTGGACTGCGCCGCTTCCGAGTTCTATGAAGACGGCAAGTACAACCTGTCCGGCGAAGGCAAATCGTTCGACGCCGAAGGTTTCGCCGAGTACCTGAAGGGCCTGACCGAGCGTTTCCCGATCATCTCGATCGAAGACGGCCTGGACGAGTCCGACTGGGCTGGCTGGAAGATCCTCACCGACAAGATCGGCAAGAAAGTCCAGCTGGTTGGCGACGACCTGTTCGTGACCAACACCAAGATCCTGAAGGAAGGCATCGAGAAGGGCATCGGCAACTCGATCCTGATCAAGTTCAACCAGATCGGCTCGCTGACCGAAACCCTCGAAGCCATCCAGATGGCCAAGGCCGCTGGCTACACCGCGGTGATCTCGCACCGTTCCGGTGAAACCGAGGACTCGACCATCGCCGACCTGGCCGTGGGTACTGCCGCTGGCCAGATCAAGACCGGCTCGCTGTGCCGCTCCGACCGCGTCAGCAAGTACAACCAACTGCTGCGCATCGAAGAGCAACTGGGCGCCAAAGCCGTGTATCGCGGTCGTGCCGAGTTTCGCGGCTGAGCAAGAGATGGTAAAAAGGCAGCAGCCGGGGCCCGCTGAACGTTCGTACTGATCGTTTGGCTGTCTCCACGGGTTTCTGTCGACGAAGCCTGGCCTCGGCCAGGCTTCGTGCTATCGGAAGCTCGCTGCGGCGGCCTTTTTTACCCTGGATATCTTCATGCGCAGTCCCTATTGGTTGTTCCTCGTCCTGCTCCTGCTGCTCGGCGGCCTGCAATATCGCCTTTGGGTAGGTAATGGCAGCCTCGCGCAAGTGACCGAACTCAAGCAGCAGATCGCCGACCAGCATGCGGAAAACGAGCGCCTGCTGGAGCGCAATCGTGTGCTCGATGCCGAGGTCCTGGAGTTGAAGAAAGGTATGGAGACCGTGGAAGAACGGGCTCGTCATGAACTGGGGATGGTCAAGGAGGGTGAAACCCTCTACCAGCTGCCACAGAAATGACAAACGAACTGCCGGCCTTCTGGGCCGTGATTCCCGCCGCGGGCATTGGTGCCCGCATGGCTGCCGACAGGCCCAAGCAGTACCTGCAACTGGGCGGGCAGACCATTCTTGAGCATAGCCTCGACTGTTTCCTCGACCATCCCATGCTCAAGGGCGTGGTGGTCAGTATTGCCGAACACGACCCTTACTGGCCCGGCCTGCGCTGTGCCAGCGATCCGCGTATCCAGCGTGCCCCGGGTGGTGACGAGCGCGCTGACTCGGTGCTCAATGCGCTATTGCTGCTGCACGCCCAGGGCGCGTCGGATGACGACTGGGTGCTGGTGCACGACGCCGCGCGGCCGAATCTGGCGCGAGGCGATCTGGACAAGTTGCTGTCAGCCCTGGCTGAAGATCCCGTCGGTGGATTGCTCGCCGTACCCGCTCGGGACACGCTCAAGCGTGCCGACGGCGAGGGCAGGGTGGCGGCGACGGTCGACCGCAGCACCGTCTGGCAAGCCTACACCCCGCAGATGTTCCGCCTCGGCATGTTGCACCGGGCGCTGGCCGAGTGCCTGGTGTCCGATGTAGCAGTCACCGATGAGTCGTCCGCCATCGAGTGGGCCGGGTATGCGCCGCGCCTGGTCGAAGGGCGCAGCGACAATATCAAGGTGACCCGGCCAGAGGACTTGGAGTGGCTGCGCCAGCGATGGGCTGGGCGTCGCTGAAACAAGCGCTCCCAGGCTGTTATCCGACGACCCTGTACTCCGGCAGTTGCGCTAACCCATCTTTCAGGTAATCCACCAGCCTACGTACCTTCGGCGACAGATGCCGCTGCTGAGGATACAGCGCCCACACTGCCGTGTTCGGTGGCTGGTGTCCCTCCAGCAACGACACCAAGGCGCCACTGTGCAGGTGCTCGAGCACGTAGTAGTCCGGCAACTGGCACAAGCCCATCCCCAGCAGCGCCGCATCCAGCACCGCCTGGCCGCTGTTGCAGCGCCAGTTGCCCTGCACCCGCTGGCTGATCTCGCGACCCTCCTGCTGCAGCGCCCATAGGTCGGAGCTGCCGACCAGGCAATTGTGCCGCGCCAACTCCGACACGCTGTGCGGCCGACCATAGCGTTCCAGGTAAGCCGGCGAGGCGCACAGGTACATGCGCCGCGGCGCCAGGCGCGTGGCTACCAGCCGGGAATCCTGCAGGCGGCCCAGGCGGATCGCCAGGTCCATGCCTTCGTGTAGCAGGTCGAGGGTACGGTTGCTCAGTTCCACGTCCACCCGTAGCTGCGGATACAGCGCCATGAACCGCGTCACCAGCGGCACGATGAAACGCTCGCCATAGGCCACCGCGCAGGTCATGCGCAGCAGGCCCTTGGGTTCGCTGGCCAGGTCGCCCATCGCGCGCAGCGCTTCCTCGCGGCCATCTTGCAGGCGCTGGCAGTGCTGGAGGAAGGTCTGCCCGGCTTCGCTGAGGGTCACCCGCCGCGTGCTGCGGTACAGCAGGCGGGTCTGCAAGCGTTCCTCCAGGCGGGCGATCTGCCGGCTGATGTGCGAGGACGACACGCCCAGGCGTTCGGCGGCGGCGGTGAACTGGCCCGCCTCCGCCACTGCGACGAATTCGTCGATGCCTTCCCAGCGACTGCTCATGGATTATCCCTGCATGGCAATAATGTTTTGTGAATGCCTGGATTATTCACAAAAAGTCAGTGAATTACACTGGCAGCCTGCAATCGACATCTTCTCTGGAGACCCTTGATGATCAAGTCCCGTGCCGCCGTCGCCTTCGAGGCCAAGAAACCCCTGGAAATCGTCGAAGTCGACGTAGCCATGCCCAAGGCCGGTGAAGTCCTGCTGCGCGTTGTCGCCTCCGGTGTCTGCCACACTGACGCCTACACCCTGTCCGGCGCCGACCCGGAAGGCATCTTCCCTTCGATCCTCGGCCATGAGGGCGGGGCGATCGTCGAGGCGATTGGCGAGGGCGTGACCTCGGTGGCGGTGGGCGACCATGTCATCCCGCTGTATACCCCGGAATGTGGCCAGTGCAAGTTCTGCCGCTCGGGCAAGACCAACCTGTGCCAGGCCATCCGCGCCACCCAGGGCAAGGGCCTGATGCCCGACGGCACCACCCGTTTCAGCTACAAGGGCCAGCAGCTGTTCCACTACATGGGCACCTCGACCTTTTCCGAGTACACCGTGCTGCCGGAAATTTCCGTGGCCAAGATCCAGAAAGAGGCTCCGCTGGAGAAGGTCTGCCTGCTCGGCTGCGGCGTGACCACCGGTATTGGCGCGGTGCTCAATACCGCAAAGGTCAAGCCGGGTGACACCGTTGCCATCTTCGGCCTCGGCGGCATCGGTCTGTCGGCAGTGATTGGCGCGGTCAAGGCCAAGGCTTCGCGCATCATCGCCATCGACATCAACCCGGCCAAGTTCGAGATCGCCCGCCAGCTGGGCGCCACCGACTGCATCAACCCGAAAGACTACGACCGGCCGATCCAGGAAGTGATCGTCGACCTCACCGACGGTGGCGTGGACTTCTCCTTCGAGTGCATCGGCAATGTGCAATTGATGCGCGCGGCGCTGGAGTGCTGCCACAAGGGTTGGGGCGAGTCGGTGATCATCGGCGTGGCCGGTGCCGGCCAGGAAATCGCCACCCGTCCGTTCCAGCTGGTCACCGGTCGCGTCTGGCGCGGTTCGGCCTTCGGCGGTGTGCGTGGCCGCAGCGAGCTGCCGAGCTACGTGGAAATGTCCGAGAAAGGCGAGATCCCGCTGGACACCTTCATTACCCACACCATGGGCCTGGAGGACATCAACAAAGCCTTCGACCTGATGCACGAAGGCAAGAGCATCCGCAGCGTGATCCACTTCTGAGGCCCTCGCCATGACGCTGGAAAACATCTCCTGCCAGAAAAGCTTCGGCGGCTGGCACAAGCGTTACCGGCACAGCTCCAAGGTGCTTGGCTGCGACATGGTGTTCGCGGTGTACCTGCCGCCCCAGGCCGAGCAGGGCGAAAAGCTGCCGGTGCTGTATTGGCTCAGTGGCCTGACCTGCACCGACGAGAACTTCATGCAGAAGGCCGGCGCCCAGCGCCTGGCCGCGGAGCTCGGGCTGATCATCGTCGCCCCGGACACCAGCCCGCGTGGCGAGCAGGTGCCGGGCGATCCGGACGGTGCCTGGGACTTCGGCCTCGGCGCGGGGTTCTACCTCAATGCCACCCAGCAGCCCTGGGCCAGGCATTATCGGATGCACGACTACGTGGTGGAGGAGTTGCCGGCCTTGATCGAGGCGTCTTTCCCGGCGTCCGACCAGCGCAGTATCAGTGGCCACTCGATGGGCGGGCATGGCGCGCTGGTCTGCGCGTTGCGCAACCCGGGGCGCTACCGCTCGGTGTCGGCGTTCTCACCGATCAGCAATCCAATGGATTGCCCGTGGGGCGAGAAGGCCTTCAGCCGCTACCTGGGCGAAGACCGGGTGCAGTGGCGCGAGTGGGATGCCAGTGTGCTGCTGGCCGAGGCGGACGAATGCCCGCCGCTGCTGGTGGACCAGGGGGATCGCGATGATTTCCTTGAAAAGCAGCTCAAGCCAGAGGCGCTGGAGCTGGCGGCGCGCAAGGGCGGCCATGGGCTGACCCTGCGTCTGCAGCCAGGCTACGACCATAGCTACTACTTCATCGCCAGCTTCATCGATGAACACCTGCGCCATCATGCGGTGGCACTGGGCAGGGTCTGAGCCGCAGGGCCGTGAAGCAGCCCCATTACCGCAAAAGCAGGTAGAATCACGCCCTGACTCAATCAGGGCGTTCTTCTATGCGTATTGGCCACGGCTACGATGTCCATCGTTTCTGCGACGGTGATTTCATTACCTTGGGCGGGGTGCGTATCCCCCACAAGTTCGGCCTGCTGGCCCACTCCGACGGCGACGTGCTGTTGCACGCCCTGAGCGATGCCTTGCTGGGCGCCGCGGCGCTGGGCGACATCGGCAAGCATTTCCCCGATACCGACCCGCAGTTCAAGGGCGCCGACAGCCGGGTGCTGCTGCGCCACGTGGTCGCTGTCGTGCGTGACAAGGGCTGGAAAGTCGGCAACGTCGACGCCACCATTGTCGCCCAGGCACCGAAGATGGCCCCGCACATCGAGACCATGCGCCAGCAGGTCGCCGCAGACCTGCAGGTCGAGCTCGACCAGGTCAACGTCAAGGCCACTACCGAAGAAAAGCTGGGCTTCACCGGTCGCGAGGAGGGCATCGCCGTACACGCGGTCGCCCTGCTGCTGCCAGCATGACCGAACTGGAACTGCTGGGCCCTCGGGCCTCGGGCGATGTCTTGGGCACCGCGGTGCTCAAGGCGGTGGCTGAAGACTTCCAGGTCGATGAAGTCCTGGATATCCCGCTGTCCGGCCAGGGCGAGCACCTGTGGCTGTGGGTCGAGAAGCGCGACCTCAACACTGAGGAAGCGGCTCGCCGCCTGGCCCGTGCCGCTGGCGTGCCGGTGCGCGCCATCAGCTATGCCGGCCTCAAGGACCGCCAGGCCCTGACCCGCCAGTGGTTCAGCCTGCACCTGCCGGGCAAGGCCGACCCAGACCTGTCCCGTGCCGAGGACGACACCCTGCGCGTGCTCAAGCAGGTGCGCCACCAGCGCAAGCTGCAGCGTGGCGCGCATTCGGCCAATGGCTTCACCTTGCGCCTGACCGCGCTGCAGGCCGACCAGCAGGCCCTCGATGCCCGCCTGGAGCAACTCAAGCAACAGGGCGTGCCCAACTACTTCGGCAGCCAGCGCTTCGGCCATGCCGGTGGCAACGTGCACGACGCCCAGGACTGGGCCGCTCGCCAGGCGCTGCCCGAGCAGCGCAACCTGCGTTCGCGGCTGCTGTCGGCCGGGCGCAGCTACCTGTTCAACCAGGTGCTGGCCGCCCGTGTCGCCGACGGCAGCTGGCAGCGCGCCCAGGTCGGCGACCTGCTGGCCTTCACCGACAAGCGCAGCTTCTTCGTGGCGGGCGAGGCCGAGTGCAACGACCCGCGCCTGGCCATTCTCGACCTGCACCCGACCGGCCCGCTGTGGGGCGCCGGTGCGGCACCGAGCCAGGGCGCGACCCTGGACCTCGAGTCCACGGTGGCCGGACGTCATCCGGCGCTGTGCGATTGGCTGGCGCGAGCGGGCATGGATCACGAACGGCGCATCCTGCGGCTCCCTATTGGGCGGCTGACGTGGCATTATCCCGAGCCTGATATCCTGCAACTGGAATTCGTCCTTCCGGCCGGATGCTTCGCCACCGTGGTGGTGCGCGAACTCGTCGATCTGGTGCCGGCAGGGCAGACGGACAGCCCATGCGTATTCTGATTTCGAATGACGACGGTGTTACCGCACCCGGCATCGCCGCGCTGCATGAAGCGTTGGTGGACTATGCCGAGTGCGTGGTGATTGCCCCGGATCAAGACAAGAGCGGTGCCGGCAGTTCGCTGACACTGGACCGGCCGCTGCACCCGCAGACCTTGGCCAACGGCTTCATCAGCCTCAACGGCACGCCCACCGACTGCGTGCACCTGGGGCTCAACGGCCTGCTGCCGGAAACCCCCGACATGGTGGTGTCCGGCATCAACCTGGGTGCCAACCTGGGGGATGACGTGCTCTATTCGGGCACGGTGGCTGCGGCGTTGGAGGGGCGCTTCCTCGGCGGCACCTCGCTGGCCTTCTCGCTGCTGTCGCGCCTGCCCGACAACCTGCCGACCGCCGCCTACATCGCCCGGCGCCTGGTCGAGGCGCAGTCGCGCCTGGAGTTGCCGCCGCGCACCGTGCTCAACGTCAACATCCCCAACCTGCCGCTGGAGCATATCCGTGGTATCCAGCTCACCCGCCTGGGCCATCGCGCACGGGCCGCGGCGCCGACCAAGGTGGTCAATCCGCGGGGCAAGGAAGGCTACTGGATCGCCGTGGCCGGCGATGCCGAAGACGGCGGCCCGGGCACCGACTTCCATGCCGTGATGCAGGGTTACGTGTCGATCACCCCGTTGCAGCTGGACCGCACCTTCAACGATGCCTTCGAGCGCCTCGACGGTTGGCTGGAGGGCCTGCTCTGATGCGCGAACAGGACGATCTGCAGCGCCGCGGCATCGGCATGACCTCCCAGCGTACCCGGGAGCGGCTGATCCAGCGGCTCTATGAGGAAGGTGTGTCGAACGCCAAGGTGCTCGAAGCCATTCGTCGCACCCCGCGTCACCTGTTCGTCGATGAAGCCCTGGCCCATCGCGCCTATGAAGACACGGCGCTGCCGATCGGCCACAACCAGACGATTTCCCAGCCGTTCATGGTCGCGCACATGAGCGAGTTGTTGCTCGAGGCAGGCCCCTTGGACAAGGTGCTGGAGATCGGCACCGGTTCGGGCTACCAGACCGCGATCCTCGCCCAGCTGGTCGAGCGGGTGTTCTCGGTGGAGCGCATCAAGGTGCTGCAGGACCGGGCCAAGGAGCGCCTGGTCGAGCTCAACCTGCGCAACGTGGTGTTCCGCTGGGGCGACGGCTGCGAAGGGTGGCCGGCGCTTGCGCCATACAACGGCATCATCGTCACCGCGGTCGCGCCTGAAGTGCCACAGGCATTGCTCGATCAGTTGGCGCCGGGTGGGCGCATGGTGATCCCGGTCGGGCCGGCGGGGGAGACCCAGCAACTGATGCTGATCGTGCGCGAAGAGCATGGTTTCTCGCGCCGGGTACTTGGGGCCGTGCGCTTCGTGCCGCTGCTCAATGGCCCGCTGGCCTGAGCGGCGTCACGGAATATTTGCGCCGACGACGAATTCTTGCGTCTGGGCCCTGTCTATCTGGCGTGGCGCTTTTCGTACACCGAGCAGGCCAACAGCGAGTCACCCCAAGCAGGGTGGCTCGGTTATAATTGAAACAATATTGCATTTTGTATCGTCATTTTTGACAGCATGAGGGGAGCGCGGGTGGGTCACACAGGCATGCGGCAGCGCAAGGATCGGTCGGTATTGAAGCTTCTGGTGATCGCGCTGGCCATGGGGACCCTGCTGGCTGGCTGTTCCAGCACCAGCTCGAACGGCGCCCGCGTGGTCGACCGCAACAACGCCGCGCCCAAGCGCCCGACCGTCACCTCCGGGCAGTACATCGTCAAACCCGGCGACACGCTGTTCTCCATCGCCTTCCGCTACGGTTGGGACTACAAGGAGCTGGCGGCGCGCAACAATATCCCCGCCCCCTACACCATCCGCCCGGGCCAGCCGATCCGTTTCAGCAGCGGCGCGGGGGGCAGCACGACGGTCGTCGGCAGCACTTCGTCGTCGAGCCGGACCACCGTGATCCGCCGGCCGGTCGCCACCACGGCACCGGCGACCAGCAATGGCAAAAGTGCCACAACTGCCCCTTCCACCACCTCGCAAACGGTTGCCCAGGTGCCCGCCGCAGAGCGCGCCGTCGGCGGTTGGACGTGGCCGGCGAACGGCGTGCTGATTGGAAAATTCGCTTCAAACGGTAGTTTGAATAAAGGCATTGATATCGCCGGTGATTTGGGACAGCCTGTTTTTGCTGCGTCTGATGGAGCGGTGGTCTACGCCGGCAGTGGCTTGAGGGGCTATGGCGAGCTCATCATCATCAAACACAGCGATACCTACGTCAGTGCCTACGGTCACAACCGCAGGCTTTTGGTTCGGGAGGGGCAGCAGGTCAAGGCAGGGCAGACGATCGCAGAAATGGGGTCCACGGGCACTGATCGGGTGAAGCTGCATTTCGAGATTCGCCGCCAGGGCAAACCCGTCGATCCTCTCCAGTTCCTGCCACGCCGTTGATCATTGTCCCGGCCTGTTCCTTGGATGTAGAGGGGACAGGCTCCAGCGCTGCCATGGAAGGGTGACGCTCGAGTCTGAGTTCGAACTCAGCAAAGGACTATAACAATGGCTCTCAGTAAAGAAGTGCCGGAGTTTGACATCGACGATGACCTGCTTCTGATGGAGACGGGCATCGTTTTGGAAACGGATGTGGTGTCAGACGAACCTGCTGTACCTTCGGTTCGGACCAAGTCGAAACAGGGCGCATCGCTCAAGCAGCACAAGTACATCGACTACAGTCGGGCACTTGATGCGACCCAACTGTATCTCAACGAAATCGGCTTCTCGCCCCTGCTTTCGCCAGAGGAAGAAGTGCATTTCGCGCGCCTGTCGCAAAAAGGCGACCCTGCCGGGCGCAAGCGCATGATCGAAAGCAACCTGCGCCTGGTGGTCAAGATCGCCCGCCGTTACGTCAATCGTGGCCTGTCGCTGCTCGACCTGATCGAGGAAGGCAACCTGGGCCTGATCCGTGCGGTGGAGAAGTTCGACCCCGAACGCGGTTTCCGCTTCTCGACCTACGCGACCTGGTGGATCCGCCAGACCATCGAGCGGGCGATCATGAACCAGACCCGCACCATCCGCCTGCCCATTCACGTGGTCAAGGAGCTCAACGTCTACCTGCGCGCCGCGCGTGAACTGACGCAGAAGCTCGACCACGAGCCGTCGCCCGAAGAGATCGCCAGCCTGCTGGAGAAACCGGTGGCCGAGGTCAAGCGCATGCTTGGCCTGAACGAGCGGGTGTCCTCTGTGGATGTCTCGCTGGGGCCGGACTCCGACAAGACGCTGCTCGACACCCTCACCGACGATCGTCCCACCGACCCATGCGAACTGCTGCAGGATGACGACCTGTCGCAGAGCATCGACCAGTGGCTGGGCGAGTTGACCGATAAGCAGCGTGAGGTGGTGGTACGGCGATTCGGCCTGCGTGGGCATGAAAGCAGTACCCTGGAGGATGTCGGGCTGGAGATCGGCCTGACCCGTGAGCGGGTGCGGCAGATTCAGGTCGAAGGCCTGAAGCGCCTGCGCGAGATCCTCGAGAAGAATGGCCTGTCCAGCGAGTCGCTGTTCCAGTAGTCAGTGACGTGCGCCAGGCAGACGCCCCGACTTTGTTCGGGGCGTTTGCGTAAGTGGCTTGGCGAACGCTTTGATCGATACCAACGAAAAACCCCGCCATCAAGGCGGGGTTTTCGTTTAGCCAGCAACGGTTTACTGGATCTGGCTGACCGAGCGTGGTGCAACCGGCTGGTTGTCGTTGGAGATGGTCACTTCCACACGACGGTTCTGCGCACGGCC
Source organism: Pseudomonas sp. FG36 (assembly GCF_057809275.1). NCBI lineage: Bacteria > Pseudomonadati > Pseudomonadota > Gammaproteobacteria > Pseudomonadales > Pseudomonadaceae > Pseudomonas > Pseudomonas sp. FG36. The sequence continues at coordinate 60,432 of NZ_JBMDJQ010000012.1, forward strand.
GGAGTTGCTGCCGTTGTCCGCTACCGGATACTCCTTGCCATAGCCCTGGGCGACGATGCGCGCAGGGTCCACGCCGGCACGCACCAGTGCCATGCGCACTGCAGCGGCGCGACGTTCGGAGAGGGTCTGGTTGTAGTTGGCCGAACCGACGCTGTCGGTGTAGCCCTCGACGATCACCTTGCGCTCAGGGTTTTCCTGGAGGAACTGCGCCAGCTTGGTGACGTTCGGGTAGGCGCTGCTCTTGAGCTCGGCCTTGTTGAAGTCGAACAGCACATCGCCGAAGGTCACCAGGGTGCCACGGTCGGTCTGCTTGGCGTTGAGGCTGTCCTGCAGTTTCCTGATCTGCGCGTCGCGGGCGTCGAGCTTGGCCTGGGCGCGTTGCGCCGCGGCATTTTTCAGCTCGCCTTCGGCGGTGCGCAGGGCGATGGTCTGCTTGGCCACTTCGACGCGTTGATTGGTGAGGTAGGCGAGCTGGTCGACCTTCTTCTCATCCTCGCGATCCATGTAGGCCTTGTCGGCCTTGTTCAGCCAGTCCTGGGCGTCCTTGGTCTCGAGCGCGGCCACCTTGCTCGACTGCGGATCGCTCTGCAGGGCGGAGAAATTGGTGCGGGCCGACTCGAGGTTGGCGTTCGGGTCGTGGGAGCAGGCGGCAAGGCCGACGCTCAGGGCCAGCAGGGCGGGAATCATGACGTAGTTGCGCATAGTGTTCATCCTTTGATCTTTAAACGAAGGCTATAGAGGCAAGGCAGGCTTACTCAGCGCTGCGCAGGCCTTCCTCACGTACGTCCTGGACGCCCTGGCGGGCATCCTGCACGGCCTTCTGGGCCTTGGCCGCCTGGGCTTTGCGCTCGGCAAGGCGGGCGTCCCATTCGGCCTGCTCGGCCAGCAGCTTGGCATCGTCATACTTCTTGTCGTGCATGGCGATTTCGGCCTTCTTGAACTTGTCCTGGGCAGCCTTCATTTCCACAGCTGCGAACTCGGTGCCACCGGCGCTGACTGCCGAGTTGACCGCCGATTGGGTCACGGCGTACTGCTCGGTAGGCGGCTTGCCCGCGCAGCCGGCCAGCACCAGGCTGCTGCCCAGGGCCAGCGCGGCCAGCTTGAGCCCGCGCAGATGAGTGGAGGAAGGTTGTGCGATGCGGGTCTTCATGGTGGTCAACTCCATTGGGTCACTCCTGTTAAACGACGATGCCACGCAGTGACAATCGCTGTTCCCCTGTTGCCAGCGTCGGGCGCAAAGGCCCGTGTTTACAGGGTTTTGCCGTGATGGCTATTGGCTGTGACCGAAGCGTTTTTTGAATAGTTCAGAAAAATTTGCACGCTAAAGGTATTTTTTTCTGACTAATCAGTCAGCGGATTTCGCCTGGAACTTCCGCTGTAAATGACGGTATGCCGGGCAGTGCCCGGCACCCGAAGTGGCTCAGTGCGAGGGGTCTTTCTGTACCCGGCCAAGGGCCTGCAGGTGGCGCCGGGACAGGGCCAGAAAGCGCGGCGTAGGGCCGATGTCCTCGTACAACGGGTCGCCTTCCTCATCGGTGGCGATCACCTGCTGGCCCTTGACGTAGGGGAAGCTGGCCTCGAGTTCTTCCAGTGCCGCCGCCACCAGCTCGCCCAGGAGTTCCTCGGGGCTGCGCTTGGGGTACATGTCGATCAGCGCGGCCAGGCGCGCTTCGGCTTCCATGTCCAGGTGCAGGACATGGCCGGTGGGGCTCAGGCGGCCGGCGGCGTTCTGTTCCCAGTGCTGGGCGAGTTGGCGAATTTTCATGATGACCTCTGTCAAAGCCTGGAGTGGCATTGCTTCGGATGACCTGTGTTTACTTTAGTTGCTTTGGCGGCTTGCGGCTTGCCAGGGGCAGGCGCGAGTGGGCACTCTTGGGCGCATGCGGTTTCCTGGAGTGGAGAAGGCTGATGAGTGATATCGATCTGCGCTTGCGCGAGGATGTGCACCTTTTGGGAGAACTGCTTGGCGAGACCATCCGCCAGCAGCATGGCGAGGCGTTCCTGCAGAAGATCGAGGACATCCGCCACAGCGCCAAGGCCGACCGGCGCGGGGCGGGCGAGCAACTGAGCTCGACCCTGGGCGATCTGGCCGAGGAGGACCTGCTGCCGGTGGCGCGGGCGTTCAACCAGTTCCTCAACCTGGCCAACATCGCCGAGCAGTACCAGCTGATCCGCCGCCGTGACGCCGGCCAGCCCGAGCCGTTCGAGGCCCAGGTGCTCCCCGAGCTGCTGGCGCGCCTTAAAGCGGCTGGCCATGGCAATGATGAGCTGGCTCGGCAACTGGGCAAGTTGCACATCGAGCTGGTGCTCACCGCGCACCCCACCGAGGTGGCCAGGCGCACCCTGATCCAGAAGTACGACGCCATCGCCGCGCAGCTGGCCGCGCAGGATCACCGCGACCTGATCCCGGCCGAGCGCCAGCAGGTGCGTGAGCGCCTGCGCCGGTTGATCGCCGAGTCCTGGCACACCGAGGAAATCCGCAGGACCCGGCCGACGCCGGTGGACGAGGCGAAGTGGGGCTTCGCGGTGATCGAACACTCATTGTGGCAGGCGGTGCCCAGCCACCTGCGCAAGGTCGATGCGGCACTGTTCGAGGCGACCGGGCTGCACCTGCCGCTGGAGGCGGCGCCGGTTCGCTTTGCCTCTTGGATGGGCGGTGATCGTGACGGCAACCCCAATGTCACGGCGGCGGTAACCCGCGAAGTGCTGTTGCTGGCGCGCTGGATGGCCGCCGACCTGTTCCTGCGCGATATCGACTACCTGGCCGGCGAGCTATCCATGCAGCAGGCCAGCGCCGCGCTCAAGGAAAAGGTCGGGGACAGCGCCGAACCTTACCGGGCGCTGCTCAAGCAGTTGCGCGACCGTCTGCGTGCCACCCGCGCCTGGGCCCACGCCTCGTTGGCCGCGACGCAGCCGGCCAGCGCGACGGTGCTGGCGGACAATCGCGACCTTATCGCGCCGCTGGAGCTGTGCTACCAGTCGCTGCATGAGTGCGGCATGGGCGTGATCGCCGACGGCCCGTTGCTCGACTGCCTGCGCCGGGCGGTGACCTTTGGTCTGTTCCTGGTGCGCCTGGACGTGCGCCAGGACGCTGCCCGTCATCGCGATGCGCTGTCGGAAATCACCGACTACCTCGGCCTCGGCCGCTACGCCGAGTGGGACGAAGAGCGACGCATCACCTTCCTCCAGACCGAACTGAAGAACCGCCGCCCCCTGCTGCCGGCGCATTTCCAGCCCCAGGCCGAGACCGCCGAGGTACTCGCCACCTGCCGCGAAATCGCTGTGGCCCCGGCGGCGTCGCTGGGGTCGTACGTGATTTCCATGGCCGGCGCGGCGTCCGACGTGCTGGCGGTGCAGCTGTTGCTCAAGGAGGCCGGGCTGACCCGGCCGATGCGCGTGGTACCCCTGTTCGAGACCCTGGCCGACCTGGACAACGCAGGCCCGGTCATGGAGCGCCTGCTCGGGCTACCCGGCTATCGTGCCGGCCTGCACGGCCCGCAAGAGGTAATGATCGGCTATTCCGACTCGGCCAAGGATGCCGGCACCACGGCGGCGGCCTGGGCCCAGTACCGCGCCCAGGAAAACCTGGTACGTATCTGCCGTGAGCACCAGGTCGAGCTGCTGCTGTTCCATGGTCGCGGTGGCACCGTCGGACGTGGCGGCGGCCCTGCCCACGCGGCAATCCTGTCGCAGCCGCCGGGTTCGGTGGGCGGCCGTTTCCGCACCACCGAACAGGGCGAGATGATCCGCTTCAAGTTCGGTCTGCCGGGCATCGCCGAACAGAACCTCAATCTCTACCTGGCCGCGGTGCTGGAGGCGACCCTGTTGCCGCCACCGCCGCCAGAGCCGGCCTGGCGCGCACTGATGGACCAGCTGGCCGCCGACGGGGTCAAGGCCTACCGCGCCGTGGTGCGCGAAAATCCTGACTTCGTCGAGTACTTCCGCCAGTCCACCCCAGAGCAGGAGCTTGGCCGCCTGCCGCTGGGCAGTCGCCCGGCCAAGCGCCGCGCCGGCGGCATCGAAAGCCTGAGGGCGATCCCTTGGATCTTCGGCTGGACCCAGACACGGCTGATGCTGCCGGCCTGGCTCGGCTGGGAGACCGCGCTGAGCAATGCCCTGGCACGCGGGCAGGGCGCGCTGCTGGCGCAGATGCGCGAACAATGGCCGTTCTTCCGTACCCGCATCGACATGTTGGAGATGGTCCTGGCCAAGGCCGATGCGCAGATCGCCGAGGCCTACGACGAACGTCTGGTGCAACCCGAACTGCTGCCGTTGGGCGCGCACCTGCGCGACCTATTGTCGCAGTCGTGCCAGGTGGTCCTGGGTCTGACCGGGCAGTCGGTGCTACTGGCGCACAGCCCGGAAACCCTGGAATTCATCCGCCTGCGCAACACCTACCTGGACCCGCTGCACCGCCTGCAGGCCGAGTTGCTGGCACGCTCGCGCAGTCGCGAAGCCGCTCTGGACAGCCCGTTGGAACAGGCCTTGCTGGTGACGGTGGCCGGGATCGCGGCCGGGTTGCGCAACACCGGTTGAGTTCACCCCACGGCGGTCGCGGCGTGAGGCGGGGCTGGCCGTGGCCGCGCCCTCCACGGCCGGTTGCGCCCGGCGCAACCTGTCCCCCGGCAAGCCGCAAGTGGCGCATTCCTGCCACTTTGGGACGCTTGTCGGGGGGGCGGGCGCTGTGTATCTTGAGCAGCCTTTTGACCGATTTTGCGGTCTCGACCGATTTTTCCGGAGTTGGCCTTGTGCGCCGAATCCGTTGATTTGCATAAAAAATATGAGGAGCACAAGATGCGCGTAATTCTGCTGGGAGCTCCCGGGGCCGGTAAAGGTACTCAGGCAAAGTTCATCACCGAGAAGTTCGGTATTCCCCAGATCTCCACCGGTGACATGCTGCGTGCCGCCGTCAAGGCCGGTACCCCACTGGGCCTGGAGCTGAAAAAGGTCATGGATGCCGGCCAGCTGGTCTCCGACGAGCTGATCATCAGCCTGGTCAAGGAGCGCATCGCGCAGGCTGACTGCGCCAACGGCTGCCTGTTCGACGGCTTCCCGCGCACCATCCCGCAGGCTGAAGCCATGGTCGCTGCTGGCGTCGACATCGACGCAGTGGTCGAAATCGCCGTGGACGACGAAGAAATCGTCGGCCGCATGGCTGGCCGCCGCGTGCACCTGGCATCCGGCCGCACCTACCACATCCAGTACAACCCACCGAAGGTGGAAGGCAAGGACGACGTCACCGGCGAAGACCTGATCCAGCGCGATGACGACAAGGAAGAAACCGTGCGTCACCGCCTGTCGGTCTACCACAGCCAGACCAAGCCGCTGGTGGACTTCTACCAGAAGCTGTCGGCCGCCAACGCCGGCAAGCCGAAGTACAGCCACATCGAAGGCGTTGGTTCGGTCGAATCGATCACCGCCAAGGTGCTGGCAGCCCTGAGCTGATCCATCACCGTGCGTCACGACGGCCCGCTTGCGGGCCGTTGTCGTTTATACTGCCGCTCTTTTCCCTGTTGCCTGGATACCTTGCTCGATGACCACCTTGCTGGCCCTGGATACCGCTACCGAAGCCTGTTCCGTCGCCCTGCTGCATGACGGCAAGGTGACCAGCCATTACGAGGTGATCCCGCGCATGCACGCGCAGAAGCTGCTGCCGATGATCAAGCAGTTGCTGGCCGAATCGGGCGTGGCGCTGAGCGCGCTGGATGCCATCGCCTTCGGCCGTGGCCCGGGCGCCTTCACCGGCGTGCGTATCGCCATCGGCGTGGTCCAGGGCCTGGCCTTCGCCCTGGAGCGCCCGGTGCTGCCAACGTCCAACCTGGCGGCCCTGGCCCAGGGCGCCTTGCGTGAGCGGGGCGTGCAGCAGGTGGCCGCGGCCATCGACGCGCGCATGGACGAGGTGTACTGGGGTTGCTACCGCGCCGAACAGGGCGAGATGCGCCTGATCGGCCAGGAGGCGGTACTGCCGCCGGAGCGCGTGGCCCTGCCGCAAGCCCCGGGCGAGGCATGGTTTGGCGCCGGTACCGGCTGGGGCTACGCCGAGCGCCTGGCCGTGCAGGTTTCTGCCAGCGATGCGGCCGCGTTGCCCAGCGCCCTGGATATCCTCACCCTGGCCGGCTTCGCCTGGGCACGGGGCGAGGCGGTGGTCGCCGAACAGGCGCAACCGGTCTACTTGCGCGATAATGTGGCTACGCCCAAGGCGCGTTGAAGGCATTTCGTCGGCTATCGCCGTTCACGATAAAACCTTTTGCGCGAACTGTGGTCCAGTTATCAGTTCGGGCATTAGCGAAGGATTCCTGATGCTGCTAAATTGCCATCATTGATCCTGAGTGCCTTTGTCATGCGTATCGACGGCTTCTCCTCACAGAGCTACCCCATCAAGCGTGCGCCACGCAAGGCGCCGGCGCGTGACGAAGCCATCGACGAAGCCGATGCAGAGATCATCGAGGACATCGACGCGCAGATCAGCCGCGCCAGCCGTCGCGGCGAGAACCTGCCGGCCCGCCAGCAGGACCTGATCTTCCCCCGCGCCCGCAACCGCCGTACCTCCACCGCCCTGGCCAGCTACCTGACCACCGCCGGCTTCACCGACTGGGAGATGGAAGTGCTGGGGCTGGACCTGTACATTTGATGGATGACGCAATCACCCCTCCCTTATTTCCTCGGTTGCCCGTCCTGGGCTGAAAACGCCTGGCGCGAGTACCTCTATCCCGCCGACGCCCGTAGCGGCGAGTTCCTCGGGCTCTACAGCCAGGTATTCAACGCCGTTGAAGGCAATACCACCTTCTATGCCCGTCCCGCGCCGGCGACCGTCGAGCGTTGGGCGCAGATCATGCCGTCGGGGTTTCGCTTCACCGCCAAGTTTCCGGGCGATGTAAGCCATGCCGGCGACCTGCGTGAACAACTCGATGCGGCCGTCGACTTCACCCGGCTGATGGCGCCCCTGGGCGAGCGCGTGGCGCCGTACTGGCTGCAGTTGCCGGCAATGTTCGGCCCGTCGCGGCTGGGCGAGCTGGCGCATTTCCTTGATGAGATCGGTGTGGCGGTAGCGGTTGAGGTGCGCAACGACGCCTTCTTCGCCCGGGGCGAAGAGGAGCGTCAGCTCAATCGCCTGCTGCATGAACGTGGAGTCGAGCGTATCTGCCTGGATCCGCGTGCGTTGTTCAGTTGCACCTCGCGCGAGCCCGCGGTGCTCCATGCCCAGGCCAAGAAGCCCAAGGTGCCGCCGCGGCCAGCGGCCTTCAGCCAGTCTCCGCAGGTGCGCTTCATCGGCCACCCGCAGCTCGAGGCCAACGAGACCTTCCTCACCCCGTGGATCGACAAGGTCGCTGCATGGATCGAAGAGGGCCGCAGCCCCTACGTGTTCCTGCATACTTCCGACAATCGCCTTGCGGCGGCGCTGGCCCAGCGTTTTCACCAGCGGCTGATGGATCGCCTGCCGGGCCTTGCAGCGCTGCCTGAATTGCCCCGCGCCCCTGAGGTCGAACAACTGGGGTTACTTTGATCTGACTGCCGGGAGGTTGAACCATGGATGTGCAAACCCTGCGAGCCGAAGCCTTCAAGGCGCTGCATGAGCGAGATGGCGCGTTCGTCATCCCCAACCCGTGGGATGCCGGCTCCGCCCGGCTATTGGCCAGCCTGGGATATGAAGCGCTGGCCACGACAAGCGCGGGGCTGGCGTTCAGCCTGGGGCGGCCGGATGCCGAGGGCGCGCTGACGCTCGAGGAAACCCTGGGCAACGCCCAGGCGATCGTCGATGCCACGCCATTGCCGGTGGCGGCGGACCTGGAAAACGGCTTCGGCGATTTGCCCGAGGACTGCGCACAGACCATTCTGCGCTCCGCCGAGGCGGGGCTGGTGGGTGGTTCGATCGAAGATGCCAGTGGCCGCAGCGAAGCGCCGATCTACGACTTCGACCTGTCCGTGGCGCGTGTGCGCGCCGCCGTGCAGGCTGCCCGCGGCCTGCCGTTCCCCTTCACCCTTTGCGCGCGCGCCGAGAACCTGCTGCACGGGCGTCTCGACCTGGATGACACCATTCGCAGGCTGCAAGCCTATGCCGAGGCTGGCGCCGATGTGCTGTATGCCCCGGGGCTGCGCAGCGTCGATGAGATCCGTGCGGTGGTGCAGGCCGTGGCGCCAAGGCCGGTGAACGTGCTGATGGGCATGGCGGGCGTGCCCTTGAGCGTGAACCAGTTGCAAGATCTGGGCGTCAAGCGCATCAGTGTCGGCTCATCGCTGGCGCGTGCCGCCCTGGGCGCTTTGCAGCGGGCCGCGCTGGAGATCCATGAACAGGGCACTTTCAGTTATGGCGAACAGGCGTTGCCATTCGCTCAGCTCAATGACCTCTTCCGTCGCTGAGGCCGCATGGGCAAAACGTTGACCGTACTGGCCAGCCTGCTGCTGGCCGTGCTTGTTGCCTGGTGGCTCGGTTGGCGCCCGGCGGATGCCTGGAACCCATGGGCGGTGCTGGATGTGCGGCAGCCGCCGAACCTGCTGACACCCTACAAGCTGTCGCGCCTGCGCGCCGACCCCGAGCTGTGCCGCCAGGCCTTGCAGACTTCGTCATTGCGCTATCGGCCGCAAAGCGACAGCCCGGCGGCGGCCAACTGCCCGTTGCGCAACGTCTGGCGCGTCGAAGGGGGGCAGGCGCGGCTCAGCAGCAGCTTCCTCGCCAGTTGCCCGCTGGCCGTGGCCTATGCGCTGTTCGAGGTGCATGGGTTGCAACCGGCGGCGCAGCGGGTGTTCGGCCAGCCAGTGACCCAGGTCGATCACCTGGGCAGCTTTGCCTGCCGCAACGTCTACCATCGCAAGCAAGGGCGGCTCAGCCAGCATGCCAGCGCCAATGCCCTGGATATCAGTGGTTTTCGCCTGCAGGACGGCCAGCGCATCGTGCTGGCGCGGGACTGGCAGGGAGATGGACGCAAGGCGGACTTCCTGCGTCAGGTGCAGGAGGCGGCGTGCGCAAGTTTCAGCACGGTGCTGGGGCCGGACTACAACGCCGCCCACCACAATCACTTCCATGCGGACATGGGTTTCTGGCAGATCTGCCGCTGAGGTTCAGGCGTGCAGGCGCACGTTGTTCAACACTACCGGGCGCGCCCAGTGGATATCGAACTCCAGGTCGTTCTGCTGCTTGGCCAGCGTGCTGTCGTCGAAGGGCTCGGGCGCAGGGTCGAGCAGGCCGGTCTCGAACTCGGCGATGGGCAGGAACAGCGGGCGTGGCGTTGGGCCAGGGCCGGGCTCGGCGATGGGGTGGCCCTGGCTCATGACCACTGGACGCACCCAGCTGTTGTCGATGTCGAGCTGGCGTTGCTGCTCGATCAGCTCGACGGTGTCGAAGGGCTCGGGGGCAGGGGGCAGCAGTTTGGCCTCGAGTTCCGCCTTGGGCAGGAACAGCGGCTCGGGTGGTGCCACCTCGGTGTCGTGAACCGGCAGGGCGCGCTGGGCATCGATCAGGGCCAGGGCACGGGCGCCGCCGATCGGTTCGCCGCTCTCCTGGTCGCACTGCATCAGCGCCTGGCTGAAACCGTCGACTTCGCCTTCCTGTTGCTCTGCCATGGCGCGGGCAAAGAAATCCTGCCACAGGTGGCTGACACCACCCAGTGCCTGGGTATTCTGTCGACCGTAGTTGCCGACGGGCGACAAGTAGGTCAAGCCAATGGGAAGAGTGTCTGACATGGCAGTCGCGGGCGTTGTGCTCTGGCAGAATAGCGGGATATTGCCTGTATCGGCTCTGGCCGGGGTTACATTAATTTTTTTCGAGTGCGCGAATCGATGTTAGAGCAACAACAGGCGGCGGGTATCAGGGTCGAGGCGTTGGCCGCGCAATTCCAGGCGCAGGCCGAGGCATGGGCGCAGCGACTGGGCTTGCCGCTGGTTGACGAAGCGGCGGAGTTTGCCGTGCAGCTGGGCGAAGAGGGCCTGCAGATCCAGCAACTGGGGCCGCAGGCGCCCGGGCCTGTGCGGGTGGATTTCGTCGAGGGGCAGGCGGCGCATCGACGGCTGTACGGCGGTGGCAACGGGCAGATGATCGCCAAGGCGGTCGGCATCGCCCAAGGCGTGCGGCCGCGGGTGCTCGATGCCACGGCGGGGCTGGGCAAGGACGCGTTCGTGCTCGCCAGCCTGGGCTGCGAGATGACCCTGATCGAGCGCCAGCCATTGATTGCCGCGCTGCTGGAGGACGGTTTGGCGCGGGCGCGGGGGGATGCCGAAATCGGCCCGATCGTCGCGCGCATGCAACTGCTGACGGGCAATGCCATCGAGCGCATGCGTGCGTGGGAGGGGGAGGCGCCGCAGGTGATCTACCTCGATCCGATGTTCCCGCATCGCGACAAGAGCGCGCTGGTGAAGAAGGAGATGCGGGTGTTCAGGCCGCTGGTCGGCGATGACCTCGATGCGCCTGCCCTGCTCGAGGCCGCCCTGGCGCTGGCCACCCACCGGGTGGTGGTCAAGCGGCCGCGCAAGGCGCCGATCATCGAGGGGGGCAAGCCTTCTCATAGCCTCGAGGGCAAGTCCAGCCGGTACGATATCTATCCCAAGAAGGCGCTGAAGGGGTGAATGTCGCTCGTTGATTCAATCTGTGGGCAATGGCGGCCCCTGCGCCCGGCGATACCGCCCGGCGGGTCTGCCGCCGTGGCGCAGACTCGGTTATACTCGCGGGCTTTTCACCGAATTCGCACGAGAGCTGCCCGCCCATGGAAATCCAACCGATCCTGAACACCATCAAGGACCTCACCGAGCGTTCCCAGTCTATTCGGGGGTATCTTTGACTACGATCACAAACATGATCGTCTGGTCGAAGTAAACCGCGAGCTGGAAGACGCCGCCGTCTGGAACAAGCCCGAGTACGCCCAGGCCCTGGGCCGCGAGCGCGCCATGCTGGCGCAGGTGGTCGAGACGCTCGACAAACTGTCCAACGGCCTGGGTGACTGCAAGGACTTGCTCGACATGGCGGTCGAGGAAAACGACGAAGGCGCCGTCAGCGATGTCGTGACCGAGCTGCAAGGGCTGGAGGAATCCCTCGCCCTGCTCGAGTTCCGTCGCATGTTCAGCGGCGAGATGGACCCGAACAACGCCTACCTGGACATCCAGGCCGGCTCCGGCGGCACCGAGGCCCAGGACTGGGCCAACATACTGCTGCGCATGTACCTGCGCTGGGCCGACAAGCGCGGCTTCGACGCGACCATCATCGAGCTGTCCGAAGGCGAAGTCGCCGGCATCAAGGGTGCCACCGTGCACATCAAGGGCGAGTACGCCTTTGGCTGGCTGCGCACCGAGATCGGCGTGCACCGCCTGGTGCGCAAGAGCCCGTTCGACTCCGGCGCCCGCCGCCACACCTCGTTCTCGGCGGTATTCGTCTCGCCCGAGATCGACGACAAGGTCGAGATCGAGATCAACCCGTCCGACCTGCGCATCGACACCTACCGCTCCTCCGGCGCCGGTGGCCAGCACGTCAACACCACCGACTCGGCGGTGCGGATCACCCACGTGCCGACCAACACCGTGGTGGCCTGCCAGAACGAACGTTCCCAGCACGCCAACAAGGACACCGCCATGAAAATGCTGCGGGCCAAGTTGTACGAGCTGGAAATGCAGAAGCGCAACGCCGCCTCGCAAGCCCTGGAAGACAGCAAGTCGGACATCGGCTGGGGTCACCAGATCCGCTCCTATGTACTCGATGACTCGCGCATCAAGGACCTGCGTACCGGTGTCGAGCGCAGCGACTGCCAGAAGGTGCTCGACGGCGACCTCGACGAGTACCTGGAAGCGAGCCTCAAGCAGGGGCTGTAAGCATCACCGCCGTGGCGGGCCCGTGGGAGCGGGCTTGCCCCGCGATCCCTCACCCGCGAGGGCAACGAATACCTGATGGAAAGAATGACGACATGAGCGACCTCAAGACCGAAGCGCAAGACCTGCAACAGGAAGAAAACACCCTGATCGCGCTGCGCAAGGAAAAACTTGCCGCCGAGCGCGCCAAGGGCAATGCCTTCCCCAACGACTTCCGTCGCGACAGCTACTGCAACGACCTGCAGAAACAGTACGCGGACAAGACCAAGGAAGAGCTGGAAGCAGCCGCCATTCCGGTCAAGGTTGCTGGTCGCATCATGCTCAACCGTGGATCGTTCATGGTCATCCAGGACATGACCGGCCGCATCCAGGTCTACGTCAACCGCAAGACCCTGCCGGAAGAGACCCTGGCCGCGGTCAAGACCTGGGACCTGGGCGACATCATCAGCGCCGAAGGCACCCTGGCCCGTTCCGGCAAGGGCGACCTGTACGTCGAGATGACCAACGTGCGCCTGCTGACCAAGTCGCTGCGCCCGCTGCCGGACAAGCACCACGGCCTGACCGACACCGAGCAGCGCTACCGCCAGCGCTACGTCGACCTGATGGTCAACGAGGAAACCCGCCACACCTTCCGTGTGCGTTCGCAGGTGATCTCGCACATCCGCAAGTTCCTCATCGAGCGCGACTTCCTCGAAGTGGAAACCCCGATGCTGCAGACCATCCCCGGCGGCGCCGCGGCCAAGCCGTTCGAAACCCACCACAACGCGCTGGACATGGCCATGTTCCTGCGCATCGCCCCGGAGCTGTATCTCAAGCGCCTGGTGGTCGGTGGTTTCGAGAAAGTGTTCGAGATCAACCGCAACTTCCGTAACGAAGGCGTTTCGACTCGTCACAACCCAGAATTCACCATGCTCGAGTTCTACCAGGCCTACGCCGACTACCGCGACAACATGGACCTCACCGAGGAACTGTTCCGCGAGCTGGCGCAGCTGGTGCTGGGCAGCACCGACGTGCCGTACGGCGACAAGGTGTTCCACTTCGGCGAGCCGTTCGTGCGCCTGTCGGTATTCGACTCGATCCTCAAGTACAACCCGGAGCTCACCGCTGCCGACCTGCAGGACGTCGACCGCGCCCGCGAGATCGCCAAGAAGGCCGGCGCCAAGGTGCTTGGCCACGAGGGCCTGGGCAAGCTGCAGGTGATGATTTTCGAAGAGCTGGTCGAGCACAAGCTGGAGCAGCCGCACTTCATCACCGAGTACCCGTTCGAAGTCTCGCCGCTGGCGCGTCGCAACGACGACAACCCGGCCGTTACCGACCGCTTCGAGCTGTTCATCGGTGGCCGCGAGATCGCCAACGCCTACTCCGAGCTCAACGATGCCGAAGACCAGGCCGAGCGCTTCCTGGCCCAGGTGGCCGAGAAGGACGCCGGTGACGACGAAGCCATGCACTACGACGCCGATTTCGTCCGTGCCCTGGAGTACGGCATGCCGCCGACCGCCGGTGAAGGCATCGGCATCGACCGCCTGGTGATGCTGCTGACCAACTCGCCGTCGATCCGCGACGTGATCCTGTTCCCGCACATGCGTCCACAGGCCTGAGTGATCTGAACAAGCCGCCTTTCGAGGCGGCTTTTTCTTGCCTGAAGCTTTATGTTGTTTCTACGGGCCCCGCGATGAGGCCGGTACAGGCAACCCACTGTTCGTGAGGTAAACCCGAGTGACCCCCGCCATGCCCCACCAGGGCGCCGCCGGCATCGCCACCGCCGTCGCCGAAAGCGTGCAGTACCAAGGTCGCAAGACCGCCCGACAGGGCAGCGAGCAACGCCGCCAGCAGATCCTCGACGCCGCCATGCGCATCGTCGTGCGCGATGGCGTGCGCGGCGTGCGCCACCGCGCCGTGGCCGCCGAGGCCGGCGTGCCGCTGTCGGCCACCACCTACTACTTCAAGGATATCCAGGACCTGCTGGCCGACACCTTCGCCCAGTACGTCGAGCGCAGCGCGGCCTACATGGCCAAGCTCTGGACCAACACCGAAGGCGTGCTGCGCCAGTTGCTGGCCCAGGGCGACGGCAGTCACGAGGCGCGGGCGCACCTGGCCGATGAAGTGGCGCGCATGCTGGCCGACTACGTGCTGCGCCAACTGAACAACCGCCGCGACTTCCTCATGGCCGAACAGGCTTTCCGCCAGGAGGCGCTGCTGTGCCCGCGCCTGGCCGAGCTGGTGCAGGCCCACGAGCAGATCCTGCTGCATGGCGCGCGCCAGATACTGCAGGTGGTCGGCTCGCGCCAGCCGGAACAGGATGCCCAGATGTTGACGGCGATTATCGAGCAGATGGAATATCAGGGCCTGCTCAAGGATGCGAATGCGCAGGCCGATGAGCAGATGCTCGCTATCCTTGTCCGATACCTGCAGATGGTGCTGGCCTCGGCCTGAGTGGCGAAAGATTTTTCAAGGAGAACTTGATGAAAGCCTGGCGTGTGGTGTTGTTGACCTTGTCATTCCTCCTGCTGGGCGGTTGTCTGGTGACCTTCGACGAACCGCTGCCGGCCAACCAGCCAGCGCCTAAGGCCCTACTCGGGCAGTGGAGCAGCAAGGACGCCTGGGGCCAGCCGCTCAAGCTGAGTATCAGCCGCGCCGGTGGCAACACCTACAAGGCAGTGGCCCGTGCCCAGGGCAAGGCGCCCGAGGAATACGTCTTCACCGTGGCTCGGCACGGCAACCGCTGGTACCTGTCGGCGGGCGTGCCCAAGCGGCTGGGTGGCAACTTCCTGATTGGCGGCTTCGAGGTAATCGACGGCAAGCAACTGGTGGTCTACAACCTCGATGTCGAGCAGGTCCAGCAGGCCGTGGACGAGAAGGAGTTGAGCGGGCGCAGCACCCAGGTGCCCGAGGACAACGGCCCCGGCGTGCTGATCGACAGCCCGACGGAGCGTGTGCTGGCCTACCTGGACGACCCGGCCAACTCCGACCTGTTCGTCGAAGTGGCACGCTTCCAGCGTTCCGCCAAATAGCACTGAGCATACCGGCCTCCTCGCGGGGCAAGCCTACTTCCACGCAACCTCGCGACAGGCTTCAACAAGGAGTCCCCGGTGGACGAATACCAGCAAACCATCCGCAGCCTGTCCGATCGCATTGTCGCCACGCAGACCCCGATCCGCGTGCTTGACGCAGTGAAATGGGACGACGGCATCCGCCAGGGCTTCCTCAAGGCCAAGGGTAAGGAGCCGCCTGCGGTGGATCGCGTCTATTACCAGAACCGGCCGTTGTCGTTCGATTCCAACGCGGTGAAGGCCGAGTTCCAGAGCATCGAGCGCGACATCACCCGGCAGCTGGGCCAGTTCAACCCGGTCGGCCAGATCATGCGGCGCATGTGCAAGGAGTACCGCATGGTGGTGCGCATGCTCGAGGCGCGAGGCACCGAGGATTTCGGCCTGATCTCCCAGGAGCTCTATGGCGCCGCCTCCGATGCCTTCCACGCCGGTGACCCGACCCTGGCCGACCTGGGCCTGATGCTCTCGGACTACCTGAACAACATCGACGGCCGCGGCGACCTGAAGGACGAGCCAAAGAACCTCACCGCCAAGGAAGCGGTGGAGATTCTCCAGCGGCGCCTGAACAAGGTGTTCGGCGAAGCCGAGGAAACCATCCGCGTGTTCGAGTCCGACGGTATCGTCGCCGACGCGGCGGCCGGCGCCGACTACATCAAGGTACGCGCCGACGCCATGTTCAACAGCCGCGACGTGCGGGCGCTGGAGGTGCACGAAGGGCTGGTGCATGTCGGCACCACCCTCAATGGCCTGAACCAGCCGATCTGCACCTTCCTGGCCAAGGGCCCGCCCTCGTCGACGGTGACCCAGGAGGGCCTGGCGATCCTCATGGAGGTGATTGCCTTCGCCTCCTACCCGAGTCGCCTGCGCAAGCTCACCAACCGTACCCGGGCCATCCACATGGTCGAGGAGGGCGCGGACTTCCTGCAGGTCTTCGAGTTCTTCCGCGGCCAGGGCTTCGAGATGGGCCAGAGCTACAGCAACGCCAGCCGGGTGTTCCGTGGCTCGGTGCCCAACGGCCTGCCGTTTACCAAGGACTTGTCCTACCTCAAGGGCTTCATCATGGTTTACAACTACATTCAGTTGGCCGTGAAGAAGGGCAAGCTCGAACAGATCCCGTTGTTGTTCTGCGGCAAGACCACCCTGGAAGACATGCGCACGCTGCGCCAGCTGGTCGAAGAGGGGTTGGTGGAGCCGCCCAAGTACCTGCCGGAACAGTTCCGCGACCTCAACGCGCTGTCGGCGTGGATGTGCTTCTCCAACTTCCTCAACCACCTGAGCCTGGACCGTATTGAAGCCGACTACGCGAACATTCTCTGACGCCTGCCGTCACCTCGCCTTCGGCCTCGGCTTACTGCTGCTGGGGGGCTGCAGCAGCCTGCTGTTCTATCCCGAGCCGGGCCAGCCGTTCACCCCGGCACAGGCACATTTGCAGTATCAGGACGTGAGCCTCACCGCCGCCGACGGCACGCGCCTGCACGGCTGGTGGATCCCGGTGCCGCAGGGTGTCGAGGTCAAGGGCACCGTGCTGCACCTGCATGGCAACGGCGGCAACCTGGCCTGGCATCTGGGCGGCAGCTACTGGCTGCCGAAAGAGGGCTATCAGGTACTGATGCTCGACTATCGCGGGTATGGGCTGTCCCAGGGCAAACCGACGCTGCCCGATGTGTATGGCGACATTGGCGCGGCCCTGGACTGGCTGCGCGCCGCTCCCCAGGTGCAAGACAAGCCGCTGGTGCTGCTGGGCCAGAGCCTCGGCGGGGCGATGGCCATTCACTATCTGGCACAGCATCCCGAGCAGCGTCGGCGTTTCAGCGCCCTGGTATTCGACGGTGTGCCGGCCAGCTACCGGGCCGTGGGGCGTTATGCCCTGAGTACCTCGTGGATGACCTGGCCGCTGCAGGTGCCGCTGTCGTGGCTGGTGCCCGATGGCGACAGCGCGATCTACTCGATCGAGCGCTTGGACAGCCCGCCAAAGCTGTTCTTCCACAGCATCGACGACAACCTGGTGCCGCTGGACAACGGCCTGCGCCTGTACCGGCATGCACCGCCGCCGCGGGTGCTGCAACTGACCCGTGGCGATCATGTGCAGACCTTCGCCGACCCGACCTGGCGCCAGGTGATGCTGCGCTTCCTGGACGATCCCACGCACTTCAACGGCCTGCGTCGTCTGGCCGAAGTACCCAACTATCCTGACGAGAAGAACAAGCAATGAGTGAAGAACGCAACGCCATCCCGCTGATCCTGACCGGTGTCGGCAGCATCATCGTGACGGTGGGAGCCCTCTGGTACTACGGCTACCTGCATTTCGCCAAGCCTGAGGACGCCCTGTTGCTGCAGGACTTCACCATGCTCAAGACCATTCCCGGCGAGGACTACAAGCTCTCGCTGACCCCGGCGCCGCAGGTGGCGCAATGCATCGACGGCGTGTTGGTGCTGTTCGATACCCAGCAGAAAGGGCTGACCGGCGTGCTGGTGGACAACCGCAAGCGCGCGGTGCGCTGCGCCGGGCAGGAGACGCCGCAGCAGGAGCTGCAGTAACAGGCCTCCTGGCAACGGGCTTGCCCGCTGCCACAGGCCCGGCCGGCGTCATTCGTCGTCGGCAGTGCCGTCGGCCCGCCAGTAGGCGACAGCCTTGAGGGCGTCTTCCTGCACGCCCTTTTCCAGCAGCAACGCCTTGGCCTGCCGGGTCAGTGCCTTCTCCAGCGCCACCCAGCCATACAGCCGGCCCTGGGGCAGCGCCAGGTGTTTGACCCGCTCCAGCAGGTCTTCTGCATGCCGGCGCACCCAGATCACCTCCACTTGCGCCTTGCTGGCCAGTGCCTGGCGCTCTTGCTCGTCCTCGATCTGGATTACCGCCAGTACCTGGCGCCCCGCCGGTAACTCTTCCAGGCGTCGGGCGATGGCCGGGATTGCGGTTTCGTCACCGATCAGCAGGTAGCTGTCGAAGATGTCCGGCACCACCATCGACGCGCGTGGGCCGGCAATGTCCAGGGTCTGCCCTGGCGCTGCTTGCGCGGCCCAGGTGGAGGCGGGGCCGTCGCCATGCAGGACGAAGTCGATATCCAGTTCAAGGTTCGTCAGGTCGATGCGCCGTGGCGTGTACTCGCGCATGGTTGGTCGGGCGCCGCCGTCGCGGCCGAGGTTGCGGGCGTCGATGGCCTGCTGTTCTTCGGGCGTGCAGGCGAACAGCAGCTTGATGTGGTCGTCGCTGCCGACGCTGGCGAAGCCCGCCAGCTCCGCGCCACCCAGGGTGATGCGGCGCATGCGTGGGGTCAGGTCGGTGACCCGCAGCACGTTCAGGCGGCGTTGGCGGATCTCGTGGTTGACGCGGTGGATGGTGTCGCTCATGGGGTGTTCTCCGTAACAGGGATGGCCGGCCCGGAGGCGATGGCCTTGGCGGTTTCGTTGAGCAGGTTGCGCACCCGCTCGATCTCTTCGGCGCTCCAGCGGCCGCTGTGCATGTGCAGGGCATGGCGCAGGTTGCCGACGGCTTCGTGGATTTCCGCGGGGCGGTCGTGGCCGCGCAAGGCACGCTTGCTTACCTCGATGCGCATGCGCACGCCGTCGAGGGCGACGGCCTGTTCTGCCAGGGCGCTGCGACCGGCATCCGTGATGGCGTAAAGGCGCTTGCTGCCCTGGATGGCGCCGGTGACCAGCTCGGCTTCCTCGAGGTAGCTGAGGGTTGGGTAGATCACCCCGGGGCTGGGGCTGTAGCTGCCGTCGAAGAGGCTCTCGATCTGGCGGATCAGGTCGTAGCCGTGGCCCGGTTGCTCGGCCAGCATCGACAGCATCAGCAGTTTCAGGTCGCCCGGGGCGAATACCCGTGGGCCACGTTCGCCGCGGCCGGGGCGGCGTTCGAAGGGGTCATGGTCACGCATGGAGAGGGCTCCGTCTGTTTAGATATATCGCAAGATATTACTCAAGATATATCTAAAGACAAGCCTTCAAATGCAGATGATTATCATCTGATTTTTTGATGATTCACGACTGGCCCGCCACCTGCGGCGCCTTGCAGGCGGTCGGGTTGCCTGGTTCCAGGTATGGCATGAGGATCGGCGCCATGCCCTTGAGCACCTGCACCGGCAGTGCCGAGGTGAAGGTGAAGGCCTCGGCCGTGCGCCCCGGAACGAACGCGGTGAGGGTGCCGAAGTGGTTGTCGCCAAGGAAGAACACGAAGGTGGCGGTGCGGTTCAGCGAGCGCGAGCCGATCAGCCGGCCGCCGGCGCCGAAGCTTTCGATGCGGTTGTCGCCGGTACCGGTCTTGCCGCCCATCACCAGCGGCGTGCCGTCGTGCAGTTTGAAGCTGCCGGAGATGCGCCGCGCGGTACCGGCATCGACCACCTGCGACATGGCGCCCTTGAGCGCCCGGGCGACCTCGACGGGCAAGATCCGCTGACCGCGGTCCGGGTCGCTGATCAGTTGCGTCTCGTACGGGGTGTTCTGGGCGAAGTGCAAGGTGTCGATACGCAGGGTCGGCAGGCGCACGCCATCGTTCTGGATGATCCCAACCAGTTCGGAGAGGGCGGCCGGCCGGTCGCCGGAGCTGCCGATGGCGGTGGCCAGCGACGGTACCAGGTGGTCGAACGGATAACCCACGCGCTTCCAGCGTTGGTGAATGTCGGTGAACGCCTCGATCTCGACCATGGTGCGGATGCGGCTGTCGCGAGCGCCCTGGTGGCGGCTCTTGAACAGCCAGCTGTAGACCTCCTGGCGTTCGAAGCGGCTGGCGTTGAGGGCGTCCTTGAGCGAGGCGCCAGGGTTTTTCAGCAGGTAGCCGAGCAGCCACAGGTCCAAGGGGTGGACCTTGGCGATGTAGCCCTGGTCGGGCAGGTCGTACTTGCCCGGGCCATAGGCCTCGTACATCTCCACCAGGCGGCCATCGGTGAGCTTGGCCATGGCCTTCTTGTCGTCCTTGCTGTGGGCGCGGACGAAGGCGTTGAAGGTTTCCTGGCCGGCCTCGGGGAACAGGTAGCGGTGCACCGCGGCCAGGCGCTGCGGGGTCACGCGCATGCTGTCGAGGAAGGTGTCCAGGCGCTGCTGCGAGGTCTTGCGCTGGTATTTCTTCCAGAAACGCATGGTGTAGTTGGAGCCTTCGCGGTCGGCGAAACGCGCCAGGTATTCCTGGCGGCGTGGGTCGCTGTCGTCCCTGAGCAGCGGTTCGCGGTTGAACGGCTGCTGGTAGGTGACGTAGCGCACGATGTCGCGCATCAGGCGGATGAATGGCAGGTTGATCGACTCGCGCAGGGCATCCTTGAGGGTCGGGTTGCGGTTGTTGTCTTCCTTGCGGAAGTTGTTGAACACGTGCATGCCGCCACCGGTGAAAAAGGCCTCGCCGGTGTTGGCCGAGTACTTGCGCTCAAGGGCTGCGTCGAGCATGGCGTCCAGGCTCTGGTTCTTGCCGTTCAGCATCAGCCATTCCAGTGACCACTGGCTGATGCGGTCGAGCTCGGCCACCGGGACTTTCTTCAGTTCTGCGGCAGGTTTGCCGGCGTATTTGTCGTGCAGCTCGGCAACGATTTCCAGGTAGGTGGTAAGCACCCGCAGCTTGGCGGTGGAGCCCAGTTCAAGCTTGCTGCCTTCGTTGATGTCGAAGGGCTGGTTGGTGCTGTCGGTCTGCACCCGTACCCGCGAGCCGTCGGCGGTGCGTTCGAACAGGGTGAAGCTGTAGCTGACCTGGTCGGTGGTCTTGCTGGTCAGCAGGCGTTCGCCGATCAGGCCGAGCTGTGCGGCGAACGCCGGGTCGGCGAGGTTCTTCAGGTACTGGCTGACCTGCACCTGCAGGTCGGCCTGCAGGGTGCTGGTGGCGGACAGGTCGAGGCGGTCGAGGTCGTACAGCGGCCGGTTGAGCATTGCTGCCAGGCGGTTGCGGGCCAGGCTGATGCCCTTGTTGGTGATGATCGGCACGATGGTCGGTTGGGCTACCCAGTCGCGGTACACCGCCTTGCTGGCCAGGGCGGCGTCGGCCAGTGGTTGGTCGATGACTGCGTTGGCGGCGAGTACGCGGATGTGCGAATCGGTCAGTTCCGCCAGTTCGATGCGGCCCTTGGACAGGTAATGCGAAGGCCGGCGCTGGGCGATCATCAGCGACAGCACCTGGCGCAGTGCCAGTCCGCGCTCGGCCATGCTCTTGTCGTCGGTGGCGGTGGAGGTGAGGGCCTGGTTGACCTGGTCGAAGTCGGCGCCGTACCACACCCGCAAGCCTTCGGCCATGCCGTGCACCTCACCGTGGCCAGGGACCGCCGACAGCGGCACGCTGTTGAGGTAGTCGCGCACGATGCGTTCGCGGGCCTCGGTGGTGTCGGGGCCGCCCTGGTAGGCGCGCACGCTGGCGGAGATCATCTGGCGGATCTTCTCGGCGCCGGAGACGGTCAGCCCGTCCGGCGAGTGGCGATACTTCTCAAGTTGGGTGGCCAGGGTGCTGCCACCAGCCGACTGGCCGGGCAGGGCCAGGTACTTGGCAACCTGGCTGTAGGCCGCCTTGGCGAAGCGCGGCCAATCCACCGCCGGGTTGTTCTGTGGGTCCTTCGGGTCGAGCAGGTCGCGGTTTTCGATGAACAGCAGGCTGTTGACCATCACCGGCGGGATCGCTGCGAAATTCGGGTACAGGTGCTGCGGGTAGTTGTACTGGTAGAGCATGTCGCCGCGGCAGTCGGTGATCGACAGGCCGGCCTGGATCTTCTCCACGTAGGGCACGAACAGGCCGTGATCGACGTAGTTCATCAGCGCCGGGGAGAAGCGCACCTGCTGGTTGATCAGGTAGTCGCGCTTGAGCAGCCGTGGCAGGAACTCGCCCAGGGCGCTGTAGCCCAGGCGTTTGTCGAACGGGCCGTCGCCCGGGTAGACGATGGCATCGCTCGGGCCGGGCTCCAGGGCATAGGTCAGGGTGCCGGCCAGGCGGCTGAATTCACGGGACTGCAGGCGCGAGGTCTGGAATTCGTCGTAGGCGGCCAGACCTACCGCCACCAGTGCCACCAGCAGGATAAGCAGGATCAGGCGCCACCACAGGCGGCGCTGACGTGGAGTCTTGGACAAGGGGGCTTCAGCCTGAGCTTCTTTGGGTGCTTCCGTTCTGGTTGGTTCCGATTGCCACAGTGCGCCCATAGTCTTGAGTCCGGCCAGGTGTTTTCGCGTTGCTTGTCTGAAGCTTAGACGGTGGCCGAGTTTGGTGAAAAATTTGTAAGAAGCTTCGGGGAATCACGTATGAACATGCGCCTTTGGTGCGACTTCCATTCTTCGGCAATGTTGCTAAGGTAGCTGCCCCATTCCTGTGCATGGGCGGAGCGAGGCCAGGATGCCCCTCCGTTGAGGGGGATTTGGCCGAGAATTCTCGCCAAATTTCCCGCTGTATATAGTGAAAAGCCCTGCAAGTGGCTTCCTATACTGCTCGCCCCCTTCGAACCACCGGTGCTGTGTGCCCGGTGGACAGGCCCGCCCACAAGGCGGCCTGGCGAGACGACGCCCCGCCTATCGGCGCGGCCGGTGCTGCACGAAGGTCAAATCCAATAACAAAATGAGGTTGTATTGCTATGCCAGTCGGCAACCACCCTGCCCAGGGCGAGTCCGCCCAGGGCGGCCCGCTCAAGCGCGAGCTGGGCGAACGGCACATCCGTCTGATGGCCCTCGGCGCCTGTATCGGCGTCGGCCTGTTCCTCGGTTCGGCCAAGGCCATCGAAATGGCCGGCCCCGCCATCATGCTCTCCTACATCATCGGTGGCCTGGCCATCCTGGTGATCATGCGCGCCCTTGGTGAAATGGCCGTGCACAACCCGGTCGCCGGGTCGTTCAGCCGCTACGCCCAAGACTACCTCGGCCCGCTGGCGGGCTTTCTGACCGGCTGGAACTACTGGTTCCTGTGGCTGGTGACCTGCGTCGCCGAGATCACCGCGGTGGCCATCTACATGGGCATCTGGTTCCCCGACGTGCCGCGCTGGATCTGGGCATTGATGGCCCTGGGCAGCATGGGCGCGATCAACCTGATCGCGGTCAAGGCATTCGGTGAGTTCGAGTTCTGGTTCGCCCTGATCAAGATCGTCACCATCATTGCCATGGTGCTCGGTGGCATCGGCATCATCGCCTTCGGCTTCGGCAATGACGGCGTGGCCATGGGCGTCTCCAACCTGTGGAGCAACGGCGGTTTCATGCCCAACGGCGTGACCGGCGTGCTGATGTCGCTGCAGATGGTGATGTTCGCTTACCTGGGCGTGGAGATGATCGGCCTGACCGCCGGCGAAGCGCGCAACCCGCAGAAAACCATCCCCCAGGCCATCGGCTCGGTGTTCTGGCGCATCCTGCTGTTCTACGTGGGCGCGCTGTTCGTGATCCTGTCGATCTACCCGTGGAACGAGATCGGCAGCCAGGGCAGCCCGTTCGTGATGACCTTCGAGCGCCTCGGCATCAAGACTGCCGCCGGCATCATCAACTTCGTGGTGATCACCGCCGCGCTGTCGTCGTGCAACGGCGGCATCTTCAGCACCGGGCGCATGCTCTACAGCCTGGCGCAGAACGGCCAGGCCCCGGCTACCTTCGCCCGCACCTCGAAGAGCGGCGTGCCGCGCAACGCCTTGCTGCTGTCGATCGGCGCGCTGCTGCTGGGCGTGCTGGCCAACTACCTGGTGCCGGAGAAAGTGTTCGTCTGGGTAACCTCGATCGCCACCTTCGGCGCGATCTGGACCTGGGTGATGATCCTGCTGGCGCAGCTGAAGTTCCGCGCCGGGCTCACCACCGCCGAGCGCAACGCGCTGAAATACCGCATGTGGCTGTGGCCGCTGAGCTCGTACCTGGCGCTGGCATTCCTGGTGCTGGTGGTGGGCCTGATGGCGTACTTCCCGGACACCCGCGTGGCCCTGTACATCGGCCCGGCGTTCCTGGTGCTGTTGACGGCGCTGTACTACACCTTCCGCCTGGCGCCCAAAGAGGCGCAGGGTACGGTGAGTACCGCCTCCTGATGAACAAAGCCCCGGCCAGTGCCGGGGCTTTGTTTTCATGTGGTGACCATCGTGGCCTGGCGTGGGAGCGGGCTTGACCTGCGATGAAGTCTGATCAGGCCGCTACCTCGCTGTGCGGCTCGAAGCTGTCCGCCCGGGCCAGCTGCCACATCCGCGAATAGAACTGCCCGTTCACTTCGCCGGTGAGCAACTCACCCGGCTTGAGGAATACATGCATCTGCGAGAACAGCTTGATCTCGGTAGCCGAGATACGCCGCACCAGGTGCTTGGCCTCTAGTTGCGCTGGGTGCTCCAGCCCTGCGGCGGCAAGCATTTCGGCCAGGGCGCGCAGGGTGTTGTGATGGAAGTTGAACACCCGCTGGGCCTTGTCCGGCACCACCAGCGCGCGCTGGCGCAGGGCGTCCTGGGTGGCTACGCCGGTCGGGCACTTGTTGGTGTGGCAGCTCTGCGACTGGATGCAGCCGATGGCGAACATGAAGCCGCGCGCCGAGTTGGCCCAGTCGGCGCCGATGGCCAGCACGCTGGCGATGTCGAAGGCGCTGACGATCTTGCCGCTGGCGCCGAGCTTGATCTTGTCGCGCAGGTTCAGGCCGACAAGGGTGTTATGCACGAACAGCAGGCCTTCGCGCAGCGGCACGCCGATATGGTCGGTGAACTCCACCGGGGCGGCGCCGGTGCCGCCTTCCTTGCCGTCGACGACGATGAAGTCGGGGAGGATGCCGGTTTCCAGCATGGCCTTGGCAATGCCCATGAACTCCCAGGGGTGGCCGAGGCAGAACTTGAAGCCCACCGGCTTGCCGCCGGACAGTTCACGCAGTTGGGCGATGAACTGCATCATTTCGATCGGCGTGGAGAAGGCGCTGTGACGCGACGGCGAGATGCAGTCCTCGCCCATCAGGATGCCGCGGGTCTCGGCGATCTCCTTGGTCACCTTGTGCTTGGGCAGGATGCCGCCGTGGCCGGGTTTGGCGCCCTGGCTCATCTTGATCTCGATCATCCGCACCTGCGGGCTCTGCGCCTGGGCGGCGAAGCGCTCGGGGTCGAAGCGGCCATCCGCGGTGCGGCAGCCGAAGTAGCCACTGCCCAGCTCCCACACCAGGTCGCCGCCGTGCTCGCGGTGGTAGGGGCTGATGCTGCCTTCGCCGGTGTCGTGGTGGAAGTTGCCCAGCTTGGCGCCCTGATTGAGGGCGCGGATGGCGTTGGCGCTGAGCGAGCCGAAGCTCATGGCCGAGATGTTGAAGATCGACGCGGAATACGGCTGCGTACATTGCGGGCCGCCGACCACGACACGAAAGGCGGCCGGGTCGGCCAGCGGCGCGGGGCGCATGGAATGGCCGATGAATTCGAAGCCCGACTCGTACACATCGATCAGGGTGCCGAAGGGTTTGTCCGAGGCCTCGTTCTTGGCACGGGCGTAGACCAGCGAGCGCTGGGCGCGGGAGAAGGGCAGTGCATCGCTGTCGGACTCCAGCAGGTACTGGCGGATCTCCGGGCGGATGCCCTCGACCAGGTAGCGGATATTGCCGAGGATCGGATAGTTGCGGCGTACCGCATGGCGTTGCTGCAGCAGGTCGAACACGCCGATCAGGCTCAGTACGCCAGTGGTCAGGGCGAACGGCCACAGCCAGTCGTGGGCTAGGAACGGCAGGCTGGCGAGGGTGAACAGCACGCAGGCGGCGAAGAAGGCGTAACGGCTGAGAAGTGACAGGCTCATACGGGGTCCTTGCGGATGGCTCGGTCAGGCTCAGGGGCCTGGGCAAAGGCCGACCATAGCCCGGTTGGGCGGCGTTTTGCCAGCGAACCGGGCGGCAGAAAAATGAAAACTCGGGTATCGAAAATCATTCGCATTGTGATACGTTATAAAGTATCACTATTGCTTCCCAGGAGATTGCGTCATGAAAGCTGGCATTCACCCCGACTATCGCCCGGTGCTGTTCCACGATACCGCTGCCGATGTGTACTTCCTGATCGGTTCCACGGTGGATACCGACCGCACCCAGGTGCACAGCGATGGCCAGACCTACCCCTACGTCGCGCTGGATGTCTCCAGCGCCTCGCATCCGGTGTACACCGGGCAGCAGCGCAAGACCACGGTGGAAGGGCGGGTGGCCGGGTTCAACAAGCGCTTCGCCGGGTTCCAGGCCAAGGGCTGAGCCTGCGGGAGCGGCGGTACTCCACGGTTCTCTAGGTTGCTGTATCGCGCAACAGAAGCTGGCGCCAACGGTCCTGTTCGCTGGCCGCTGCCTCGACCGCAAACAGGTACTTCCCTGCCACGCGACTGGCGACTGGCACCCCGTCGCGGTACAGCAGCCGATTGCCCGCCACCGCCGGCACTTTCGTCCCCGGCAGCAGTGTGCCGACCAGGTTCAGGGGGTCGCAGCCGCTGACTACCACCAGTTCCCCGCCTGGCGCTCGGTTGCGCACCTGGCGCAGCAACCCTACCGCTTCGGGCAGGGCGAACTGCTCGCCCGCCAGCCCGGCAATGAAGCGCCCCCCGCGGATCTCGCCTCGCGCCTCGAGACGCTGATAGCAGCGCAGCAGTGCGCGCCACGGGGGCAGCACATCGCTCTCGCGCTCCAGCAAGCGCCAGCACACCACGCCATAACGACGCAGCAGGCTGCGGGCCACATGTTCCAGGCGCTGGTCGCTGTCGACGGTGGTGGCCGAGCGGCGCAGCAAGGCCCAGCGCCCGGCATGGACCATGCTGCTCGACAGTGCAGGGTGCCCGCGCCGGCTGGTGCGCGGCCTGCGCCTGGCCGCCGGGCTGATGAGGCTGCGCAGGCCGCTGAAACCGTCGGCGCTGGCCAGGCCCGAGCCCACCAGTTCCTGCAGCGCCGATTCCAGTTCGCTGGGCAGCAGGTGGGCTTCATGGGCCAGTTCGTCGAAGAACAGCGCCCCTTGCTCCTGCAAGGTCTGCAGGACCCGCTGCGCGCGGGCACCCAGCTGTTCGAGGTCGGGCGCGGGGGTGAGGCTGCGCCACAGCCCCAGGTGTTCGCGCGGCAGCAGCACCAGGGGCGTGCTGGCCAGGGTGCTGGCCGCCAGCGTCGCGGCCAGCCGACTCCAGGACCACTGGCCGCTGCGGCAGGCCTCATCGAGCCAGTGGGGGCTGTAGTCCTTGATTCGCGCTGGCAGCAGGTCGCCCTCCCAGGCCCCGGCGGCGACGGGAAAACCTTGCAGCTGGGCGAGCACCTCGGATACCGCCTGCGGCCCACGCAGGCGGGTTTCGCCGCTCACGTGCTGCCAGTCGAACAGGAAGCGCAGGTAGTCCTGCAGGCTGACCGGTTCGATCTCCTGGCGCAGGCGTTTGACCGTGTAGCGATGAATGCGCGCCAGCAGGTGCCGTTCGCACCATTGCAGGCGCGTCTGGCCGGGACTGAAATGGCCACGCATCACGAGGCCCTGGCCCTCCAGGCGGGCCAGGGCCTGTTCGCAGTCGCCGGCCTTCAGCGCCAGAGGTGTCGCGATCTGCTCCAGCGTCATCGGGCCAAAGCCATCGAGGCGGCAGCGCAGCAGTTCGGTGAGGGCGGTATCGCTGTCGACGGGGACGTCATAGCCCGGCAACAGCGGCATGTCCGGTTCCAGGCGAGCATCCGGGTACAGCGTCAGCAGCGCCTGCTGGCGCTCGCGGGCCAGCCACAGACGGTGTTCGCCCGTACCCAGGCGACAGGCCCGGCCCGCCTTGGCCAGTTGCTGCAACAGGTCGCGCCAGGCGCCATTGGCATCTACTTCGTGCTCGGTTACGGCCCCCAGGCTCATCAGCGCCTCATGCATTTCGTCGGGGTTGCGAGCCTGGGGCCAGGCTTCGGCCTGCACCGCGACAATGGCGTCGGCGTCCAGCGCGCCCAGGTCGTCGGCGCTGTGCACGTCGCTCCAGCGTCGGTTGAGCACGGCCTGGGTGCGTCGCTCTTCCAGCGGCGCGTCGTCGAGGAAGGTGTAGGGGCGGGCATTGAGTATCGCCGAGGCCAGCGGTGAGGGGGCCGGCAGTTCGCGACAGAGCAGGTCTACTTCACCGCGCTCCATGCGCCGCAGCAACGCCAGCCAGCCCTCGCTGTCCATGGCTTCGTGCAGGCAGTCGTCTAGGGTCTGCTCGACCAATGGATGATCGGGGATCTGCCGCTCGCCGACGATGTTCTCCAGGCAGGCGAGCTGGTCGGGGAACACCGAGGCGACCAGGTCCTCGCTCTTCATGCGCTGGATCTGCGGCGCCACCTTGCGACCGCCCACGTAACGCGGCAGGGCCATGGCCACCGCGGCATTCCAGCGCCAGCGCACGCCGAACAGTGGGGCGTCGAGCAAAGCCTGGATCAGGATCGTTTCGGCACTGCGGCTGTTCAGGTAGCGCCACACCTCGTCCAGGTCGAAACTGTGGCTGGTGGACAGTGACAGCACGATGGCGTCCTCGCTGGCCGCCGCCTGCAGTTCGAAGTTGAAGGTGCGGCAGAAGCGCTTGCGCAGGGCCAGGCCCCAGGCGCGGTTGATACGGCTGCCAAAGGGCGAGTGGATGATCAGCTGGGTGCCGCCGGACTCGTCGAAAAAGCGCTCCATCACCAGCGTCTGCTGCGAGGGCAGGGCGCCGAGTACCTGCCAGGTACGGCCGAGGTAGTCCAGCAGTTGGCTGGCGCAAGCTTCGTCCAGTTCATAAGTCGCCTGGAGCCAGGCCTGCACCTGTTGAGCGTCGCCGTCCTGCAATCGTTGGTCGAGACGCTGCTGCAGCCGGGCTACCGCAGCAGACAGCTCGTCACTGCGCCCAGGCGCCTCGCCGAGCCAGAACGGAATGGTCGGTGGCAAGCCGTGCGCGTCCTCGACCCGCACCCGCCCAGGCTCGACGCGCTGGATGCGGTACGACGCGTTGCCCAGCTGGAAGATATCGCCGGCAATACTTTCAACCGCGAAATCCTCGTTGACGCTGCCGATGTTCAGCGCCTGGGGTTCCAGTAGCACCGCATAGTCGGCCGTCTCGGGAATGGTGCCGCCGCTGGTAAGCGCGGTCAGCTGGCTGCCGCGACGCCCACGCAGTGTGCCGTTCACCGCATCGCGGTGCAGGTAGGCGCCACGCACCCCCTGGCGGCCGTTGTAGCCCTCGGCGAGCATGCGCAGCAAGGCCTGGTAATGGCCCTCGTCCAGCTCGGCATAAGGCGTGGCCTGGCGCAGCAGGTCGAACAGCGCGCGTTCGGACCACGGCTGGTTGCTGACCTCGGCGACGATCTGCTGGGCCAGCACGTCAAGCGGCGCGTGAGGGATGTGCAGGGCGTCCAGCTCGCCCTGGCGCACGCAGTCGAGCAACGCCACGCATTCGATCAGGTCATCCCGCGAGGTGGGGAACAGGCGGCCCTTGGGGATGCCCTCGACCTGGTGGCCGGAGCGTCCGACCCGCTGCAGGAACGCGGCAATCGAACCGGGCGAGGCGATCTGGCAGACCAGGTCGACATCGCCGATATCGATGCCCAGCTCCAGCGACGCGGTGGCCACCAGCACCTGCAGTTCGCCGGCCTTGAGTCGCTGCTCGGCGACCAGGCGATGTTCCTTGGCCAGGCTGCCGTGATGGGCGGCGACCACATCGTTGCCCAGGCGCTCGCCCAGGTGGCGCGTCAGGCGCTCGGCCAGGCGTCGGGTGTTGACGAACACCAGCGTGGTGCGATGCTCGCGGGCGAGGACAGCGAGGCGGTCGTAGACCAGGCTCCAGACATCGGTGGCCATCACCGCGCCCAGTGGCACAGGCGGCACTTCCAGAGCCAGGTCGCGTTGGCGGACATGACCGATATCGACGATGGCGCAGGGCCGTCCATGGCCCACCAGAAACTGCGCCACGCGCTCCACCGGTCGCTGGGTCGCAGACAGGCCGATACGTCTCAAAGGTCGGCCAGCGAGGGCCTGCAGGCGTTCCAGGGTCAGCGCCAGGTGGCAGCCACGCTTGTTGCCGGCCAGGGCGTGGATCTCGTCGACGATCACCGTGTGCACACTGGCCAGCCCCTGGCGACCGGAGGCCGAGCCCATCAGCACATACAGTGATTCCGGCGTGGTCACCAGGATGTGCGGCGCCAGCTTGCGCATGGCGGCGCGCTCCTTCTGGGGCGTGTCGCCGGTGCGCACGGCAGTGGTGATGCGCGGCGCCTCGAGGCCGAGTTGTGCGAACTGCTGGCCAATACCCGCGAGCGGGGCGTCGAGGTTGAGGCGAATGTCATTGGACAGCGCCTTGAGCGGCGACACATAGACCACCTGGGTTTGCGCGGGTAGCTCGCCGCCCTGTTGCAACCCTTGGCGGAACAACTCGTCGAGCACCGCGAGGAAGGCGCTGAGGGTCTTGCCCGAGCCGGTCGGCGCGGCCAGCAGCATCGACTGGCCAGCATGGATCAGCGGCCAGGCGTCGGCCTGGGCTTCGGTGACGGTGGCGAAGCGTTGGCGGAACCAGGTGGCGACGGCGGGGTGGAACAGGTCGAGCACCGGGTGCAGGGGGGCGGGCAGGTTCATGGGTTGGTTATGGCGGGTAAGCAGGGGAATGGCAAGGGGCCGTTCGTCTGCCTGTTCTGGCCCTGTCGAGTACTCGTGGGAGCGGCGGTTCGCCGCTGCGACTTGTCCCGCGACAGGGCCCTGTCAGGTATCCTGCGCAACCTCAGCAAACCGAGTGTCCAGCATGCCCAAGACCATCCGAATCGCCGCCGCCCTGCTCATTGACTCCCAGGGGCGGACCCTGCTGGTACGCAAGCGCGACACCCTGGCCTTCATGCAACCGGGTGGCAAGATCGACCCGGGCGAGTCGCCGGCTCAGGCGCTGGTGCGTGAGCTGCACGAGGAACTGGGGTTGCGCGTAGATCCCGCCCAGGCCGTCCACCTGGGCCGCTTCAGCGCCCCGGCTGCCAACGAGCCGGGCTTCGAGGTACAGGCCGAACTGTTCCGTGTCGAGTGCCACGAGGCCGTTGTCCCAGCGGCGGAAATCGAAGAGGTGACCTGGCTGGCCGTCGACCAGGCGAACACGCTGAACCTGGCGCCGCTGACCCGCGACCTGATCCTGCCGCTGTGGCGCGCAGGCCTCAACGCACCGCGCTGACCCCGTCGAGGGTGGCGAACGAGGTGTCCTTGGCGGTCAGCAGGAAGTCACGCATGTACGGCGCATCGAGCATGTCGGTGCGCACCGCCGCGTAAAGGGTGGCGAACAACCCTTTGTCGCCCAGTCGTTTGCCCTTCACATAACCCCGCGAGCTGTACTCGTGCAGCGCCCAGTGCGGCATCCCGCACACGCCCCGGCCGCTGGCCACCAGTTGCATCATCATCACCGTCAGCTCCGAGGTGCGCACCGCGGCCGGCTCGATGTCGGCCGGCTCCAGGAAGCGGGTGAAGATGTCCAGGCGGTCGCGCTCCACCGGGTAGGTGATCAGGGTCTGGTCGAGCAGGTCCTCGGGCACGATGAAGGGCTTGCCGGCCAACGGGTGCTGGTTGGCCACGGCGAGCATGGCTTCGTAGGTGAACAACGGCACGTAGGTGATGCCGGCCAGGTCCACCGGGTCGGAGGTCACCACCAGGTCGAGGTCGCCACGGGCCAGGGCCGGCAACGGGGCGAAGGCAAAGCCCGAGGCCAGGTCCAGCTCCACTTCCGGCCAGGCGTCACGGAACTGGTCGATGGTCGGCATCAGCCACTGGAAGCAGCTGTGGCACTCGATGGCCATGTGCAGGCGCCCGGCGGTACCACCGGCCAGGCGGGCGATATCGCGCTCGGCCCCCCGTAGCAGCGGCAAGGTGGCGTCGGCCAGTTGCAGCAGACGCAGGCCGGCGCTGGTGAAGCGGATCGGCTTGGTCTTGCGCGTGAACAGTGGCAGGCCCAGGCGCTCCTCCAGTTCCTTGAACTGGTGGGAGAGCGCCGATTGCGTGAGGTGCAGCCGCTCGGCGGCCTCCACCAGGCTGTCAGCTTCGCGCAGGGCATGAAGGGTTTTCAAGTGGCGTATTTCCAGCACGACGATGCTCCAGCGAACAGCAGGCTTAGATTGATGGGGTGTTGAGTTTCCCTCATGTTGGTGGTGTATGTCGATGCACGATAGACGGGGCCCGGTCCGGGCCCCTGCTGGAATCAATAGGATGCCGCGAAGTGCTTGCGGGCTAAGGGGCGTGCCAGCTCGCCTCGCCAGATCTGCTCGATGTGACTGTCCTGCCATTCACGCCCCAAGTGGCGTTGGGCGGCAGTCTTCAGATGGCCCTTGATGAACTTGTCGAATAACGCGCCTTCCTTGTCGAAATGGAAATGGGCATACCAGAGTGGCCGTGGCTGCGTCAGGCGTGTGTCGAGCACCACGAACTCCTGCAGAAAGTCCCTGCGGCCATCGACGGTTCGTCGCAACTCTACCAGCCCACCTACCTTCTCGATGCGAACCAGCCCTTCTTCGAGCAAAAACTCTAGCTGTGCGCCGTTAGGTTGGCGCGTGCCCAGGATGTAGTCCACGCGCAGTGCCCTGCCTTGCCCCGTGACTTCCCGAGCGGCGTCGCGCAGCCGGTAAACCAGGCTGTCGTCACTTGCCTGATCGGCGATTCGCGAGGCGAGGTAGTCCAGGTCGGTTGCCTTGAAGAGCATGAGGTCTTCAAGGCTCGCGCCGTTCATGCCTTGGTCGGCGTACCGCTGCACCTTGCGGCGATACGCTTGCAGCTCATCCAGTTGGCGTCGAGCCTCGCTTTGCAGCTCTGCGAGGCTCACGTTGCGAGCCCTGGCAGGTGACGTGTCGGGGTTGGTCAGGGTGAATTTGCCCGAACGATCCTGATGATAGATCTCGGTGCGCCCATTCACACCGGTGATGCGGTAGACATTGGCGCTGTGCAGGTCGGGCTCGCCGACCAACAAGCGGTTATCGGTCGTCTCGAATACCCGCGGTTGGACAGTGCCTTTCTTGGGAGGCTGCAGCGAGGGTTTGGTCTTGTTGAGCAGCAGGCTTCTGAAGTGTTCTTCATAGGCCAACAGTGATGATCCCAAGCGCTGCGCGCTGGCAGTGTCGATGAATGGTTCGTAGCTGCTCTGCCAGTAGTTCAAATGGCGACGGAAGCGCTCGGAACATTGCAGTGAGGCCGTCACGATGCTGTTGCGCTGCGCGGCGGATGCCCTGGTCTCGCCCAATTGATGCAGGGCATACATCGCACGGTCGAGTTCGGTGCGCGGGTCTTTCATCAAGAATTGCAGGCGGATGCCGCCGCTGCTCAAGGCTTGCCCTGGTTTGAGCACGAGCGCGGTCAGTTGGGCAACAGCCATGTAGTTCAACATGGCTTCGCCAAAGGTGTTCAGGGTTTGGTCAATGGTGTTGAACAGATCGCGCTGATCGCCGACCTGTTTGACCTGCCTGCGCCAGGACTTCAGCTGGCTGACTTGCTCACGGATGTCGTCGACGGCGGCGAGCGCCTCGACTCGGGCTCGTCTCATCTCCTTCTTGTATTCTGAAACCTGCTGAAGGATGAGTTGCCGCCGCATGTCGTCGAGCTCGGGTACGAGTTCGAGGGAATTTTGATGGAGAAGGTGCCTGAGCTGGTCGATTTCGTCCAGCGCGTGATTGAGCTGAAAACGGGCGTCGCTGGTCAGGCGTTGACGACCGTTGCAGATGAGTATGGCCAAGTCGTTGGCCTGATCCTGGGCCCGTTTGCGCATACGCCCGGCGGAAACCTGCTGGAAGGCTTGGCAGTCCCCATGGATCCGCTGTGCGTCGGCAAGCATGGTATTCAACGTGGTCGTCAATGACACGTCGAGTTGCCCGTGTTGCTCGAGGGCGTGCTTCATCTGTTGGTTTAGCTGGTCGGTACGCGGCTGTAACTGACGCATGTCCCGAGTGATGCTGTCACGCAGGCGGTTGTGCTGACGATAGGCGTGGTCCCGCCACCAGCGGGGCAGGCGCTCACGTATTGCGGCGGGCCAGAGGGGGTCGAGGGTGTCGGCGATATGCCCGAGGGCTTGTCCGCCACCGACACCTGCGCCTCGACGGTGTACACCATAGAGGGCGAAATGGGTGTCCCACTCGCCCTGTTCGTCTTGGGCGATAGCGCGCTTCCAGGTGTGTCGGGCGTTGCCGTCCAACTGCCAGGTGCGGGTGGCCGCGTCCCAGCTTACCTTGTAGGGGGGGTCGGCGATCAGGATGAAGTTACCCTGCGCGTGTCGATAGATACCTCGATACATGCCGTGATTGGCGGGTCGCAGGCCCTCCAGTGACAGGGGTTGGTCATGCTCCAGTCCGGAAAAACGCTGGGTGCTGCGATGAATCGGCTTACTCAGGCTTGGCCCGCTTGTGCCTTGGTGCAGGCTTTGCAGTCGAGGCGATCTGATTGATCGACGTATCGCGGCGCCATTGACGCCGACACCTCCACCAAGCGTGTCCGTTGCAATATCGATCAGCGATACCAGCAAGTCGTTGAAGGCCTGCAAGATATCGGCGGTCGAGCCTGTGGATAGCGCCTGGACCACCTCTGTCGCACTGACGAATGCGTCGTAGACGCTGACAGGCAGCCCCAGGAACGGTATTGCTCCCAGGGCGATCTTGAATCCAATGAGCACACCTGCGCTCTGCGCGGCTAAGTGCTCGAAATACAGGTCCAGATTGGCGCGTGCTGTCGCACGATGACGCATTACCAGGCGGCCGCGGTGCGCCGCGAGCAAGTGCGCGGCCAGTGATGTGGTGGATGGCCAAGGGGTACCTACACCGATCATGCCGTCGAAGCGGCGGGTGCGCGCTTCACGCAGGCGTGCTCGGTGGGCGTTCGGGGTACCGCTCAGCGCCCGGCTGACCAGATACTCGTCAGTGTCATCGAACAGTGCCTGGCGCGCTTGCTCGAGGTTGTCGTACTGGCGTAGCACCTGGGTCGGATGATCCGGTCGATAGAGCAGCGTTACCTGGCTGATACGATCCTCGATGAAGGTAACGCCGGAGAGTGTCGTGGCGTGTTCTTCGGTGTCTTCGCCACCTGCCGTGAAATGGGCCGGCAACAGGCGAATATCATGGCCATCGACTTGATAGGCCGCTTGGCTGTCGGCATCGATTGCCACGGACAGGATTTTCTGGCCGGCGCTGCTCAAGTGCCCGCTCTGGTGAAGCAGCAGACTCTGTAGCGCCAACATCAGGCGATAGGGTGCCAGCAGGCACTCGCGGCGATAAGCCTGCGCATGCTCGGACTCGGCTGCATTGTCGAATGCGCCATGCAGGGTCGATTCGTAGTGTTTGCCGAGGTCCAGGCTGTGGGCCAGGCCTAGCAGGTAATCGCGATCAAGACCTTGGGCGACCGACGGGGCAAGTGGCTTGCCGTCGGCGCCTTTGGGCTTGACGAAGCTGAGGCGCTCCAGCATGGCGCTGTCGATGTTGTGCAGCATGAGCGTTACCAGGTCGATGTCCTCGGTCTCCTCGCTCGCCGTCAATACAGGCTTTGTGGGGGGCCCTGGGGTGCCTCCGCCAGCGATCGGATGGTTGCGCCAACTTACCGAAACCGGGAGTTGCAGCTGAATTAACCTGCCATCGAAGTCGTCGAAGTCTCGTCTCAGCGCTTTTGATACCAACCGCTGGCAGAATTGGGTGCGCTCGGGCAGGTCGCGTTCGATCAACTCCTGGCTGTCGTGCAAGGCCGCGAGGTAATCGTTGGCCAGGACGGTGAACGCTGCGCGGGTATCCTCAGCCATTCGCGCAAAGGCGGTCGCTGTACTGCCCAGGGTGACCGCCAGCTGTTCCTGACGGCGGACGAGGGCCGATGCCACCTCCCGGGCTTCGTGCCAGGGAACCTGCAGCTGTTGGCCCAGGCTCTGGCTTGCCTGCGGCAGGCTGGACGCCGCCGCCTCGATACCCCTCTCATCCTGTAGTGCCTGCCGGGCTCCATGCGCTCGAGCCAGTTGGGTATTGAGGGCATGGGCCAGACCATCACCGTATAGAGGCTCGAATCGCAGGGACAAGGTAGCATCGTGCTGGCCCAGATACCCGGCGAGCGCGGCCAAGTCGTCACAGGGCAACATGCCTCCCGTCTCGCCGCACCAGTACAGAATGAAAGGCTGGCTGGTGTCCGGGGTGCCGAGCAGGGTACGCCTGCTTATGACGATTGCTTCGTACAAGACCTGCTCTTGGGCGCTGCCCGCAACGGCGTCCGGACTCGATTGCAGCACGGGTGAAGACGTCAGCACGCTTGCATCATCTTGTTTGAACAGCGCTTCAACCAAGTCGAAGGCCGCAGGTTCCAGCTCTCTCAATAGATACTGGATGCGGGCATGGGCGAGCAGGGCCTGGCGATGGGCCCGCAGCAGCGCGGGGGAGGCAGTGACCGGGTGGGCATCGGAGTGCCATTTCGCCGACGCCAGGATCGCGTCGATCTGTACTTGGGCGTCGCTGCGTGCGGCAAGCAGGATGTCTTGTTGTTGCCGGTATACCTTCGACTCGTGCTCGGAAAGTTTCGCCAGAGCGTCCAGTTGCCGTTCGACAAGTTCGACGCGTGTCGACCAGGGAACCTCGTTGCCGAGCCGGCCGAACTCGAACAGGGAGGGAGGGCCGCGTTCGTCGCGCTGAGCGGTTTCCAGCGCGAATGGCATGGCGAAGATGCCCGGGGCACGCCAGCTGGCATGGAGCAGGTCCGCGGGCACTAGCGCGGTGGTCGCGTCGATGACAGTTGCGCCCGGGTCATGGTCAAGGGTCGCGAGGAGCTGGTCGCTCAGGTTGTCGAACAGGCCATCGAAACCTTGGTCGATCGAGTCCAGTGAGTTGAAGGCGGTTGGCCCTGGCGAAATCGGCAGGGCAGCCTCGAGTGCTTCACGTGAAACGTGATAACTCAGTACCTCGGTTCTACCAGGCGAATAGAGGGTATACCCCGGCTCGCCCTCGATGCTGAAGACCAGCGAGCCTGGGGCACTGGCGGGGGCTTCGATACACAGCTGTCGTTGATCGATGCGTAGCCACTCAGGGTTGTCCATGACCGCCAGGACTGGCCGTAGAGCCGCTGCCGAGGGATCGCTGGCGAACGCGATGTCCACGGCGGCTTCGAGGTGACGTCGGTATTGCGCGCGTGCATGTTCCTTGCGACTCAGGGGCGTCCCCGTGGCGCGGTCGCTCCAGTAGCGGGTCCAACCCTGGCGCACGAGGCTAGCGAGATCCAGCTTGGCGAGGCGCTTGAGTAACTGGCTGGGCAGCAGCCGCAGCGACGCGGGGTTGCCGGTGATGCGTGCGCAGGTATCAAGCATGGGGCTGTCGGCATGGTGTTGGGCCCAGGCCGTTAATCGGACAAGGTCGATGTGGTATGACTGCCGCGCCGTTTCAATCAGCAGACCCACCTCCTCTGGGGCGACGGCGAGCGTGTCCTGGAGCCAGGCAGCGATGACCATCCGCACGCTGGGTGCATGGTGCAGCAATGTGTCGAACTTACATCGCAGGTCCTCGCACTTCTCCCTGGCCCGTTGAACCACCGGCATGTCCGGGGGAACGGCATCGAGGGCCAGGGGGGGCAGTGAAAAGGGAGGGAGAGGCAGTGTCTGTTCAATCATCGAGCGATCCTTCATAAGAGTGGCCGAAACGGACAACGCTATTGAAGGGGCAATGGAGGCCAGTAGGTCGTAGTTAGTTACCGCGTCGACCACCCGGCAAAATTCATCAAATTGTCATGGTTTTGTGGCAGCACTCTGGCAGTAAGTTCATCAGACTCGCGCTCTACTGGGGATTTGCATTCTGGTGTTTCTTTCATGCGCGTTTTCTTTCTTTTCTTCCTTCTATTGCTGAGTGTGCCGGCGAGCTTCGCCGAGGGCCGTTGTGACGTCCATGCGCCGGTGCAACGGGCCGAGCTGGGCGAGCTGAGCCTGGTTTACCAGAGCGTCGGTGCGCCCCGTGACCCTGCGCTGCTGTTGGTGATGGGCCTGGGCGGACAACTGATCCACTGGCCCGATGATGTGGTCGAGGCATTGTGTCGCCAGGGTTTTCGGGTAATCCGTTACGATAATCGCGATGTCGGCCTGTCGCGCTGGAACCAAATGCCGGCTTCGGCGAGCCTGACCATCGAACTGCTGCGTTACAAGCTGGGGTTGCCGGTTGCGGCACCCTACAGCCTGACGGACATGGCCAATGACGGCGTGCGCCTCATGGATGCCCTCGAGATTCGTCAGTTTCACGTGCTGGGGGTAAGCATGGGCGGCATGATCGCCCAGCACATCGCCGCCATGGCGCCGCAGCGGGTGCGCAGCCTGACCCTGGTGATGTCCAGTTCAGGCGCCGTCGGCCTGCCGACGCCGGCCCCGGCGCTGGTGCAACTGCTGGCGCGGCGCAGCGCGCCGAGTCGGGAAGTGGCCATCGAGCAGCAGGCCGACTTGTTGGCGGCGTTGGGCAGCCCCGAGGTGCACGATGAGCGTGCCGTACTGATCGAGCAGGCAACCGTGGCTTATGACCGGGCGTTCAACCCGGAGGGTGTCAAACGCCAGATCATGGCGATCATCGCCGAACCCAGCAGGGTTGCATTGCTCAACCAGCTGCGGGTGCCGACGCTGGTGGTGCACGGGACCGCCGATCCGTTGCTGCCGGTGATGCATGGGGTGCATCTGGCGGCGCATATCCAGGGTAGCCAGTTGCGCCTGATCCCGGGGTTGGCGCACCGGTTCCAAGAACCGTTCAAGGCGCCGCTGCTGGGGGCGGTACTGCCTTACCTGCAAGCGCACCGGCAGGACGTGACGCATATCGCCGGGCTCTAGGGTTTCAATGCATCCGCACCCACAGGGTCACCAGCACGGTCGCCGCCACCAACCAGGCCACCGTGGCCAGGGCCAGCGAGGCCTCCAGGCGCATGCGCTCGACCAGCAGGTACAGCGTGGCCAGGTACACGAAGTAGGGAATGATCGACCACATCCCGAACAGGATGGTGGTCTTCAGGTCTGCCAGTGAACGGCCCTTGCCGACGATGTAGTGGGCAATCAGGGCGAAGGTGGGAAACAGCGGTACCAGACCGGCGATGTAGTAGTTGCGGGTCTTCGACAGAATCGCCAGGAGCACCACCACGCCGGCGCCCAGGGCCGCTTTGAATACCAGGTCCACGTTGTCTTTCCAGGTTCGGGTTGCAGGTCAGCCGAGGCCGTATTTCTTCACTTTGTCGAATAGCGTGGTCTTGGCCATGCCCAGTTCCTGGCTGGCCTGGCTGAGGTTGCCGCCTGTGCGTTGCAGAGCATCGCTGAGCAGGTTGCGCTCGAATGCCTCCACCGCTTCGGCGAAGCCAAGCCCCTGGCTGGCGCCGGCACTGGTGCCCTTCTTGAACGCGGGCAGGCCCAGGGCATGGCGCTCGGCGACGTTGCGCAACTCGCGCACGTTGCCTGGCCAGTCATGGGCCATGAGCTGCGACAGGGTCTGGCTGTCGAGGGTCGGTGCTTCGCGGTCGAAGCGCAAGGCCGATTGCTGCAGGAAGTGTTCGAACAGTTGCAGGATGTCCTCGCGACGTTCGCGCAGTGGCGGCAGCTCGAGGGTTACGACGTTAAGACGGTAGTACAGGTCGCTGCGGAACTGGCCGCTCTGGCCCAGGGTGGCGAGGTCGGCCTTGGTCGCGGCGATCACCCGGCAGTCCACCGGGATGCTCTGGTTCGAGCCCAGACGCTCCAGGGTGCGCTCCTGCAGCACGCGCAGCAGTTTGATCTGCAGATTGATCGGCATGCTCTCGACTTCGTCGAGGAACAGCGTGCCGCCGTTGGCGTGCTCGATCTTGCCGATGCGGCGCTTGCCCGCGCCGGTGAAGGCGTTGGCTTCGTGGCCGAAGATCTCGCTTTCGAACAGGTTCTCCGGCAGGCCGCCGCAGTTCAACGCCACGAATGGTTGGCCCTGGCGCCGGCTGAAATCATGCAGGCAGCGGGCGACCAGTTCCTTGCCGGTGCCGGTTTCACCTTCGATCAGCACGTTGGCCGAGGTATCGCCGACGTTGGCGATCAGCTCGCGCAGATGTTCCATGGCCGGCGAGCGGCCGATGATGCGGCCTTCCAGGCTGCTCTGCTCGGCCAGCTGGCGGCGCAGCGCGAGCACCTCGCGGGACAGCCCGCGTTGCTCCAGGGCGCGGCGCACCACATCGACCAGGCGCTCCGGCGAGAAGGGCTTTTCCATGAAATCGTAGGCGCCGTTGCGCATGGCGCCGACGGCCATGTCGATATCGCCGTGGCCGGTGATCAGCACCACCGGCAGGCTGCGGTCGCGGGCCTTGAGGCGGTTGAGCAGCTCCAGGCCATCGATGCCCGGCAGGCGGATATCGCTGACGACGATGCCGGCGAAGTCGTCGCCGATGCGCTCGAGGGCCTGCTCGGCGCTGCCGACGCCTTCACAGGCGATATCTTCCAGGGCCAGCGCCTGCTGGCAGCCGAGCAGCACGTGCGGATCGTCTTCGACGATCAGGACGGTGAGAGGTGCTTGATTCATAGAGGCTCAGCCAATTCGCTAGGGGGCGTGACCAGGGGCAGGGCAAGCACGAAAGCAGTGCCGCCACCGCTGGGGTGTTCGACGCTCAGTGTACCCTTGGCCGCGGTGGCAAGGCTTGCCGACAAGGTCAAGCCGAGGCCCAGGCCATGCTCGCCCGGTTTGGTGGTGAAGAAGGGTTCGAACAGGTGCTTGCGCGCCTCGGCGTCGATGCCGTGGCCATTGTCGAGCACCCGCAGGCGGTACTTGTCGCCCTGGACTTCGCCTTCGAGCCACAGTTGCGGCAAGGGCTGGGTGGCCATGGCGTCGAGGGCGTTGCCGATCAGGTTGACCAGGATCTGTTCCAGGCGGGTCTGGTCGATGGCCAGCAGCGGGTCGTCGAACTGCCGGTGCAGTTGCAGGTGGCAGGCACTGATGCGGTTGGCCAGCACCTGCAACGTGGCTTCCACGGCCTTTTCCAGCGAGGCCTGGCCGCTGTCGTCGCCGCGTCGGGCAAACGAGCGCAGGCTGGCGGTGATACGGCCCATGCGATCGATCAGGTCGTTCATGGTGCGCAGGTTGGCGCTGGCGGTTTCCAGCGCGCCGCGTTCGAGGAAGCGTACCGTGTTGCCGGACAGGGTGCGCAACGCCGCCAGCGGCTGGTTGAGTTCGTGGGCGATGCTGGTGGACATCTGGCCGATGGCCGCCAGCTTGCCGGCCTGGACCAGTTCGTCCTGGGCGTGGCGCAAGGTCTGTTCGGCATGGCGGCGTTCGCGGATCTGGCCCTTGAGGCGTTCGTTGCTGGCGCGCAGGTCGGCGGTGCGCTCGGTGATCTTGCGCTCCAGCTGGCTGTTGGCCTCTTCCAGTGCCTCGCGGGCCGCCAGGCGGGTGGCGATCACTTTGCGTCGCTCATTCCAGGCGATGGCCAGGATCGCCAGCAGGGCGAATGCCACCCCGACCAGGATGCCCTGCACCATCGACTCGCGGCGCAGGTCCTGCAAAGGGGTAAGCAGGGTGAAGTGCCAGGGCGTGTCGGCCAGGCGCCGGGTCTGGGCCAGGTAGGAGACGTCGCGCTGCTTGCCGTGCTCGGTCTCGCTGTTGGCCGGGAAGGTCAGCTTCTCCACGCCATCGGCGAGGGTTTCCCGGGCCAGCGGTTGCAGCTCGTTGAGCGGCCACCAGTAGTACTGCAGGCTGCGCGCCAGGCGTTCCTTGATCTGCGGGTTGAGCGGGCGCACCGATTTCAGGCGCCGGGACGGGTCGCTGGAGAGGATGATGATGCCGTTCTCGTCGCTGACGAAGGCCTCCAGGCGGGCACGCTGCCAGCGCTCCTCGAGGGTGTCGAGGCGCACCTTGATCACGGCCACGCCGATGATCTTGCCGTGTTCCTCCAGGCCGTGGGCCAGGTAGTAGCCAGCCTCGCCGGTGGTGCTGCCGATACCGTAGAACCGCCCGGGTTCGCCGCGCACGGCGACCTGGAAGTAGGCGCGAAATGCCAGGTCCTCGCCGAGGAAGGAGTCGGCGTCGCGCCAGTTGCTGGTGGCCTGGACCCGGCCATTGGTATCGAGGACGAAGATCGCCCGGCTGCGGCTGCGCCGGTTCAGGCCTTCGAGGTATTCGTTGACGGCCTGGCGGTCGCCGGCGTCAGGGTCGGTGAGCAGGCGCGAGACGCTGTCTTCCAGCTCAAGCAGGCTGGGCAGGTAGGTGTACTTGCTGATTTCACTTTCGACGGTGCGCGCATGCAGCTCCAGCTGGCGCTCGCCGTTTTCGCTGAGCGTGCGGATGCCGTTGCTTTCGCTGATCAGGAAGCCAGACATCCCTAGACCGACCATCAACAGGATGACCAGGGGCGGGACGAGCAATTGGCGAATCAGGCGGGTTTTCACGGTGGGCTGGGCGGGGCGAAGGAGCGAAGGGTCGCATTTCATCACAGTGGCCTTGTCACGACCAGCTTCCGCTGCCCGGCAAGTGGCCGGGCAGCGTCACTGTGGCCGACTTAGTGTTGCAGGATCTTGCTGAGGAAGTGCTGGGTACGTTCGTGGCGGCCTTCGGGGTTGCCGAAGAAGTCTTCCTTCTGGCAGTCCTCGATGATGTTGCCCTTGTCCATGAAGATCACCCGGTTGGCGACCTTGCGGGCGAAGCCCATCTCGTGGGTCACGCACATCATGGTCATGCCTTCGTGGGCCAGTTCGACCATCACGTCCAGTACTTCGTTGACCATCTCCGGGTCCAGCGCCGAGGTCGGTTCGTCGAACAGCATGACGATCGGGTCCATCGACAGGGCGCGGGCGATCGCCACGCGCTGCTGCTGGCCGCCTGACAGCTGGCCGGGGTGCTTCTTGGCGTGGGCGCCAAGGCCGACGCGGTCGAGCAGGGCCAGGCCCTTCTTGGTGGCTTCGGCCTCGCTACGGCCGAGCACCTTGCGCTGGGCGATGGTCAGGTTTTCGGTGATCGACAGGTGCGGGAACAGCTCGAAGTGCTGGAACACCATGCCCACCCGCGAACGCAATTTCGGCAAGTTGGTCTTCGGGTCGGCGATGGAGGTGCCATCGACCACGATGTCGCCTTTCTGGAACGGCTCCAGGGCGTTGACGCACTTGATCAGCGTCGACTTGCCCGAGCCGGACGGGCCGCAGACCACCACCACTTCACCTTTCTTGACCTCGGTGCTGCAGTCGGTCAGTACCTGGAAGTCCCCGTACCACTTGTTGACGTTCTTGATGGAAATCATACGGCGATCCTTTTTTGCAGGCGCTTGACCAGCCAGGAAGCGGAGAAGCTGATGAGGAAGTAGACGACACCGGCGAAGATCAGGAACTCGTGGGAGCGCCCGATGATGTCGCCGTTGGCGCGGGCCGAGTTGAGGAAGTCGATCAGGCCGACGGTGTAGACCAGCGAGGTGTCCTGGAACAGGATGATGCTTTGTTGCAGCAGCAGCGGGGTCATCTTGCGAAACGCCTGGGGCAGGATGATCAGGCGCATGCACTGGCCGTAGCTCATGCCCAGCGCTTGCGCGGCGCCCATCTGGCCCTTGGAGATCGACTGCACGCCGGCACGCACGATTTCGCAGAAGTACGCCGCCTCGAACATCATGAACGCCACCACGCAGGAGGTGAACGCGCCCACGGGGGTGTCTTCACCGGTAATCCAGCGCAGCACGAAGGGCACCGCCAGGTAGAACCAGGTGATCACCAGCAGCAGCGGGATGGAGCGGAAGTAGTTGACGTAGGCGCCGGCGACGTTGGCCAGCAGCTTGCTCGACGACAGCCGCATCAGGGCCAGGACGGTGCCTAGGGCGATACCGCCAACCACACCCATGACCATCAGTTGCAGGGTCAGCAGCATGCCGTCCCACAGGGCGGGCAGCGCGGGGATGATTTCGCTGAAATCCATTTCCATTTACTTGCCCCCCACGGAAATCAGGCCAGGCACGGCGACTTTCTTCTCGACCATGCGCATGAGCAGCATCAGGCCCATGTTCAGGGTGAAGTAGATCAGCGTGGCCAGGGTGAACGCCTCGAACAGGTTGGCGGAAAACTCGGCGGTCTGCTTGGTCTGCGCCAGCAGCTCCATCAGGCCGATCAGCGAGGCCACCGAGGAGTTCTTGA
The DNA here is from genome assembly GCF_057809275.1 of Pseudomonas sp. FG36. NCBI lineage: Bacteria > Pseudomonadati > Pseudomonadota > Gammaproteobacteria > Pseudomonadales > Pseudomonadaceae > Pseudomonas > Pseudomonas sp. FG36. Next base: position 104,144 of record NZ_JBMDJQ010000012.1, read on the forward strand.
ACACGTTCAGGAATTCCGAAGTGAGCGGCGGAATGATGATCCGGTAGGCCTGGGGCAGCAGCACGTTCATGTAGATCTGCGGCAGGCTGAAGCCCATCGCGCGCCCGGCCGACTCCTGGCCGCGGGGCAGCGCCTGGATGCCGGTGCGCACCTGCTCGCAGACACGGGCGGCGGTGAACAGGCCGAGGCAGATGACCACGCTGATCAGCGCCGAGGTGGTCGGGTTGAGGTCCTGCTTGAACCACTCCTGCAGGCCTTCGGGCAGCAGGTCCGGCACCAGGAAGTACCAGATGAACAGCTGCACCAGCAGCGGTACGTTGCGGAACAGCTCGACGTAGGCGGTGGCGATCCCTGACACCAGACGATTGGGTACGGTACGCATCACGCCGAGCAGCGAGCCCAGCAGCAAGGCGATGATCCAGGCGGAGATGGCGATGGCGATGGTCCAGCCCAGGCCGGTGATGTACCAGTCCAGATAGGTTTCGCTGCCCACGCCGGTGGACTTGAAGAACACGCCCCAGTCCCAGTTGTAATTCATCGGGATTTCCCCTCAGACGGTTGTTTCACGGGCACCTCGATACATCCGGGGGCGTTCGACGCCCTCGGATGTAAAGGTTAGACACTAACTAGGTGGCCTGTTGGATGGATTCGCGCGGATGCGCTTCAGGCCACTATTTGCTGGAGGTCAGGACTTCTTCTCGTCCGCGGCCTTGTCGGTCGGCTCGGCGATCAGCTTCTTCAGTTCGTCGCTCATCGGGAACTGCAGGTTCAGGCCCTTTGGCGGAATTGGCTGCTGGAACCACTTGTCGTAGCTCTTGTTGACTTCACCCGACTTGAAGTAGGCGACGATGGCTTCGTCGACCGCTTTCTTGAACGCAGCATCTTCCTTGCGCACCATGCAGCCGTAGATTTCGTACGACTGTGGCGTGCCGGTGATGACCCAGTCGGCAGGCTTCTTGGCCTTGGCCATTTCACCGGCCAGCAGGGCGTCGTCCATCATGAAGGCCACGGCGCGGCCGCCTTCGAGCATGTTGAAGGCTTCGCCGTGGTCCTTGGCGGAGATCACGTTCATCTTCATCTGCTTGTCGGCGTTCATCGCCTTGAGGATGCGCTCGGAGGTGGTACCGGCGGTGGTCACCACGTTCTTGCCGGCCAGGTCCGGGAAGTCTTTATAGGATGGCTGGCCATCCTTGACCTTGGTCAGCAGGCGGGTGCCGACTTCGAAGATGCCCACCGAGAAGCCGACCTGCTGCTGGCGCTCGACGTTGTTGGTGGTGGAGCCGCATTCAAGGTCCACGGTGCCGTTCTGCACCAGCGGGATGCGGGTTTGCGAGGTGACCAGGTTGTACTTGACCTTGATGTCGGTGCCCAGTTGCTTCTTCAGGGCTTCGACCACAGCGAGCTGGATGTCGTGGGAGTAACCCACGGGCGCAGTGCTGCCTGCCAGGTAGGAAAACGGAATGGAAGAGTCGCGGTGGCCCAGGGTGATGGTGCCTGAGTCCTTGATCTTCTTCAGAGTACCGGTCAGCTCTTCAGCCATGACCGGCGATGCGATGACAGCGGCCGCGATGGCGGCGCCCAGCAATTGACGAACGATGCGCATCAAATTTTCCTCGACGTGTTTGTTTTTTTTATGGAGCCGTTGGCGGACTCTTTCGTTCAACGAATACAGCATGAAGCGGGTGCATTCGGCTACCAAGTGTAGAGCATGACTCGTGCCAAGGCTGGATGTCGACCGTGGCGACCTGTGTTCGTGCGGGTTTGTCGGTTCCAATTGATCTTGGTGGTGTTCGGTAATCCGAACGAATCCCTGGAAATCTATTCGGTTATCCGAATAAGTGTCTTTGCAGATAACCTCTAGGGCGTAATTATGCAACGCGTTGGATAAACCGTGTCGTGCTGTGCTGGTCTTTTCGCAAGGAGATGTCAGCGCATGAGCGACACACAGCCTACGATCCACGTCATCGACGATCTAATTGCACAGCGCTTGCCAGCGTGGCTGCTTGATCATGCGCAGCCGCAAAGGCTCGATGGTCTGCGTAAAGCACTACACCGCCAAGAGGATTGCAATGCTCGCCTTTCCCCTATCTTGCAGGGTATCCCCACCCTACATACTTTCGGCGCAGGGTTGCTGGAGGAGAAGCTGCGCCAGATGGGCGTGAGCAATCCCGATGTGAAGTACGCCGTTGTGCGCTTGTCCGAACGAGTGACTTTGCCTACTGCGGCGCCTGCCCTGCCGTTGCCCGGGTATGTTCGTCGCACGAAACGATCACTTCTGGCCGCGGCGCTGCATAACTATCATCGCAGCGAAACGCGTCCGGGATTTCTGCGCAAGGGCGAACTGATCGACCGTCGCGGTAACCGCCTGCCAATAAGCTTCCCAGCTTTTGCCGCCGTATGCCGTGAGGTGGACGTGGGTGGCAAATATCAGACTTTGCTTGAACAGCACCTGGAGCCCGATGGCAAATCGGGGCATGCCACCTTGCGTGTGCATGCGCTGGTTGAACAGAGTTTCAAGGCTCACTTCGAGGTTGCCATGCGCATGGCGGCGTTCAAAGGCGATATCGATGAACGCACTTACCTATTGATGCTGCCTGAAGTTGCCGACAAGCCGGTTGTGCCTGCCGTGACTGGAAGTGTCAAGCAGCGCCAGTTGTATATGTTGGGACGCCTGGTCCACGGCGTGCTGACACTGGAAATCCGGGCAGCGATCAATGATTCGCTGGAGTCGGTGATCCTCTGGGTGCCCAATGATCCACAAGCGCCGGTGACCCGTCACGCTGACTGGGGAGCGCTCAACCGTTATCTGGGTGAGCGGTTTCGCAATCCGTCGTATCGCAGGTTTTTCGCACGCTTCATTACCGAACGCGAGCGTGTCAATTTCTACCGGGTGCTGGAGGCGCGCGTCGGTGAGGCGCAGACGGCGGGCGTGGAGCTCGATACCCGTCACGCATCGCTGACCGTAGCGCCGTTCCAGCACCTGCGCTCGCAATTCCTGGCCAAGATCATCGATGACGCCAAGGTGCTCGCCGTGCCCACTGGCGTTGAAGATAGTGAGGATCGAGAGGCACGGCTGCAGGGCTATCTGGAACTGGGCTTGGACCTGTTGAACGTCGCCAGCTTCTTTGTGCCGCTCTTGGGGGAAATGCTTCTTGTGGCTAACGTCCTGCAGATTGCCGACGAAGTCTATGAAGGCTACCAGGATTGGCGTATTGGCGACCGTGAGGGGAGCATGAATCATCTGTTCAACGTTGCGGAGAATGTGGTCCTGGGGGTGATGATTGCCGGGGGAAGCAAGGTAGCAATGCGTGCTGTGGAACGCGTCGCCTTTGTGGATGAACTGGTACCGGTGCGCAACTCTGCCAGTCAAGTCAAACTCATTGCTGCGGAACTGCCAGGGTACCAGGCTGAGCCGAGGCGTGGCGTTGGTGCCCAGGAGTGGCTCTGGCATGTCGACGAGAAGTCTTACCGGGTGGTTCAAGGGCAGCACGATGAAGCCTCCAGGATTCACCACCCAGGCCGTGCCAGCGCTTACCGGCCGTTGGTCGAGCAGAACGGCAGCGGAGGTTGGCGACATGAGTTGGAATCTCCCCAGCTCTGGGCCGGGAAGGCCAATCTTGTTCGTCGCCTGAGTGCGCACCTGGCGGAGCTGCCAGAGGCCACATGCGAGTACCTGCTCCAGGTGACTGGGCTGACAGAGGCGCAGGTCCGCCGATTGCATGTTGAGCATGCGGGCGCCCCTGCCCGTTTGCTGGATGCCCTGGAGCTGCATCAGGTCCACGCGTCGCATCCGGATTTCAGTGCTGCGCGGCTGGCCCAGCACATTGCGCGGCGACAAACACGCCCGAATGGCATCGAGCGCTTGCTGCAGCGAAACTTTCAGGGCCTTTCGGCGCGTTGTACGCGTGAGGTCGTACAGCAAGCCACTGGGGCGCAGCTTGACCTGCTCAGCAATGAACAGCGTATTCCACTGGCCGTGGCGCAGCGCGCACGCTGGCTGCAGCGCGAGAGTCGCTTGGACAGGGCTTGTGCCGGACTGCGTCTGTCCGGTTGTGTCAACGTCGATACCGAGCGACTGGCGCTGGGCTTGCTCAGCCGTCGTTTATCCTTGCCGGACGACTGGCATATCGAACTGCGCGATGGCAGCTCTAGCGGACGGATTCTAGCCAGCATTGGTGAGGGGGATGATGTGCGCTTTATCGTCCGGCGACTTGACGGCTATCGCTACGGTGATCAAAAGACGTCCGTCACTTACCTGGGGGCACTCCTGGCAGCGCTGGACGATACCCAGAAAATCGAGCTCGGCGATGCCGCTGTGAGTCCAGCCGCTTTGGGCTATTTCCTGGCTGAGGCAGCTTTTGCCGATCGGATGCAGGCCGCTGAACTCTGCGGCATGGCGCGTCACGGCGCCGGCCTGCGTCCACCTAGCCGACTGGGTGACGGGCGCCTGGGCTATCCGCTGAGCGGGCGAGGCGAAAGCAGTCGTCGCGCCATCGGTCGCGGCATTCAACAAGTTTTTCCGACACTGACCGACGAGGAGCTGGAGGCCTATCTGCTGGACCTTGCGGCGCGGCGGGTGGGGTTGTGGGAACACTACAGCCAGCTCACGGAGCAGCTCGCTCACTTGCGCGATAGTTTGCGCCAATGGCGCCGAGATGCCGGCAACCCACTCGAGGCCCTGCGCCGCCGCCGGGTCGCTACCGCGCTGCGGCGCAGCTGGCGACGCAAGATTACCGACTTGGCGGGTGATTATGTGCTGGTCATCGAAGGTGAGCGGGTTGGCAGCCTCCCCGACTTGCCCGACGGCGTGCGTTACGATCACGTCCGTCGCCTGGTGTTGAGTAATCTCGGGCTGACGGAAATTTCTGCTGATTTTCTCCGGCGTTTTCCCAATCTGGTGGAACTTGATCTATCCGGTAATCACCTTGTTGCCATTCCTCAGGGCATTGACGAGATGCCGCGTCTGAGGCACCTGAACTTGCGGGACAACCGGATCGTCATGGATGAAGCCGGTGAGTTGCGCCTTGCCCGAATAAGTGCGCTGCAGCGCCTGGACCTGAGTCACAACCCGCTGGGCAGGGCACCGGTGTTGACGCGCCTTGCCAACCTGCGCGAAGTGAATCTGCGTTCTGTTGGTTTGGAAATGTTCCCGGAGCGGATCTCGTTCCGTGCGTATGTGGACCTGCGCGACAACAATATTCGCGAACTGCGTCGCGAGATTGAGCGTTTGCGATTGCAGGTGCGGCAGCTGTCGCTGCATGACAATCCGCTGAATGAATCCGCCGAAGCGTTACTCGATGAAGCAAGGGGCACTTCTCCAGGACGATGGGGCTCGGCTTCCGCGAGTCACCAGCAGGTCGACGGCGATCTGTTCGAAACCTTGGCTGGCAGCGCAGTGGCGACGGAACGGGATGCTTATATGGCGACCTGGACTGCATTGCACCAGGAGTCCCAGTCGTCCGGCTTGTTTCGGTTCCTGGCCGACTTTGTCCGCTCCACGGACTATGAATCGCACCCCGGACATTTTCGCGGCCGCATCTGGCGAATCCTGCAGGGCTGCGAGCAGTACGAGCAGTTGCGCGAGCGCCTGTTCCTCGAGGCATCCGGCCCACGTAGCTGTGAAGACAGGCTGTTGTTGGTTCTTGAGCAACTGGAGCTGGGCGTCACCGTGGAGCGTGCCGTCGAGGATGCTAGAGGCAATCAGATCGAGGCTCGGTTGCTCGGCCTGGGGCGCGGGCTATCTCGGTTGGATGAGGTCGATCGTCTGGCTTCGCTGCACCTGCGCCAGATGCGCAATGAGCAGGTCCCGCTTGTCGATGACATCGAAGTGAGGTTGTTCTACCGTCAGCGGCTTGCGCGTGCGCTGGGACTGCCGATTGAAATCGACGACATGCATTACCCCGGTTTTGCCAATGTGAACACCAGCGATCTGATAAGAGCGCAAAATCAGGTGTTGAAGAATGAAACGGCTGAAACGCTGATCGCTTCACTGGCGCAGAGGCCGTTCTGGGAGCGTTATGTGCGGGAGTTCTATGCCGAGCGTTTCGAGGAAATTCTGCAACCGTTGCATGCGCGCTTCGAGGCATTGCAAGCGCAGGTGGATGGGGAGGTGATCAACGAACAGGAGTTCATCGACCGTTATAAGGCATTGAGAGAGAGTTACGAACGTAGCGAGCGGGCGCTGATCGAACGCCTGGCACGGGAAGCCCATGACCGTTGGAGGGGCACCCCCCCCTGAGTATCCTAGGGGAGGGGCAAGGCACTTCAGGCTGCGCGGGCCTTTGCGTTCTGCTGCAGGTAGTCCCGTAGTGCCTGTTGCTCCTGCACGGTCATCGCCAGGCCAAGCTTGCCACGACGCCACAGAATGTCATCGGCATGCTCGGCCCATTCTTCTTGCAACAGGTAGTCCACTTCGCGGGTGAACAACCCGGCACCGATCGCCTGGCCCAGGTCCTCTGGACCCTGGACACCGTCGAGAAGTTGCCATATGCGGCTGCCGTAGGCCAGCGCCCAGCGTCGTGCGATGTCGACTGGCAACCAGCCATGGCGTGCCAGCACGGCATCGACCAGAGCCTGTACTGTCGTCATGTTCTCGCCCCCTGGCAAGGGAGCGGTGGCGGTCCAGCTGCCGCGCATCTGGGTGAAGAACGGCTTGAGTTCGGCCATGGCCGATTCGGCCAGCTTGCGGTAGGTGGTCAGCTTGCCGCCGAACACCGACAGTAGCGGCGCCTGCCCTTCACTTGCGGACAGCGCCAGCGTGTAGTCACGGGTTACCGCCGACGGGTTGTCCGACTCGTCGTTGCACAGCGGGCGTACGCCGGAGTAAGTGTGCAGGATGTCGGCACGGCTCAGTTGGTGGTTGAAGTGGGCGTTCACCACCGTGAGCAGGTAGTCGGTTTCCTGCTCGGTGATCGCCACCTTGGCCGGGTCGCCGTTGTATTCGCGGTCTGTGGTACCGATAAGTGTGAAACGGTCCAGATACGGGATGCAGAAGACGATGCGCTGGTCTTCGTTCTGCAGGATGAAGGCATGTTCGCCCTCGTACAGGCGAGGCACGATGAGGTGGCTACCTTGGATCAGGCGGATGCCGTAAGGCGCGTCGAGCTTCAGGTCGTCCTTGATGAAGCTCGCCACCCAGGGACCGGCAGCATTGACCAACGCTCGGGCGTGGATGGTCTGCAGGCTGCCATCGGCGTGCTGCAGTTCCACCTGCCACAGGCCATCGACGCGTTCGGCACGCAGGCAGCGGGTGCGGGTACGGATCTGCGCGCCCTGTTCACGAGCGGCCATGGCATTGAGTACCACCAGGCGGGCGTCATCCACCGCGCAGTCGGCATATTCGAAGCCACGGGTGATGGCGGGCTTGAGCGGGTAACCCGGGCCAAAGCGCAGGCTGCGCGAAGCACCCAGGCGCTTGCGCTTGCCGAGGTGATCGTAGAGGAACAAACCAGCGCGGATCATCCAGGCCGGGCGCAGATGCGGGCGGTGCGGCAGCACGAAACGCATGGGCTTGACGATGTGCGGCGCCTTGGCCAGCAGCACTTCGCGCTCGGCCAGGGCTTCGCGTACCAGGCGGAATTCGTAGTGCTCCAGATAGCGCAGGCCACCATGGATCAGCTTGCTGCTGGCCGAGGAGGTGTGCTGTGCCAGGTCATCCTTTTCACAAAGGAACACCTTGAGGCCGCGCCCGGCGGCATCGGCAGCGATGCCCACGCCATTGATGCCACCGCCGATAACGGCGAGGTCGTAGCAGTCTTGGAGGGGTGGCTGGGACGAAACGGGCTGGGACACGGGCAAGGCCTCCTGGGGCTGTTCACATCGAAAGTGAACATCAATGTTCGTTTCCGAAAATATTAGCCTAATGAACAGGCGGCTGCCAGTCAGTCTTTATAGAAAAAACTGATCGGATGACAGGGAAATGAACATTTGCGAAAAGGCAGGGTGATCGATTTACAAGGCAGGTAGATCAAGCGCCGCCAGGGCGGTGCTCGACCCAACGGCTTGCATGGGGCGAGGTCAGCAGCCTCAAACCACGTCGAGGCGGATCTTGTACTGGTTGAGCAACTGGGTCAGGGCCGGGGAAGGGGCCTGGTCGGTCACCAGGCAGTCGACCAGGCTGATCGAGCCCAGGCGAACCATGGCATTGCGCCCGAACTTGCTTGAGTCCGCCGCCAGCAGCACCTGGCGGGCATTGGCGATGATGGCCTGGGATACCCGTACTTCCTGGTAGTCGAAGTCCAGCAGGCTGCCGTCCTCGTCAATGCCGCTGATGCCGACTACGGCGAAATCGACCTTGAACTGGTTGATGAAGTCGACGCTCGCCTGGCCCACCACGCCACCGTCGCGGCGGACCGTGCCGCCGGCCACGAGCACTTCGAAGTCGTCCTTGGCCGCCAGGATCGCCGCCACGTGCAGGTTGTTGGTGATGACTTTCAGGTGATTGTGGTTGAGCAGGGCGCGGGCGATGGATTCGGTGGTGGTGCCGATGTTGATGAACAGCGAGGCATGGTCGGGAATCTGCCGGGCCACGGCGTCGGCGATGCGTTGCTTCTCGTCGCGCATCTGGTCTGCGCGCATGGCGTAGGCGGTGTTTTCGATGCTCGAGTCGTAGGCGGCACCACCGTGGTAGCGGCGCAACAGGTTGGCTTCGGCGAGCTGGTTGATATCGCGGCGGATGGTCTGCGGGGTGACGACGAACAGCTGCGCCATTTCCTCGATGCTGACATAACCGCGTTCGCGGACAAGCTCGAGGATTTGTTGTTGGCGTGGAGGCAGATTCATGGGCGGTCCTTTGGGGCAGCCGGACAAATTCTGCAATGATGCCGTAGGTCGTGGTGTAGGACCAGTCTGGTTGATGCGTAAAGGACCATCGCGGGGCGTGGTAAGGGGGCTCGCCCCGCGATGCTTTCGCTATCAGGCGTCGTGATCTTCCCAGTCGCGGGTGCGGTCAACAGCCTTGCGCCAGCCCTTGTACAGCTTCTCCTTGGCCGCTTCGTCCAACTGCGGACTGAACTCTCGCTCGATGATCGCCTTGTCGCGCAGCTCGTCCAGGCCGCTCCAGAAACCGCAGGCCAGGCCCGCCAGGTAGGCGGCGCCCAGCGCTGTGGTTTCGCGCATTTTCGGACGCTCGACGCAGGTGCCGAGAATGTCGGCCTGGAACTGCATGAGGAAGTTGTTGGCCACCGCGCCACCGTCCACGCGCAGTTCGGACAGGCGCTGGCCGCAGTCCTGCTGCATGGCGTCGAGTACGTCACGGGTCTGGTAGGCGATCGACTCGAGGGCGGCACGGATGATGTGATCGACCTTGACGCCACGGGTCAGGCCGAACAGCGCGCCGCGGGCGTACGGGTCCCAGTAGGGCGCACCCAGGCCGGTGAAGGCTGGCACCAGGTAGACACCGTTGCTGTCCTTGACCTTGCTGGCAAAGTACTCGGTGTCGTAGGCATCGTTGACGATCTTCAGTTCGTCACGCAGCCACTGCACGGTGGAACCACCGTTGAAGACCGCGCCCTCAAGGGCGTAGGCCACTTCGCCACGCGGGCCGCAGGCAATGGTGGTGAGCAGGCCGTGGGACGATTGCACCGCCTTGTCACCGGTGTTCATCAGCAGGAAGCAGCCGGTGCCGTAGGTGTTCTTGGCCTGGCCGGGCTCCACGCACATCTGGCCGAACAGCGCCGATTGCTGGTCACCGGCGATACCGGCGATGGCAATGCCGCTCTTGGTATGGCCATAGACTTCGGACGACGGGCGAACTTCGGGCAGCATCTGGCTTGGGATGCCGAGGATATCGAGGAGCTTTTCGTCCCATTGCAGGCTGTGGATGTTGAACATCAGCGTGCGCGAGGCGTTGGTGTAGTCGGTGACATGCACCTTGCCACCGGAGAACTTCCAGATCAGCCAGGTATCGATGGTGCCGAACAGCAGCTCGCCACGCTCGGCGCGCTCGCGCACGCCCTCGACGTTATCGAGGATCCACTTGAGCTTGGTGCCGGAGAAGTACGGGTCGGTGACCAGGCCGGTTGCCTCGCGGATGTACTGCTCATGGCCGTCGCGCTTGAGCTGGGCACAGATCTCGGTGCTGCGCCGGCATTGCCAGACGATGGCGTTGTACACCGGGCGCCCGGTTTCCTTGTCCCAGACGACGGTGGTCTCGCGCTGGTTGGTGATGCCGATGGCGGCGACCTGGGCGTGGCTGATGCCGGCCTGGGCCAGGGCCTCGACCATGGTCGCGCTCTGGGTGGCGAAGATTTCCATCGGGTCGTGCTCGACCCAGCCCGCCTGTGGGTAGTGCTGGGCGAATTCACGCTGCGAGGTGCCCACCACGTTGGCGTCGCGATCGAAGATGATGGCGCGCGAACTGGTGGTGCCCTGGTCCAGGGCGATGATGTAGTTCTTGTCCAGGGTATCGGTCATGTCGGTGGCCTTGCACGAATAGGGGGTAGTTCAGGGCGTGGCGGGCGCCGGGTGTCAGCCCGGGCCCGGCGTTGGCATCAGGAAACCTGGGTGTCGCCCTGAGGATTATCGTCTGTCTGTTGGGGCGCGGCTTGTGTCGTCGGCAAATTGCGGGCGATCAGCCCGCGGTACAAGGCCGCGCCCAGGCTGGCACCGAGGATCGGCGCGAACACCGGCACCAGGAAATACGGAATATCGCGCCCGCCGGTGAAGGCAATTTCGCCCCAGCCGGCCAGGAAGGTCATCAGTTTAGGCCCGAAATCGCGCGCCGGGTTCATCGCAAAGCCGGTCAGCGGGCCCATCGCGCTGCCGATCACGGCGATCAGCAGGCCGATCAGCAGGGGCGCGGTGGCGCCACGGGGCAGGCCGTTGTTGTCGTCGGTCAGGGCCATGATCACGGCCATCAGAATGGCGGTGATGATCACTTCGACCAGGAACGCCTGGCCGGTGGACAGCGCCGGGTGCGGATAGGTGGAGAACACCGAGGCCAGTTCGAGGCTGGCCTGGCTGCCGCGCAGCATGGCGTGGCTTTGTTCGAAATCGAAGAACAGGTTGCTGTACAGGAAGTACACCAACGCGGCGCCGCAGAATGCGCCGCACACCTGGGCGAGCATGTAGAACGGCAGCTTGCGCTTGTCGAAGCCGGCGAAAACGGCCAGCGCGATGCTGACCGCCGGGTTCAGGTGCGCGCCGGACACACCGGCGGTGAGGTAGATCGCCATGCTCACGCCGACACCCCAGATGATGCTTATTTCCCACAGGCCGAAGCTGGCACCGGCGACCTTGAGCGCGGCGACACAGCCGGTACCGAAGAATATGAGCAGGGCAGTGCCGAGAAATTCGGCCAGGCACTGGGCGGATAGCGTGGGTTGTCGTAGAGCAGTCGTCATGTATGACCTCGGTTCTTGTTGTTGTGAGGCGCTGGGCGCTCGACAGCAAAAAGCCCGGAGTCGATCCCCATTGACGCCGGGCGGGTACAGGAAGCGTACCTTATAGGTGCACCATTTATTCATAAACGAAAAAATATAGACAAGAAACGCTGATGTCAAAGGTCGAAAATGAACGCTCAGCCACATTCTGACTGCCGTGCCGCGTGGTGAATCCACGGCCGCTGCTCTAGCCTGGGTCCTGCGCTGGCTGCCCCGGCGGATTTACCCTAAAGTACCGGGCGACTTGTGATCGCCTGGAGCCGTTGATGACCCCCGCCCTGGACCTACTGAAAAAGGCGCGTGCCGAGCACCGCGTGCACAGCTACGAACATGATCCGAAATCCGCATCGTACGGTCTGGAGGCTGCGGAAAAGCTCGGCCTTGACCCATTGCGCGTGTTCAAGACGCTGCTCGCCAGCAGTGAAAAAGGTGAGCTGCTGGTGGCGGTGGTGCCGGTGGGCGGAACGCTCGATCTGAAGGCGTTGGCCCATGCGGCCGGCGTGAAGAAATGCGAAATGGCCGACCCGCAGGCTGCCCAGCGCGCCACGGGCTACCTGGTTGGCGGGATCAGCCCGCTGGGACAAAAGAAGCGCCTGCGCACTTTTATCGATCAATCCGCGCAACAACATGAAACGATTCATGTGAGCGCAGGCCGCCGCGGACTGGAAGTGGAACTCGCCGCAGTGGTGCTCGCTGCCCATACCCAGGCACAGTTCGCCGAGATCGGTCGCGGCTGATCATCTGTACTGATTCAAATTCCACGACTCTGTCACTGTTCGGTCCAGGCGCCTTGCTCCATGCTCGTGGCCTTTCCGCCCTACACAGGAGTCGTGGCATGCAGCTGCATTTTCACCAGGTCGATGCGTTCAGTGACCGGCCCTTCGCCGGCAATCCGGCCATGGTCTACCACCTGGAGCAGTGGCTAGACGATGCGCTGATGCAGCAGATCGCCGCCGAGCACAACCTTGCCGAAACTGCGTTCGTGGTCGCTGAAGGAGAGGGCTACCGGATTCGCTGGTTCACCCCCGCTACCGAAGTACCGCTGTGCGGTCATGCCACCCTTGCCAGTGCGCATGTGCTGTTCGAGGTCTATGGCGAGCAGAAACCCCGTCTGGACTTTCAAAGCCTGTCCGGTCCATTGAGCGTGACGCGTGAAGGGGGCCGCCTGTGGCTCGATTTCCCGCGCATCGATCCGCAGCCCTTGGCTGAGCCGGTGGCCGTGGCCGAGGCGCTGGGGTGCGAGGTACAGGAGGTTTACCAGACCAAGGAGCTGCTGGTGGTACTGGCTTCTGAGCAAGCCGTGCGTATCTGCACGCCAGACATGGTGGCGCTGGCGAAACTGCCAGGTCTAGGCGTGATCGTGACGGCGCCGGGTGAAGAGCACGATTTCGTGTCGCGCTATTTTGCACCGAGTATCGGCATCCCCGAGGATCCGGTCACAGGTTCCGTTCACTGCTCGCTTATTCCTTACTGGGCGACACGCCTTGGCAAGTCGCAACTGCACGCGTTCCAGCGCTCTGCACGCGGTGGCGAGCTGTTCTGCCGATTGGAGGGGAAACGGGTGAAGATCGGTGGACAGGCCCGCTTGGTGGCCTCTGGTACTTTGATGGTCTGATTCAAGGTGATCGGGCGAGCCCGCCCCACGCCTGTTTACAGGACGTGGAAACGGGCTTGCCACGCGCTGCTGTCGAACCTCAGAGCGCCGAGCTGATGCGACGCACGCCATTCTCCTGGCGCGGTAGCTGCGCGGCAACGCTACCAGGCACCGGGAACAGCACGAGATGATCGGCGGCGACGGCGATGCCGACGTCCTGGCCGAGCAAGTGGTCGTTGTGGCTGGGGAAGATCGCTTCGAGCTGGCTGCCGGTGGGAAGCTGCAGGCGATACAAGGTCGAAGCGCCGAGGAAGCTTTTGCCGATGACCTGTGCCCGCAGCGTGCTGTCGGGGGCATGGATGATGTCGTCGGGGCGCAACAGCACATCCACCGAGCTTCCCGGTGCCATGGTATAGGCCCGGTTGCCGCGCAGCTCGCCGAGTTCGGTGGCTACTGCTTCGTGGCTGCTCATCTGGCCGCGAATGAAGTATCCCTGGCCGATGAAGCTGGCGACGAACGGGGTCTGCGGCTCGTGGTAGAGGTTGTAGGGCGTGTCCCACTGCTCCAGGCGCCCCTCCTTGAATACCCCCACATGATCGCTGACGGCAAAGGCTTCTTCCTGGTCGTGGGTGACCAGGATGGCGCTGGTGCCGCGGCTCTTGAGGATGTCGCGGACCTCGTGGCTCAAGCGTCGGCGCAGCTCCACGTCGAGGTTGGAGAACGGCTCGTCAAGCAACAGCAGCTGTGGCTCCGGTGCAAGCGCACGGGCCAGGGCCACGCGTTGCTGCTGGCCGCCCGACAACTCGTGCGGGTAACGCCCGCCGAGGCCGGCCAGCTTGACCAGCTCGAGCATCTCCTCGACCACCGCCGCCTGGCGCGGGTGCTTGCCGATACCGAAGGCGATGTTCTGCGCGACGGTCAGGTGGGGGAACAGCGCGTAGTCCTGGAACACCATGCCGATGCGGCGTTTCTCCGGTGCCAGGGTGAACCCGGCGCGGGAGATGACCTCGCCGCCCAGCTGGATCTCGCCTTCGTGCACCGGCTCGAACCCGGCGATGGCGCGCAGCGTGGTGGTCTTGCCGCAACCAGAGGACCCCAGCAGGCAACCAATGTCGCCTGCGTTGAGGTGCAGGTTGAGGTTCTGGACGATGCGCTGGTCGCCATAGCCACAGGCCAGGTTGCGCAGGTTGAGCAGTAGCTGTTGACTCATGCGTGGTGGTAAGCCGGTTCTACAAGGAATTCCAGAAGTGCCTTCTGCGCATGCAGGCGGTTCTCAGCTTCGTCCCAGGCGACCGAACGGGGGTCGTCGAGCAGGTCCTGGCTGATTTCCTCGCCACGGTGGGCGGGCAGGCAATGCATGAACAGGGCGTCGGGTGCCGCCAGGTCGAGCAGTTCGCGGGTGACCTGGTAAGGCGCGAAATGCGCCAGGCGCCGTGCAGTTTCCTCTTCCTGGCCCATGGAAGTCCAGACATCCGTGGTTACCAGGTGGGCGCCGCGCACGGCTTCCTTCGGATCCCGGATGATCTGCACGCGGTCGCCACCCAGTTGCAGGAAGCGCGGATCGGGCTCGTAGCCTTCAGGGCAAGTGATGCGCAGTTGGAAATCGAACTGCACGGCAGCTTCGATATAGGAGTTGCACATGTTGAAGCCGTCGCCGACCCAGGCCACGGTCTTGCCCTGGATCGCGCCACGGTGTTCGAAGAAGGTCTGCATGTCGGCCAGCAACTGGCAGGGGTGCGATTCGTCGGACAGGCCGTTGATGACTGGCACCTTCGAATTGGCGGCGAATTCGGTGAGGGTGCTGTGGGCGTGGGTACGGATCATCACTGCGTCGACCATGCTCGACAGCACGATGGCGCTGTCGGCGATCGGCTCGCCGCGGCCCAGCTGGGTGTCGCGCGGCGACAGGAAGATCGCCTGGCCGCCAAGCTGGATCATGCCCGCTTCGAAGGACACTCGGGTACGGGTCGAGGATTTCTCGAAGATCATCCCCAGTACACGGTTCTTCAACGGCTCGAACAGCACGCCTCGTTTACGCAGGTCCTTCAGCTCGATGCCGCGACGGATCACGCCGAGCAATTCGTCAGCGGTGAAATCCAGCAGGGAGAGAAAGTGCCTAGCGCTCATGATTGACTACCTTATCTGCAACGTTTTGCAGGTCGACCGTATGGGTTTTGTTGACAACGGGAGTGACCTGCGGCGTAAGCCGCACGGGGCGGACGGAATAGGGAAAGGCGCAATACTATAATTAAATGTCGCCTGAAACCAAGAGGGGAAACAGCGCCTCTGTGTCAAAGGGTGTCGTAAGCCTTTGGCGAGCAGCTGTTTTTTATTTGCTACAGAGGTTGTACACGGCTTACCTCGATTTTGGCAAACCCATCGTCGCGAATCGTCGGCCTGATGTCGCCCGATTCACGCCGCGAAGCGCGCTGGCATGCCCGGTAGGTGCGGCGCATAGTCGAACCTTCAGAACAACAAGGCAGAGGCGGCCATGACCAAGACCCTGCATCACCGAGCCTGTCACCTGTGCGAAGCCATTTGCGGCCTGAACATCGAAGTTACCCATGAGGCAGAAGGGCCGCCGCGGATCAGCTCGATCAAGGGCGATCCGCAGGATCCGTTCAGCCGTGGCCACATCTGCCCCAAGGCGGTCGCCCTGCAGGACATCCAGGAGGACCCTGATCGCCTGCGCCAGCCTCATCGGCGTATCGGTGACCAGTGGCAGGCGATCGGCTGGGACGAGGCCTTCGCCTTCGCCGCAGAGCGGCTGTGGGCGGTGCAGCAGGCCCATGGGCGCAATGCAGTGGCGGTCTACCAGGGCAACCCCAGCGTGCACAACTATGGCTTAATGACCCACAGCAACTACTTCCTCGGCCTGCTCAAGACCCGCAACCGCTTCTCGGCCACCTCGGTGGACCAGCTGCCGCAGCACCTGACCAGCCACCTGATGTACGGCCATGGCCTGTTGCTGCCCATCCCGGACATCGACCACACGCAGTTCATGCTGATTCTTGGCGGCAATCCCCTGGCGTCCAATGGCAGCATCATGACCGTCCCAGATGTGGAAAAACGCCTGAAGGCACTCAAGGCCAGGGGCGGGCAGCTGGTGGTGGTGGATCCGCGGCGCAGCGAGACGGCGTTACTCGCCGATCGACACCTGTTCATTCGCCCTGGTGGCGACGCAGCGCTGCTGTGTGGCCTGTTGCATACCCTGTTCGACGAGGGCCTGGCCCGTGGCTCGCACCTGCCGATCAATGGTCTGGAGCAGGTGCGCGAGGCGATCCTGCCGTTCGATGCCGTCAGCATGAGCGCGTTGTGCGGCATCCCGGCCGAGGACATCCGCCAATTGGCGCGGGACTTCGCCGCTGCCGACAAGGCGGTGTGCTATGGCCGGATGGGGGTATCGACCCAGGCCTTCGGCTCGTTGTGCCACTGGCTGGTGCAATTGATCAACCTGGTCACCGGCAACCTTGATCGGGTTGGTGGTGCGTTATGCACCGAGCCGGCGGTCGATCTGGTCGGCAGCACCTCGGGTGGCCACTTCGACCAGTGGCGCAGCCGCGTCTCGGGGTTGCCCGAATATGCTGGCGAGCTGCCGGTCTCGGCCTTGGCCGAGGAGATCCTCGAGCCCGGTGACGGGCAGGTCCGGGCGTTGGTGACCGTGGCCGGCAACCCAGTGCTGTCCACGCCCAACGGGCGGCGCCTGGACGAGGCCTTGGCCGGCCTGGAGTTCATGCTCAGCATCGACCTCTACATCAACGAGACCACGCGTCATGCCGACCTGATCCTGCCTTCCACCTCGGCGCTGGAGAATGACCACTACGATTCCACCTTCAACCTGCTGGCGGTACGCAACGTCACCCGCTTCAACCGGGCGATCCTGCCCAAACCGGAGGGAGCGCTGCATGACTGGGAGATTTTCGTAGGCCTGGCCGAGGCCTTTGCCCAGCGTGCGCAGGTCGAGCTCAAGGCGACCCTGCCACCGGCACGGATGATCGACTTTGCCTTGCGCAAGGGCCCTTATGGTGACGACTCGTCCTGGAAGCTTTCCCTGCAGATGCTCGATGAATACCCCCACGGCCTGGATCTAGGGCCGCTGGGTGCTAACCTCGCGGTACGCTTGCGCACGGCTGGCGGCAAAGTCGAAGCCGCACCGGCGGTACTGCTCGGTGACCTGCAGCGCCTGGCCCGGCAGGCAGCGCCGACGGCAGGCCAGTTGTTGCTGATCGGCCGTCGCCATGTGCGCAGCAACAATTCCTGGATGCACAACTATCATCGGCTGGTCAAAGGCAAGCCGCGGCATCATCTGCTGATGCATCCGGATGATCTGCGCCACCGCCAGTTGCAAGATGGGCAGATGGTGCGGATCCGCTCGCGCACGGGCGTGATCGAAGTGCCTGTCCAAGCCAGCGAGGAGATGATGCCAGGGGTGGTCAGCCTGCCCCACGGCTACGGTCATGGGCGCCAGGGCGCGCGCTTGCAGGTGGCCGGTGCACAGCCGGGAGTGAGTGCCAATGACCTGACCGACGAGCACTTGCGTGATGGCGTATCCGGCAACGCCGCTCTCAATGGCGTACCTGTGCAAGTGGAGGCCGCCTGAGCATCGGCAAGGCCGAGCACGTCGCTCGGCTTTCCGATACAATGCGTCACCGTGCCGACGACCCAGTCGGAAAGTTCAGCCGAGGTGCTTCATGGATATCATCGATACAATCAAAGAGCAGATCGCCAACAACACCATTCTGCTTTACATGAAAGGTTCGCCGAATGCCCCGCAGTGCGGTTTCTCGGCCAAGGCTTCGCAAGCCGTGATGGGGTGTGGCGAGAAGTTCGCTTATGTCGACATCCTGCAGAACCCGGAAATCCGCGCCAACCTGCCCAAGTACGCCAATTGGCCTACCTTCCCGCAACTGTGGGTGGCGGGTGAACTGGTCGGCGGCAGCGACATCATGATCGAGATGTTCGAAAATGGTGAACTGCAGACCCTGATCAAGGATGCGGCCGCCAAGGCCAAGGCTTCCGAAGCCTGATTCCGGCGTTCCTCGCCAGGATGCAAAAGCCCCGCAATAGCGGGGCTTTTTGTTGGCGTCGTTCGAGCAGTTACTCTTCGCCCATCTGCGACTGCAGGTAGTTCTCGATAGTGATCTTGTCGATCAGGCCCAGTTGAGTCTCCAGCCAATCGATGTGCTCTTCCTGGTCCTCGAGGATGTCCTCGAGCACGTCGCGCGAACCGAAGTCGCCAGCGGTTTCACAATGGGCGATGGCGGCTTTCAGGTCGGCGTGGGCCTTTTTCTCGAGCTTCAGATCGCAGTCGAGCATCTCCTTGGTGTGCTCGCCGATCATGAGCTTGCCCAGGTCCTGGACGTTGGGAATGCCTTCGAGGAAGAGGATGCGCTTGATCAGCTTGTCAGCATCCTTCATCGCCTGGATGGACTCTTTGTACTCGAGTTTGCCGATTTTGTTCAGGCCCCAATCTTCGTACATGCGCGCATGCAGGAAGTACTGGTTGATTGCGACCAGCTCGTTTCCGAGGACCTTGTTGAGATGCTGGATGACGCTTACGTCGCCTTTCATGATGGGGTCTGCCCTGTAGAAGTTGAGCCAATGCAAACAAGTTTGAGCCCCGCAACTATCTATGTCAAACCTAAGTTATTGAATAATAAGTGAAAATTAATCGGAATAAGAATGTTTGTGAACCGCGTTCGAGCGCTAACTTATTGAATTACGGGCATAAAAAAACCGGACACTGGGTCCGGTTCTTCGAATTTGGGGAAATTACGCCGCGTTGAATTCAACGGGGTAGGGCAGGACGGCCTGCTGGCTCAGTTGCAGCTCGGTGAGGGTTTCGCGTACCACCTGCTTGGCGAGGCAGGCGCACTTGCCGCACTGGCTGGCCACATTGGTGGCGGCTCGCACTTCCTTGTAGCTGCAGCATCCTTCGTAGATCGCATCGCGGATCTGTCCGTCGGTGACACCGACACAAAGACACACATACATAAAGGCTGACCATCGCGGGTTGAGTCGATGCGTTGGAGAGTAATGGTAATGAGAATGCTTGTCAAAACACTTTGTGTAAGGTGCGTTCCAGAGCGACCGGCGGTTGAGATTCGGCCTGTCACGCAAAGCTGTGTATGATGGTCGGCCTTTGCTGGATCCGGGGGACGCGTTCCGCCCGGGCAAGGTTTTTCACCCCTCATCAGGAGAGATCGAATGAGCGTACTCGTTGGCAAACAAGCCCCGGACTTCACCGTTCCAGCCGTGCTGGGCAACGGCGAGATCGTTGACAGCTTCAACCTGGCCTCGGCCATCAAGGGCAAGTACGGCCTGGTGTTCTTCTACCCACTGGACTTCACCTTCGTCTGCCCGTCCGAGCTGATCGCCCTGGACAACCGCATCCCTGACTTCCAGGCGCGTAACGTTGAAGTGATCGGCGTGTCGATCGACTCGCACTTCACCCACAACGCCTGGCGCAACACCCCGGTCAACAATGGCGGCATCGGCCAGGTCAAGTACACCCTGGCAGCCGACATGACCCACGAAATCTGCAAGGCCTACGACGTCGAGTCCGAAGGCGGCGTGGCCTTCCGTGGCGCCTTCCTGATCGACACCAACGGTGTTGTCCGCTCGCAGATCGTCAACGACCTGCCGCTGGGCCGCAACATGGACGAGCTGCTGCGCCTGGTCGACGCCCTGCAATTCCACGAAGAGCACGGCGAAGTCTGCCCGGCCAACTGGAAGAAAGGCGACAAGGGCATGAACGCTTCGCCGGAAGGCGTCGCGGCTTACCTGAGCGAGAACGCTGGCAAGCTGTAATTTGCCAAGCGCATAAAAAAACCGGCCCTGGTGGCCGGTTTTTTTATGCTTCAAGCTGCAAGCGTGCGATCAGTCGTTGAAATCGCGCCAGCCGCCCATCTCTTTCCAGCGATTGACGATGCCGCAGAACAGCTCGGCAGTCTTCTCGGTGTCGTAACGTGCCGAATGCGCTTCACGGCCGTCGAAGTCGATGTCCGCGCTCTGGCAGGCTCGGGCCAGCACTGTCTGGCCGTAGGCGAGGCCAGCGAGGGTGGCGGTGTCGAAGCTGGAGAACGGGTGGAACGGGTTGCGCTTGATATCGTTGCGCGCAACGGCAGCGTTGAGGAAACCCAGGTCGAAGCTGCTGTTATGCCCCACCAGGATCGCCCGCTTGCAGCCATTGGCCTTCAGCGCCTTGCGCACGCCGCGGAAAATATCGGTCAGTGCACTTTCCTCGCTCACCGCCATGCGCAGCGGGTGATCGAGCTTGATGCCGGTGAACTCCAGCGCGGCGGCCTCGATATTGGCCCCTTCGAACGGTTCGACCCGATGGAAGTAGGTGTGCTCGGGGAACAGGAAGCCCTTTTCATCCATGCCGATGGTGACGGCGGCAATCTCCAGCAGCGCGTCGGTGGCGCTGTTGAAACCACCGGTCTCGACATCCACCACCACAGGCAGGTAGCCGCGGAAACGCTCGGCCATGGGATGGCGCGAGCCACTGCTGACCTGGCTGTCCTGGTCGTCTTCGTAAAGATCTTCGCTCACGCGTGGTCCTCCTGCAGGCGCCAGCGCAGTGTTTCACCAGCGCGCAGGGGAATGACGGTGGTGTCACCGAAGGGCAGGCTGTCCGGCGCTGTCCATTGCTCACGCACCAGGGTGATGGTGTCGGTATTGCGCGGCAGGCCGTAGAAATCAGGGCCATGCTTGCTGGCGAAGCCTTCGAGCTTGTCCAGTGCGTTGCGCTGCTCGAACGCCTCGGCATACAACTCGATGGCGGCGTAGGCGGTATAGCAGCCGGCGCAGCCGCAGGCGGCTTCCTTGGCATGCTTGGCGTGAGGCGCCGAGTCGGTACCGAGGAAGAATTTCGGGTTGCCGCTGGTCGCGGCATCCAGCAACGCTACCTGGTGGGTGTTGCGCTTGAGGATCGGCAGGCAATAGAAATGCGGGCGGATACCGCCAACCAGCATGTGGTTGCGGTTGTACAGCAGGTGCTGGGCAGTGATGGTGGCACCGACGTTGGCCGGCGCCTCGGTGACGAACTGCGCGGCGTCGCTGGTGGTGATGTGCTCGAACACCACTTTCAGGGTCGGGAAACGCTCGACCAGGCGGCGCATGTGCTCGTCGATGAAACGCTTCTCGCGGTCGAACACGTCGATTTCACTGCGCGTGACCTCACCGTGCACCAGCAGGGGCATGCCGGTTTCGGCCAGTGCCTCGATTGCCGGGAAGATGTTGTCGATGCTGGTCACGCCCGAATCGGAGTTGGTGGTGGCGCCGGCCGGGTACAGCTTGGCGGCGTACACGATCCCGCTGGCCTTGGCGGCGCGGATGTCTTCCGGGCTGGTGCGGTCGGTAAGATACAGCACCATCAGTGGCTCGAAACGGCTGCCGGCGGGGCGTGCGGCAAGGATGCGGGCGCGGTAGGCATCGGCCTCGACGGCGTTGCGCACCGGCGGAACCAGGTTGGGCATGATGATGGCGCGGGCGAAGGTACGCGCCACGTCACCGACGGTGTGAGGCAGGACGGCACCATCGCGCAGATGGATGTGCCAGTCGTCGGGGCGCAGGAGGGTCAGGCGATCGGACATTGGAGATTCCAGGCGGGTCGAACTCAGAAGCCAATGCTACCGGAAAACCCCTGTTCGAGCACGGCTATCAAGTTTTCCGACAGGCGTCCGATAGCATTCAGGTAAGCCGTCAGAATCAGTGGAGCCGACCGTGCGCCAGCGTTACCTAGCCCTGTTCACCCTTGTCGCCAGCCTGCCGGCCGGGGCCATGACCTTCCAGACCCGCGTGGAGAACGTCGCCTGGAAAGTCGAGGGTGACCAGTTCGAATGTCGCCTGATCCAGCCGATCGACGGTTTCGGCAGCGGCGAGTTCGTGCGCCGTGCCGGCGAACAACCGACCTTCCAGCTGCGCTCCGACAGCAACGTCCTCGGCGCAGGGTCAGCCACCTTGCTGGCCGCCGCAGCCCCCTGGCAGCCAGGGCGGGGCGATATCAACCTCGGTGCGGTGCACATGGCCCGCACTGGTGTGTTGTTCACCTCCAGTCAAGGCCAGGCCAGCCGCCTGATCAATGGCCTGCTCGATGGCCGCAGCACGGTGGTGCGCAACTATCGGGGCGAGGGTGGCCGGCCGATGCAAGTGCAGGTGATGCCAGTCAGCTTCGCCAAGGCCTACAGCGACTACCAGCTGTGCGCCGCCAAGCTGCTGCCGATGAACTATGACCAGATCCGCCAGACCCAGGTTGGTTTCCCCGGAGGCGGGATCGAACTGGACAGCTCGGCGCGTGCGCGCCTGGATGTGCTGCTGGACTATTTGAAGGCCGATCCGACGGTCAATCACATCGAGCTCAACGGCCACTCCGACAACAGCGGCAACCGCCTGACCAACCGCGACACCTCGCGCCGACGGGCGTTGGCGGTGGCCGACTACCTCAAGGCCCATGGCGTGCCGGAAGAGCAGATCACCGTGCGCTTCCACGGCGAACGCTATCCGCTGGCCAAGAACAACTCTGCCGCCAACCGGGCGCGCAACCGCCGGGTGAACATCCAGCTC
This sequence comes from Pseudomonas sp. FG36, assembly GCF_057809275.1. Classification (NCBI taxonomy): domain Bacteria; kingdom Pseudomonadati; phylum Pseudomonadota; class Gammaproteobacteria; order Pseudomonadales; family Pseudomonadaceae; genus Pseudomonas; species Pseudomonas sp. FG36. The sequence goes on from NZ_JBMDJQ010000012.1 coordinate 126,686, forward strand.
GAGCGCGTGACACCGGTCGAGAAACCGCTGGAGAAACCGGCGCCACCGGCGGCCCCGGCGCCCGCGGCTACCGCACCTGCGCCCGCGACGCCTGCGGCCGCTTCCGCCCAGCCCGCTCCAGCGAAATCCTGAGTGCGACAGCGGGTCGCGCTCTCGACAATTCCTGTCGCTTTGTCGTCACAAGCTGTCGCCCCATTGTAAATTTTTCGGCAAGGCCGGTAGAATCATCGGCTTTCCGTACAACCCCGTGGAGTGATGGCATGGCGGACGTAAAAAAGGTCGTATTGGCGTATTCCGGCGGCCTTGATACTTCGGTGATTCTCAAGTGGCTGCAGGACACCTACAACTGTGAAGTGGTGACCTTCACCGCTGACCTCGGCCAGGGCGAGGAGGTCGAGCCGGCCCGCGCCAAGGCCCAGGCGATGGGCGTGAAAGAAATCTACATCGATGACCTGCGCGAAGAGTTCGTGCGTGATTTCGTCTTCCCGATGTTCCGCGCCAACACCGTCTACGAAGGCGAGTACCTGCTGGGTACTTCCATCGCCCGCCCGCTGATCGCCAAGCGCCTGATCGAGATCGCCAACGAAACCGGCGCCGACGCCATTTCCCACGGTGCCACCGGCAAGGGCAACGACCAGGTACGTTTCGAGCTGGGCGCCTACGCGCTCAAGCCTGGCGTCAAGGTCATCGCGCCATGGCGTGAGTGGGACCTGCTGTCCCGCGAGAAGCTGATGGATTACGCCGAGAAGCACGGCATCCCGATCGAGCGTCACGGCAAGAAGAAGTCGCCGTATTCGATGGACGCCAACCTGCTGCACATCTCCTACGAAGGCGGTGTCCTGGAAGATACCTGGACCGAGCACGAGGAAGACATGTGGAAATGGAGCGTCTCCCCGGAGAACGCCCCGGACCAGGCCACCTACATCGAGCTGACCTACCGCAACGGTGACATCGTCGCCATCGACGGCGTCGAGAAGACCCCGGCCACCGTGCTGGCCGACCTCAACCGCATTGGCGGCGCCAACGGCATCGGTCGCCTGGACATCGTCGAGAACCGCTATGTCGGCATGAAGTCGCGCGGTTGCTACGAGACCCCGGGCGGTACCATCATGCTCAAGGCTCACCGCGCCATCGAGTCGATCACCCTGGACCGCGAAGTCGCTCACCTGAAGGATGAGCTGATGCCCAAGTACGCCAGCCTGATCTACACCGGCTACTGGTGGAGCCCGGAGCGTCTGATGCTGCAGCAGATGATCGATGCCTCGCAGCTCAACGTGAATGGCGTTGTCCGCCTGAAGCTGTACAAGGGCAATGTCACTGTCGTGGGCCGCAAGTCGGACGATTCGCTGTTCGATGCCAACATCGCGACCTTCGAGGAAGACGGCGGGGCTTACAACCAGGCCGATGCCGCAGGCTTCATCAAGCTCAATGCATTGCGTATGCGTATCGCGGCCAACAAAGGCCGTTCGCTGCTGTAAGCTGCCTCGAGCGTAAGAAGAAACCCGGCCTAGGCCGGGTTTTTTCATGCCTGGGTTTCTGCCTGGGTGGTGGACGGGCTCTCGTCATCCTGCATGGGCGCGGCTGAGAGATGGATGCAGGTGCGCGTATCCAGGTTGTATAGCACCCAGCGTCGTTGTCGCCCGTGGGGGCGGTCGATCATTCGCAGTACATGGTTTTCGATGATCTTCTGACTGTCGGCTCCGGAAATGGCGATGATCATCGCGCCTTTGCTCCCTGCGGCAGATGTGTGTACAGGCTTGCGGGCGCTGTTGGCCTCCCTGTCCGGTGCAAACAGCGAGCGAGTGTTGAAGTTCAGGGTGAGAAAGAACAGTACGGTAAGGAAGAACGGGAAGCCCACCAGGAACCAGGTGTACAGGGTCTGGCTGTCTTCGCTGAGGAACGGGAGTGATGCCAGGGCAGACGCTTCGATTACGCCGGCAAAGACAGCGATAAGGGTCAATGGACTGATGGGGTCGCGGTTCATGCTGAGGGCCTGGTGATGCTTTGCCCATCTGTAGCGTGTTTTCCCCAGCGTATTAAGCGTGCCTTGTTTCCCTCTCTGGCCACGTCGTAGCTCTAACGCCTGCCTTTATCCAGTATGTACAGTCGAATTTTCCTGCATGGAGTGTGACTCAATGACACTTGGATCCAATTATGCCGGCTGTTACTTTCTGATTCGTTGCGACGAACCTACATCTATTACATTTTGTGAAAGTGGCAGTGCGTAGGAAGAATCTCCATTAATTGTAGGCCGCTTCTTTCGGTGAATTTACCAGGGAAACCGCTGCATAAATAATCGTTATGCTCGGGTGTGGTGGTCTATCGAACTAAAAATAACGTATCAATGGGAATCGCATGAATAAAGTGCTGATCGTGGATGATCACCCGGTCATTCGCCTGGCCGTACGCATGCTGATGGAGCGGCATGGCTACGAAGTGGTGGCGGAGAGTGACAATGGTGTGGATGCCCTGCAACTGACGCGGGAATATCTGCCGGATATTGTCATTCTGGATATCGGGATCCCCAAACTGGATGGGCTTGAAGTGATTGCGCGGATGACGCTGGCGAGCCCGGCGAGCAAGGTACTGGTACTGACTTCCCAGGCCCCTGGGCACTTCTCGATGCGCTGCATGCAAGCGGGGGCGGCAGGTTATGTCTGCAAGCAACAGGAGTTGACCGAGCTGCTCAGTGCCATCAAGGCCGTGCTGTCCGGCTACAGCTATTTCCCCAATCAGGCATTGCACAAGGGGCGCTCGGGCACGGGAGGCGCCACGGAAATGGAGATGGTCGAGCGGCTTTCCGGCCGGGAGATGATGGTGCTGCAGCAACTGGCACGGGGCAAGAGCAACAAGGAGATCGCCGACAGCATGTTCCTCAGCAACAAGACGGTCAGTACCTACAAGACTCGCCTGCTCCTCAAGTTGAATGCCCGCTCGTTGGTGGACCTGATCGAACTCGCCCAGCGCCATGGGCTGGCCTGAACCCTATTGAAAAGCCTCCGTTCAGGAGGCTTTTGCATGTCTGCGCTACAGATCGTAGTCGAAGTCGGCCAGTTGCTTCTGCAGGCGTCGCTCCTCGAGCATGTTGTCGATGGTGCGGCGCTTGCTCAGGTTGGTCTTGGCCGGTTCGGCCTGCGGCTCCACGTCGTCGTCCGTACTTTGGAAGTCGTCGTCGTTCGCCAGGTCTTCTTTATCGGTGCTCATGCGTTACTCCAAGCCAAAGGGCCATTGGCCGTCCTTATAACGGGAATCGCAGAGCGGGTAAAAAAGATTTTTTCAATCGCCTTGTGCTGTTGTCAGCTATTGCTTCAATCGTCCGAGGTCTTGAGCTTGTATTCGCACAGGTCCTCGATTCGGCAGCTCCCACAGCGGGGTTTTCGGGCCTGGCAGACATAGCGGCCATGCAGGATCAGCCAGTGGTGGGCATCGAGCAGATAGTCCTTTGGCACGAACTTGAGCAGTTTCTTTTCGACTTCCAGAACGGTCTTGCCCGGCGCTATACCCGTGCGGTTGCTGACCCGGAAGATATGCGTATCGACGGCCATGGCAAGTTGGCGAAAGGCGGTATTGAGCACTACGTTGGCGGTCTTGCGGCCAACGCCGGGCAGGGCTTCCAGCGCTTCGCGGCTCTGCGGGACTTCACCACCGTGCAGTTCGACCAGCAGGCGACAGGTCTCGATGACATTCCTGGCCTTGCTGTTGTACAGCCCGATGGTCTTGATGTACTCGCTCAGGCCTTCGACGCCCAGGGCGTGGATGGCCTGCGGCGTGTTGGCGACCGGGAACAGGCGCGCGGTGGCCTTGTTGACGCCGACGTCCGTCGCCTGGGCCGAGAGGATCACCGCGATCAGCAGTTCGAAGGGGGTGGAGTAGGCCAGTTCTGTCTTGGGTTCGGGGTTGTCTTCATGCAGCCTGCGAAAAATCTCCAGGCGTTTGGCGGCATTCATGGGGTCAACGGCTTCCTTGACGGCGTGGTGAGGTGGTCGATGGGCGCAGGTGATTGTACAACCCCAGCAGCAGGCCGAGCAGTATCAAGGCGCCGGGGGCGAGCGTGGCAATGTGCAGGCCGAGATCGTCGGCGAGCACTTGTCGACAGATACCTAGGGCAAGGCTGGCCACCAAGAGTCCACCCAGGCCGCGGCACAGTTGGCGGTAGCGGTGAGTCTGTGGCAGCAACTGTTCGCAGGCCAGGCAGGGCAGCGCCAGCAACAGGGGGTAGAGGGCAAGTTCCTCGGCCAGGGGCAGGGCCCATGCCCGCAGCCCCAGGTACAGGCAGGCTACCAAGGTGGCGGCCAATAAAGCGCTCGCCCACGGGCTGGCGCCCTGGGCAAGGTGGCGACGCAGTGGTGCCATCAGCGCCTGATGCAGGCCTGTCAGCAGGCAAGCGCAAAGGCTGATGGCGATAGCCTGGACAATGGTCCGGGTCGCGCCGAGCAACGGTGCCAGGCTGATCATCACTAACCAGAACCTGCTCATGGGCGCGCCTCGCCGAGCAGTCCTTGGCGGTGATCGTCGAAGTAGCGCAGCGCATCCTGGATCGCCTCAATGACTGCCCGAGAAGTTACCGTCGCCCCGGCCAGTTGATCGAACGCGCCCTGGTCACGCTTGATCGCCCAGGCCTGCTCGGGTGTACCTTGCTGTGCCCGGCCGATGAACTGGTCGAGCCAGTGACGCGCCGGGTCTGCCAGTTGGTCGCCCAGGCCTGGGCTTTCCTGTTGCTCGAGTACACGCATGCCCACCAGGCGGCCCTGGGTGTCGATGGCGATGACCATTTCGATGGCGCCGCCATAGCCCTGGAACCTGTTATGCAACAGGATGGCGGTAGGGCTGCCCGCCAGCGTGGCACGGTAACCGGCGAGCAGGCGGCTATGGCGCAGGTTGGTATCTGCCAGGGCCAAGGGGGTCTGCAAGGGCCGGTTGTCGAAGCTGCCCGGCGGCAGCACCGCCAGCCACTGCCGTTCCTGCCACTGGCGCGAAGCCTGTGCAATCGGTTCGGCCGTGAAGCGTTGCCAGGCCAGCGTCGTGGCAACGGCCAACAATGCCAGCAGCAGAAGGCATGCGGCGCTGCGCCAGCGGACATTCATGGGCAGGCCTGCTGGCGGCGTTCCGCCCAGCGATCCAGGGACGGTGCGGCAAGGTTCATCAGCAGGATCGCGAATGCCGTGCCGTCGGCGAAGCTGCCCCATGTGCGGATCAGGTAGATCAGCAAGCCGGCGCCGGCACCGAACAGCAGACGAGCCAACGGCTGCCTGCAACCTGATACTGGCTCGGTAGCGATGAAAAACGCGGCCAGCATGGTCGAGCCCGACAGCAAATGCAGCAATGGTGAGCCATTGGAGTCGGAGCCGGAGCCATTCCAACCCAGCAGGCTGAACAGGAACAAGGCGCCGAGCAGGCCGACGGGTGCATGCCAGCCGAAGACCTTGCGTTGCATCAGGAACAACCCACCGAGCAGGAAGGCGAGGTTGACCCATTCGCTGGCGCGCCCTCCGAGGTGGCCGAAGGCCGAATGGCTGGCAAACAGCTCGTCGATGGTCAGGCTGCGGTTGTGGCGCAGTACGTCGAGCACCGTGGGGCTGGCCCAGGCATCGATGCGATCTCCGGTACCCAGGCTCAGGTTCAGGCTGTCCAGCAATCCGGGTGCTTGGCCGGGCCAGTGGTTCATCTGCAGGGGGAAGCTCAGCAGTACGAACACATAGCCCACCATGGCCGGGTTGAACAGGTTGCGTCCCACGCCCCCGAAGGCCTGTTTGCCCAGGCCAATGGCGACACAGGCTGCAATTGCCGGCAACCACCAGGGTGCCTGGATGGGCAGGGCCGCGGCCAGCAGGACGGCGGTGACCAGCGCGCTGCCATCGCCCAGGGCCGAGGCCACCGGCAGCTTGCGCCAGCTCAGCAGCAAGGCCTCGGTGGCCAGCGCCGCGCAACTGCTCAGTAGCAGGTTGATCAGCACGCCCCAGCCATGCAGCCAGAACAGCGCCAGCAGCCCAGGGGTGCAGGCCAGCAGCACCAGTTGCATGGCGCTGCGCAGGCGCGGATCAGGTAGCGGCATGGGTCTGTAGTGCCTCGAGGTAGCGCCGGGCGGCGTTTTGCGGGGCCGGCAGCAAGACGCCGATGTGTAGAGTCAGGTTCATTGGGCGAACAGTCCGTTGAGTCCCGAAAATGCCATGGCCATCACCCCGGCACCGATCAGTTGGATAGGCAGGCCGCGTAATGCCGTGGGTACCTCGGCTTGGCGGCTGCGCATGTCCAGGTCCGCATAAAGCATCAGCGCGAGCCAGAAGCCCAAAGCGGCAACAAGTGGCCACGCCAGCAGGCGCCAGCCGTACATGTCGTCATCGGACAGCTGCACCAGCAAGCCTAGCACCACGACATTTGCGCTCAGCAGACCCGGCAGGCCTTGTGTAGGCCAGTCTGGGCGCAGGCGCTGAAGCAGGTTCGGCAGCGCCCAAGCCAATGCCGTCAGCAACGGCAGGAAGATCAACAGCTGCAGGTCCTGCAATTGCAGAGGCACGAGCAGTTGCTGGTACAGCCAGGTGCCGACTGGCAGTGCCACGAGTATCAGCAGTGCGCTGCACAGGCCCAGGGCATGCAGGCGCGCACGCTCGACCGGCTCTACCTGCAGGAGCAGGTGATTGACCAGCGCGGCGCTGACCAGGACCAGAACGTAGTCACTCATGGAGATGCCGACGGCGGGAGGATGGCGCCATTATCCGGCAGCGGGCGGCAGATGCAAATGCCCCGGCCAGGTGGCCGGGGCATGGTAGTTACTTGAGGCGGTTACTTGATGCGCTGGCCTGGCTTGGCACCGCTGTCAGGGCTGAGCAGGTAGATTTCCTCGCCGCCCGGGCCGGCTGCCATGACCATGCCCTCGGAAACGCCGAAGCGCATCTTCCGTGGCTTGAGGTTGGCCACCATCATGGTCAGGCGGCCTTCCAGCTGGGACGGATCCGGGTAGGCCGACTTGATACCCGAGAACACATTGCGACGCTCGTCACCGATGTCCAGGGTCAATTGCAGCAGCTTGTCGGCACCCGGCACGGCTTCGGCCTTGACGATCAGCGCCACGCGCAGGTCGACTGCGGCGAAGGTGTCGAACTCGATCTCGGCCGACAGCGGATCCTTGGCCAGCTCGCCATTGCCCGCCGGGGCGGTCTTGGCCTCGGCGGCCAGCAGGTCTTCCTTGCTGGCGGCGATCATGGCTTCGACCTTGGCCGGTTCGATGCGGCTCATCAGCGCCTTGAACGGGTTGAGCTGGTGGTTTTCCATGCGAGATTGGTGGTCGTTCCAGGTCAGCGGCGCGACATTGAGGAAGGCCTCGGCGTCGGCGGCCAGCACCGGCAGGACCGGCTTGAGGTAGATCACCAACTGGCGGAACAGGTTGACGCCCTGGGCACAGATGGCCTGCACCTCGTCCTGCTTGCCTTCTTGCTTGGCCAGCGACCACGGGGCCTTGTCGGCGATCCAGGCGTTGGCACGGTCGGCCAGGGCCATGATCTCGCGCATGGCGCGACCGAAATCACGGGCTTCATAGGCCTCGGCAATCGACGGGGCGGCCGCGAGGAAAGCTTCGGTCAGCTCTGGTGCGGCGTCACCGGCGACCATCACGCCGTCATTGCCCTTGTGGATGAAACCGGCGCAGCGGCTGGCGATGTTGACCACCTTGCCGACCAGGTCGGAGTTGACCTTCTGCACGAAGTCCTCGAGGTTCAGGTCGAGGTCATCGACGCCGCGGCCCAGTTTGGCGGCATAGTAGTAGCGCAGGTACTCCGGCTGCAGGTGGTCGAGGTAGGTGCGCGCCTTGATGAAGGTGCCGCGAGACTTGGACATCTTCGCGCCGTTGACGGTCAGGTAGCCGTGCACGTTGACCGCGGTCGGCTTGCGCAGGCCCGCGCCTTCGAGCATGGCTGGCCAGAACAGGGCGTGGAAGTTGACGATGTCCTTGCCGATGAAGTGATACAGCTCGGCCGTGGAGTCTTCTTTCCAGAACGCGTCGAAGTCCAGTTCCGGTCGGCGCGCGCAGAGGTTCTTGAAGCTGGCCATGTAGCCGATCGGCGCGTCCAGCCAGACGTAGAAGTACTTGCCAGGCTCGCCCGGGATCTCGAAACCGAAGTACGGGGCGTCGCGGGAGATGTCCCATTCCTGAAGGCCAGAGTCCAGCCACTCGGCGAGCTTGTTGGCCACGGCGTCCTGCAGGGTGCCGCTGCGGGTCCACTGTTGCAGCATGGCCTGGAAGTCGGGCAGCTTGAAGAAGAAGTGCTGGGAGTCACGCAGCACCGGGGTGGCGCCGGAGATCGCCGACTTGGGGTTCTTCAGCTCGGTCGGGGCGTAGGTGGCGCCGCATTTTTCGCAGTTGTCGCCGTACTGGTCCTCGGCCGCGCACTTGGGGCAGGTGCCCTTGATGAAGCGGTCGGCGAGGAACATGCCCTTTTCAGGGTCGAAATACTGGGTGACCGAACGGGTGGCGATATGCCCGGCATCGCGCAGGCGCGTGTAGATCAGGCTCGACAGCTCGCGGTTCTCCTCGCTGTGCGTGGAGTGGTAGTTGTCGAAGTCGACCAGGAAGTCGGCGAAGTCGGCGCTGTGCTCGGCCTGGACGTTGGCGATCAGTTGCTCGGGCGTGATGCCTTCCTTTTCAGCACGCAGCATGATGGCCGAACCGTGGGCGTCGTCGGCACAGACATAGATGCACTGGTTGCCGCGCAGTTTCTGGAAGCGCACCCACATGTCCGTCTGGATGTACTCGAGCATGTGGCCAAGGTGGATCGATCCATTGGCATAGGGCAGGGCGCTGGTGACGAGAATCTGACGTGGCTCGGACATGGTGGCTCGGCTACTTATCTGGCTACGGGGTAAAAATGAGGGTGATCGGCCACTATAAAGGGCTGGCGAATATATTTCACCCCAACAACGCATCCGCTGACGATTGACGGGTTAGCATAGGCGCCTGTTCCGTATTCAGTTTGCCAATGGGAGCCTCCATGAGTGCCGTTACCCGTGCCGCCGTCGAAGGCGTGCTTCGCCAGTACACCGACCCCTACCTGAACCAGGACCCGGTCAGCGCCGGTTGTGTGCGCGCCATCGAAATCCAGGGTGGGCAAGTCAATGTGCAGTTGCAGTTGGGCTATGCCGCCGGGCTGTTCAAGGGCGGCTGGGCGCAGGTACTGCAGACCGCCATCGAGAACCTCGACGGCGTGACTTCGGCCTCGGTCGGCATTGACTGTGTGATCGCTACGCACAAGGCCCAGGCTCAGGTGCCGGCCATGGCCAACGTCAAGAACATCGTCGCCGTGGCCTCGGGCAAGGGTGGGGTCGGCAAGTCGACCACCGCCGCCAACCTGGCCCTGGCCCTGGCCCGCGAGGGTGCGCGGGTAGGGATACTCGACGCCGACATCTATGGCCCCAGCCAGGGTGTGATGTTCGGCATCCCCGAGGGCACCCGCCCGCAGGTGCGCGAGCAGAAGTGGTTCGTGCCGATCAAGGCCCATGGCGTCGAGGTCATGTCCATGGCCTTCCTCACCGATGACAACACGCCCATGGTCTGGCGCGGCCCGATGGTCTCGGGGGCGTTGCTGCAACTGGTGACCCAGACCGCCTGGGACGACCTCGACTACCTGGTGATCGACATGCCGCCAGGCACCGGCGATATCCAGCTGACCCTGGCGCAGAAGGTGCCGGTGGCGGGCTCCGTCATCGTCACCACCCCGCAGGATCTGGCGCTGCTGGATGCCAAGAAGGGCGTGGAAATGTTCCGCAAGGTCAACATCCCGGTGCTGGGCGTGGTAGAGAACATGGCGGTGCACATCTGCTCCAACTGCGGCCATGCCGAGCACCTGTTCGGTGAAGGCGGCGGCGAGAAGCTGGCGGCCCAGTACGGTGTCGAGCTGCTGGCATCGTTGCCGTTGTCGATGCTTATCCGCGAGCAGGCCGACAGTGGCAAGCCGACCGCGATTGCCGAGCCGGAAAGCCAGATCGCCATGGTCTACCAGGAGCTGGCGCGGCAGGTGGGGGCGCGGATCGTGCTGCAGGAAGCGGCGGCGCCGGCGATGCCGAGCATCACCATCAGCGAGGATTGAGGTTCAGGCAGTCATGTGGGAGCGGGCAAGCTCGCTCCCCCGATCGCTTCTGACCATTCGCTCAGGCATAAAAAAACCCGCCAATGGCGGGTTTTTTTGAAAGCGAGGAAGCGAGATCGACTTAGGCGATCTGAACTTCTTCAGCCTGCATGCCTTTCTGGCCGCGGGTAGCGACGAAAGTAACAGCCTGGCCTTCTTTCAGGGTTTTGAAGCCGTCAGCTTGGATGGCTTTGAAGTGCACGAACAGGTCGTCACCCGACTGAGGGGTGATGAAGCCGTAGCCTTTCTCATCGTTGAACCACTTAACGGTACCGTTTTGACGGTTGGACATGTTTCTGTCTCCTTGGACAAAGTTGATTACGGTCAGGAAATACCCTGCCCGGGACTGAGTGCAAAGAGAGCAGAAAATTCAGCGATGGGCCGATGATAATCGTGCATCAAACTAGAGATTCTCGGTGTCACGTGCAGCACAGTGGCGCCACCTTAACCCACTTTCCACAACCTGCCAATGGTCAAGGAGCGCTTTGATGAATTTCGGATCGGCGGCCGGTGCAGGCCCCGTCTGGCGCGGGATGGACAAGGAAACTTTAACCCGCGCGCCGGGACCGGTAAGATGCGCATCTCGTTTTTCACCTTGCACTCTTCAGGACACCCCGCCATGAGCATCAAATCGGACAAGTGGATTCGCCGCATGGCGCAGGAACACGGCATGATCGAACCGTTCGTCGAGCGCCAGGTGCGCGGCGAGCACGATAGCCGGGTCATCTCCTTCGGCGTCTCCAGCTACGGCTACGACGTACGCTGCGCCGACGAATTCAAGGTGTTCACCAACATCAACTCGGCCACCGTCGACCCGAAGAACTTCGACGCCGGCAGCTTCGTCGACATCAAGAGCGACGTGTGCATCATCCCGCCGAACTCCTTCGCCCTGGCCCGCACCGTCGAGTACTTCCGCATCCCGCGTGACGTGCTGACCATCTGCCTGGGCAAGAGCACCTACGCCCGCTGCGGCATCATCGTCAACGTCACCCCGCTCGAGCCCGAGTGGGAAGGCCATGTGACGCTGGAGTTCTCCAACACCACCACGTTGCCGGCGAAGATCTACGCCAACGAAGGCGTGGCGCAGATGCTGTTCCTGCAGTCCGACGAGGAGTGCGAAGTATCGTACAAGGACCGTGGTGGCAAGTATCAGGGCCAGCGCGGCGTCACCTTGCCGCGCACCTGAGCCGACAAAGCGCGGGAATTGTTTCCGCGCCCGGCACTCCAACGAGTGAACAGTCCCGGCGCGCATGACGTGCGCCGGCTCTCGTCAGGAGCCTTCCATGAAAATTGACCCCGCAATCAGTGCCAAGCTGGCCGTCCTGCAGCCGAACCAGATCGGATTGCTGGCCTGGTCGCTGCTGGCCCATCCGCCGATACACACGCCACTGCCAATGCGCGCTGGCGGCGTGCCTCACCAGCCTGATCCCGACACCCCCCAGCCGCCGCAGCCTGGCGAGCAGCCACCGATGGAGCCGGGCGAACCGACCCTGCCCGATGAGCCGCCTCCCGCTCCCGTGGCCTGACGCCGCTCAGTTGCCCAGCAGGTAACCGCTGCGACAGACCTGCTCGCCTGCCACATGGGCGACCACCATGCCCGCCGTGGCCATGCGCCGGATGCTGCGGGCATAGAGCAGCCCCGCCTGGCTATTGCGCAAGGGAGTGATCCGGTCGTTGAGCGGGTCGATGACCTCGGCGATCAGTGTCCCGGCTTGCAGGTACTGCCCGGGGCTGGCATGGAACACCAGCAACCCGCCAAGCGGTGCCATGACCGGCTCCACTGCTGCCAGTGGCGTGGCCGGATGGCGCAGCGCCGGCAACGGGGCAGGCTGCCCTTCGATGACCCCGGTGTGGGTCAGGAAGTCGAGGATCGCCTGGCAGTCCTGGGTGGCCAGGGCGTGGCTGACATCGGCCTGGCCGCGCAACTCGATGGTCACCGAAAAACTGCCCTGGGGGATCGGGAAGCGTTTGCCGAAGCGCTGCTGCAACTGCCACCACACCAGGCTGAAACACTCATCGAACGATTGCCCGCCCGAGTCGGTGGCCAGCAGGCTGGCCTGGACGCCCAGGTAGCGTGCCAGCGGTTCGACCTCGGGCCAGGCCTCGGGCGTGGTATACAGGTGCTCGACGGCTTCGAAGTCGCAATGCAGGTCGAGCACCATGTCGGCGTCGCAGGCCAGGCGCTGCAGGGTCAGGCGCTGGGACTGCAGCGGCGTGTGCGCGGGGTGGGCATCCAGGCCGCGGCGCAGGTATTCACGGATCAACGCCAGGTTGTGGGCCGGGTCCTGGGAGAGGTGGCCTTCGATCTGGTCACCGATGCTGTCCGACAGGTCGACGAACCTGCGGTTGAAGTTCTCGCCGCTTTGCAGCTCGAAACGCCCCAAGGGCGCGTCCAGCAATACCTGCTCGAGGCCGACCGGGTTGGCCACCGGCACCAGGATGACCTCCTTGCGCAACCGCCCCTGCTGCTCCATGTCCGCGAGCCGCTGCTTGAGGTGCCAGGCCACCAGCATGCCCGGCAGCTCGTCGGCATGCAGCGAGGCCTGGATGTACACCTTGCCGGCGCCACGTGGGCCGAAATGGAAGCTGTGCAACTGGCGGGCGATACCCGGGACAGGGGAGAGCAGGTCGTGGGTCGAGTGGTGCATGGTGGTCCTGATGTGAGCGCTGTGCGGCAAGGGCCGGGATCAAGGATAGAAGCATAACTTCGGCGTTGGCGCACTATTCACATCGGCCGGGCGGACGGTGGAGCTCAGATATGGACTACCTGAAATGAGGAAATGCCGAACCCGCAGGTGTTGTCTACTGATGCTTCATCGCGCTGAGCAACAAATATGTTGCGAGTGCAACCTGTTTGCTGCATTTTTCTCCTGGTGCATGCATGAAGTACAGTGAACTACGTCGATGGCTGCGTTCTCAGGGAGCCACCTTCGTTCCTGCCAAAGGCAGCCATTTCAAGGTTTACCTGGGCAATCGACAAACCATCTTCCCCGACCACGGCGCCAAGGAAATAGGGGAGGGGCTGAGGAAGAAGATCCTCAAAGATCTTGGACTGAGCGACTGAGCGACTGACCACGCAACGAGGTTTCCAAATGAATTTCGACTATCCGGTAAACGTGCACCGTGATACAGGCAGTGTCTGGATCAGTTGTCCGGATATACCTGAGATGGCCAGTGCGGGCGATACGCTCGATGAAGCATTGTTCGATGCAGTGGATGCCCTGGAGTCAGCGCTTTCCCTATACGTGGAGCGTCGGGCAGCCATTCCGTTGCCGACACCAGTGCAGTCAGCCGAGGCCATTGTCAGGTTGCCGGCGCTGGCCGCGGCCAAGGCGGCGCTGTGGAACACCATGGTCGCTCAGAACGTGACCAAGACCGAAATGGCCCGACGGCTTGGCGTTAATCGGCCGCAGGTGGACCGGCTGGTTGATTTGCTGCATCGCTCCAAGATCGAGCAGGTCGAGCATGCCTTGCATGTATTGGGGCAACGCATAGAACTCGCGGTGGTAGCTGCCTGAAGATGATCCGAGAGGTTCCTTCCTGGCGCAGATGCTGCGCCAGGAAGCTACTTCCGTGGGGCGCGAAGGCCTATTTGCCAGGCACCAGCGTCAACCGCTGGCTACCGTAGGCCCGGGCAAAATTCTGCGGTTGCAGCGGCAGGCTGGTGAAGCGGCCTTTGAACCAGGCATCGAGCCCATCGTTGTAATGGCGGCTGGCCGGATTGCCGGACTGGCCGTTGCTGGTTAGCACCTGTAGCGGTTCGGTCTGCCCAAAATCGACGATCATCCGCGCCGAGGCCGGCAGTTGGGTGTCGAAGCTGCTCCCCCAGGCATAAGGCGTCAGGGCCAGGGTGCTGAAGTCGCCACCCGCCGCCAGGGGCGCGCGCTCGAGCTTGTCGCCCAGGCCGTGATAGGCCGGTGCCGGCCAGCGGTACTGATGCAGCTTGCCCCACTGCCAGGCACGGCGGTCGGCGCCGAGTTGTGTGGTGCCGGCATCCACCGCCGCAGCCAGGCTGCGGGCGAGGATGGTGGGCTTGTCTTCTTTTTGCGGCGTGCCGCGATCGTCCCAGAAGGGGCTGTCCTCGCGTCTCAGCAGGTGGTCGGCCTGGGCGGAGTAGGAAAGCTTGGCATTGCCGATGAACGCTTGCCATGCCGGGCTGGATTCCGGGCCCAGTTCATCGAGGAAGGTCTGGCGAGTGACTGCCTGGAGGAACAGTTCGTACAAGGCGGCATCGGCCGACACCGGGCTTAGCCGGCCATCGAAGGCCTTTAGCCGCGCCAGGGCATCGCGAGCCTTGTCGCGCTGGGCGCCAGGCAGGGTGTCGATGGCCTGCTTGAGCGGCTGGGCCATGCCGGGGGCGTCGAACATCTGCTTCAGCTTGTCGGCCAGCAGTGTCACCTGGTCGTTCTGCAGGGCCATCAGGCTGCGGCTGTCGTGACGACCGTTGACGGCCAACTGGGCCAAGCGTTCGGCACGCTCTGGGTAGTACCAACTGCTCGACAGCTGCATGCCGTAGCCTTTGGGCAGGCTGCGCTGGTTGGCGTGGCCGATGAAGCCGGCGGGCGGGTCTTGATCGTAGGGGTGCAGCATCGCATCGGCGTAGCCATCCCAGTCATAGCGCCCGTCCCAGCCCGGCGAGGGCAGCAGGCCCTGGCCTTCACGGCGGTTGGGATAGCGTCCGCTGACCTGCCAACCGATATGCTGGGGCTCGGCGAACACGAAGTTCAGCGCTGCCGCACCGACCTCGCGGGTGCTGTCGAAGGCACGCTCGATGTTTTGCGCGCGGGTCAGGTCGAACAGCGCATCGAGGCTGTGATCGTCCTTGAGCAGCGGTAGATGCAGGGCCAGGGCCAAGCTGCCATGCCCCGGCAACAGGGTGCCGTGGCGAGTGTCGTACATCACTTCGCGCTGAGGGCGCTGGCCGCGAACGAAGAAGGTCTCGTTGCGGGCACGCGCCGGTTGCCACTTGCCCTCGGCGAGGTAGGTCAGCTGGCTGCCCTGGCGGCGCACCTGCTCGAGGAACAGGTCCTGGTTGTCGGCCATCACCGCGCTGCTGCTCCAGGCCAGCTTGCCGTTGTAGCCGGCCAGCACGATCGGCAGCCCCGGCAGCGATAGGCCGGCGACCTGATACTTGCCGGTGTGGATCTGCACCGGGCTCAGTGCCCAGGCAGCGCGGCTGTCGCTGGCCAGCAGGCTCTTGCCGGCACGGCTGCGCTGGGGCGACAGGGCCAGGTTGCTCGAGCCGGGGGCGCCCAGCAGGCCGAGGTCGGCCAATTGCTGGCCAGTGGCGGCGAGCGCGCCCAGGCCCGGCAGCTGGCTGGCCAGGTTCAGGCCCTTGAGCTTGTCGACTTCGCTTTCGGCCAGGGGCTCGTCCGGAGCACTGGGCAGCAGCCAGGCCAGCTTGTCGGCACCGACCTTCTGCGCCAGGGTCAATGCCGACAGTTCCTCCTGCAGGTTCACCGACTGGCTGAAGGCGTAGAGGCTGAAGATCAGCGCCGAATCCTCGGGTTTCCAGTATTCCGGGCGATAACCGCTGCGAGCGAGTTCGCCCGGCAACTTGTCGCGATAGCGGAACAGGTAGGCGTTGACCCCGCGGGCATAGACTTCGAAGAAGCGCTTCAGGCGCGGCGAAGCATCGGCATACAGCTGGCCGGCACCCTGCTTGAGGTTGGCCGCGCGCATCAGCCGGTCGATCTCCAGGGCGTCGGCTCCCGCCAGCTCGGCCAGGCGCCCCTGGGCCAGCAGGCGCATGGCGACCATCTGCTCGATGCGATCCCCGGCATGCAGGTAGCCCAGGCTGAACAGCGCATCATGGAAGTTGCTGCTTTCGATCAGCGGCGCGCCCATGGCGTTACGCCGTACCGAGACGTTCTGCGCCAGGCCCTTGAGCGGTTGCACGCCGCTGTTGGGCAGGACGCTGTCCTGGTAGCCACCCATCTGGCAGCCGCCCAGCGCGAGCAGGCCAAGCAACGCGGCAGCACTGCCGAGGCGGAGAGGGAAGGGTGGAAGGACGGGGGCGGCCATGGCTGGATTCCTGCGGGGCGTGGCGGGGTTCTGAAAGGCGCTAAGGTAGTGAGCGCGCAGTCGCCGTGCAAGGTGCCGGGGAGCTTTATTTACCAGTGGTCATGCTGGAGCGGGTTGATCATGGGCCAAGCCCGTTCCCGCGACGATTTGCCTGGGACTGGTCTTGGCCCTGATCACGTGCGCTGAGGTCGATCAGGCGCCGTGGCACTTCTTGAATTTCTTCTCGCTGCCGCATGGGCAAGGGTCGTTGCGGCCGACGTCCTTCAGGGCGTTGCGCACCGGCTCCTGGTGGCCGTGGTTGCAGTGCGGGCCGTGCACATGGCCGTGGTCGTGGTGATGGTCGTGACCGTGATCGTGATCGCAGTCGGGGCCATGGACATGGGGTTGTTGGGTCATTGCAGCGTTACTCCGGTTTAAGATCGCCGGGGATTATCTCACCCCTTTGCCTCAAGTGCAGGTCCCGATGCACGATCAGCCCGGTGGCCAGCTCGCCGCGCAGTTGATACTGCACGGGTTGCCCGCTCTTGAGCAGCTTTGCCAGAGGCTTCAGGTGCTGCCAGAGATTGGTCCGCACGGTGACCTTGAAGGTGCGCCGGGCATGGCCGCCAACGCTGCGCCACAGGCTGGCCTCGTCTTCGGCCAGCAACAGGTCGCCGAGGCGTACAGAATAGGCCAGGTGGCGGATGAACAGGCGGCTGTCGTTGGGGTTGTCGACCCGCAGGTGCAGAACGAACTCCTGCTGGTGCAGGCGCACCTTCACCGGTTCCACCTCGAGCAGGTGCAACTGTGGTTCGCGCCAGGTATCACTGCCCCAGCTGACGCAGCCCGCCAACCCGCACAGCAGCAGGCTGAGCGAGAGCAGGCGGGCCAGGGTGCGCATGCTCAACTACCGAAGTAACTGGCGCAGCATTTCTTGAACTTCTGCCCGCTGGCACAGGGGCAGGGGTCGTTGCGTCCGGCCTTGAGGGGCGCGGTCGGGTCGATGAAATACCAGCGTCCGGCATGCTGGACGAATGCCGAGCGCTCGCGGTGCTGGTGATCGCCCTCGAGGTCGTGCCAGCGCGCGGTGAACGTGACGAAGGCATGCTCGGGCTGCCCGCCCAGCACCTCGGCGTCCTCCACCTCCAGGCCGAGCCAAGTGCTCTGCGCGCTCCAGGCCGCCATGGCGGCGCGGTCCAGGCCTGGTTGCTGGGCCGGCAGGGTGGTGGCCACCAGGTAATCCACCAGGCCCAGCACATAGGCGCTGTAGCGTGAACGCATCAGCGTCTGGGCATCCGGCGCTGGTGTTCCACTGTGATAGTGCCCGCAGCAGGTATCGAGCAGGTTGCCACTGCCGCAGGGGCAGATCGAGACACTCATTCGGTCACCACCAGTACTTGCCGAAGTTTTCGGGGTTGGCCCAGAACTTGGCATTGAGCCAGTCCGGGACTTGTTTGTAGTCATGCAGATCATAGGTGAACAGGCTCAATACCTGTTCATCGCGCTGGAACTGCTCGCTGGCCGAGAGCGCCAGCGAGTAGAAATCGGT
Source organism: Pseudomonas sp. FG36 (assembly GCF_057809275.1). Taxonomy (NCBI): domain Bacteria; kingdom Pseudomonadati; phylum Pseudomonadota; class Gammaproteobacteria; order Pseudomonadales; family Pseudomonadaceae; genus Pseudomonas; species Pseudomonas sp. FG36. The sequence continues at coordinate 144,353 of NZ_JBMDJQ010000012.1, forward strand.
GGGCTGCCAGCCGCAGGCGGTCAGGTCGGCCAGTACTGCGACGCGGCTGGCGTTGAGGTTGCGGATGCCGCCCAGCAGCTCCAGGCCGGTGCGCTTGGGCAGGTGCTCCAGGCAATCGACCAGTACCGCCAGGTCGAAGCGCCGGGCGGCCTGTTCGGCGGGCAGCGGGCCGGGTGCTGCGACTTCGATGCGGGTATCGGGATGGGCGGCGGCGAAGGCTTCCAGAGCTGGGAAGCGGCTGCCCACCAGCAGCAAGTGGCGCGGGGTGAAGCGTTCCAGCAGGGCGGCCAGTGCCTGCTGGGGCGTGCGTTGGGAGAAAGCGTCGGTCATTGCCATTCCTCGTTCAGGTCGCTCAAGACTAACGGTCCCAGGCCAGCGGGCAAAGGGGCGCGCCGCTGCGGCGTGGCTTATTGCTGGCAGAGCGGGAAGCGCCGGTCTTTACTCCCAGAGCATCGGTTTTCTACCGATTCCCCCTAGGAGAAGCAACAAGATGAGCATAGTACGCACAGCGATACCCCTGGTTCTGCTCACCAGTGTGTTGACTGGTTGTGCAGGTTTGCAGAAAACCGACTGGCCGAAGTGTGCTGCCGTCGGGGGCGTGGGCGGCGCGGCCCTGGGCGCGATCGAGAGCTCCAGTTGGGCTGGCTGGGGCGCCTTGCTCGGTGGCGGCCTGGCGGCGGGTTACTGCTGGGCCCATGGTGACGGTGACGAAGACGGCGATGGCGTCCCGGACAGCCGCGACAAGTGCCCGGGCACCCCGCGCGGCGTGCAGGTCGACGCCAATGGCTGCCCGCCGGAGCCGGCGCCGGTGGTCGAGGAGGTCGTGGTACAGAAGGAAGAAGTCATCGTCATCCGTGACGTGCATTTCGAGTTTGACTCGGCACGCCTGACGGCCACCTACAAAGAGCGCCTGAACACCATCGCCACGCGCCTCAAGCAGGAAGCCCCGAGCGCGCGCCTGAGCGTTTCCGGCCACACCGACAGCGTTGGCTCCGACAGCTACAACCAGAAGCTCTCCGAGCGCCGCGCCCAGTCGGTGACCAACTACCTGGTCGAAAGCGGTGTGCCGCGCGCCAGCTTCGTCTCGGTGGTGGGGGCGGGTGAAACGCAGCCGGTCGCCGACAACGCCACCGCCGACGGGCGTGCCATGAACCGTCGAACCGAGATCAAGATCCAGCGTTGACGGCGATGTGCCCGCGCCTTGAGAAGTGGCGTGGGCACGTCTTTACTCCTGTGTGACCGGTAGCGGCCGGTGACACAGGAGCATTCACCATGCGTGTTTTGTCGAAAGCGGCACTGCCGTTGGTGGTGGCCACGAGCCTGCTGGCAGGCTGCGCCACACACAGCGATGGCAGCGCGCCCCTCAATCAAAGGACCTGGCCCATCTGCAGCCTGCTTGGCGGCCTGGTCGGTGGCGGCCTGGGCGCCATCGAAAGTTCCAGCTGGGCGGCTGGTGCCGGCGTTGCCGGTGCGATCGCCGGTGGTCTGATCTGTTATGCCCAGGATGGCGACGAGGATGGCGATGGCGTTTTCGACCGCCGCGACCGTTGCCCGGATACCCCGGCCGGTACCCAGGTCAACCATATGGGCTGCCCGTTGCCGCAGTATCCAGCCACCGCACCGCAGCCAGAGCCTGCGGCGACCCCAGAGGTGATCACGCTGGATGATCAGGGCCAGGTGCTGTTCGCCTTCGACTCCGCCGAACTCACCCAAGGTGCCCAGCAGCGCCTGCAGGGCTTGCTGCCCAAGCTCAACGACCCCAGTGTGGCCAGTGTCAAGGTGATCGGTTTCACTGACAGCGTGGGCTCCGACAGTTACAACCAGCGCCTGTCCGAACGCCGTGCCAGCGGTGTTGCCGAGTACCTGATCAGCCAGGGCCTGGCACCGAACAAGGTGACCAGCCAGGGCCGTGGCGAGAGTGAGCCGGTGGCCGACAACGACACCGACGAAGGTCGTTCGCGCAACCGACGGGTGGAACTGCACCTGAACTGACCCCTCTGGCGCATGCCCCGGCAGTAGGGTTACTGTTGCCGACGCGGTCCGCTCGAACGGACCGCGCCGGCATAACAATAAATCATGGGGGCGGGGTATGAAGTTCATCCTGGGCCTGGGCAAGGCTCTGACGGTGGCGTTCTGGGGTGTGGTGCTGTTCAACCAGTTCATGCCGCAGCCATTGCCGCTCAATCTGCTGATCAATGCCGCAGGTATCGTCCTGCTGTCGCTGCATGTGCTTGAGGTGCTGTTCTTCAACGGCAGCCTGCGCGGGCGCAGCCACCGCTGGTTCGACCGCCTGCAGATTCTGTTGACCGGTATCTTCCATGTCATGTCCATCCCCCGGTCGCAGGAGGCGCCGAGCCATGCGTAAACTGATTTTGCTGGCCGTAATGGTCACACCCTTGGCCCAGGCCGAAAGCCTGGAGGTTGTTGCCCATTCGATGCTGCGCCTGCCGAACAAGGCGGCGAGCGTGCACCTGGAGCACCTGCGGGTGGCGGACTCGGCCACCCTGTTGCTACCGGCCAGCCTTACCGAGCTGAAGATCGACCGGCTCGAACTGGGGCGCGATGCGCGCATCGCCATCGCGCCGGCCGAGCGCGACCTGAGCATCGAGGCGTTGACGGCTCGGCTGGGCGAGGGCAGCGAATTCAGTGCGCCAGGGGCGCCCGGAAGCTACGAGCGGCCCGCGCGGCCGGGGCGTAACCTGGATCTGCGGCTGCAGGCGCTGGAGGCGGAGCGGCTATCGATCGACGCCCGGGGCGGGGCTGGGGCGCCGGGGTATGTCGGGCTCGACGGCGCTAATGGCAAGCCCGGGGGCTGCACCTGGGGGCAGGCCAGTCGTGGTGCTAATGGTGATGATGGTGGCAACGGGCATGATGGGGCGCCCGGTGGGCGAGTTCGTCTGGCGGTGCCTGAAGGGTTTGCGCAGGAGCGGATTGTGGTACGGCTTGATGGTGGTGCGCCTGGTAAGGCGGGGGCTGCCGGGAAGGCCGGGGCGGGTGGGGTCAGTAAGGGGTGTCTGGTTTATCGGACCGATGCGGGGGGAAATGGGCGGCCTGGGCAGGCCGGGCAGCCTGGGTTGGCTGGGGCCTCGGGGGAGTTGATTCTTCAGCGGCTTTGAGTTTTTTTGGGGTAGCGTTGTTTGGGTGTTTGGGTGTTTGGGTGTTTGGGTGTTTGGGTGTTTGGTTGTTTGGTTGTTTGGTTGTTTGGTTAGTTGGTGTTGGAAGTTGTATGCGCATTCATTTGCGATGTCGACGCTTATTCACCTTTCCGCCCTT